>JAKCCY010000129.1 GCA_021838765.1 Nitrospirota bacterium
CAGGTTCGATCCCTGTTCCGCCCACCATGTTTTGACCAACCCCGCCGTCAATCCCCTGCCGATAAGGCGCCCTGATTTCTGTCCATTTTTCTTTGAATGATTGCGCGAAAAAATCTCGTAACCGTTTAAATTTTTCCCGGTTGCTCCATTGGAACAACCGGCATTCCCGGACCGATTTTCTGCTGATTTCCGACAATGATCCGGTCATCATCAGAAATCCCCTTGACCGCCTCAATCAAATCCCCATCCATAACCCCCAGAACAACAAAGCGAATTTCAACCTTGTTGTCTTTTGAAACGACAAGAACAAATTTTCCGATCTGATTTGAACCAACGGCTGTTTGCGGGATCATGAGAGCGTTTTGACGGTCACCAATATGGAGCCTGACATGAACCCATTCCCCGGGAATCAGGGTTTTGTCAGTATTGGGAACGGTCACCCTCGCGGTAAATGTTCCCGTTTGCCGATCGATCACATTGTCAATAAAAGACAAGTTTCCGTTGTACGTTTTCGAGTGATTGCCCGATAGACGGACCGTCGCCGGCATTTTTCCGTGGACACGATTTTTCAGGATATCAGCCAGATCTGCCTCAGGCGGATTAAAGGTGGCATAAATGGGATCCAGCTGAACCAGCGTATTGATCTGGGTCCCCGTGTTGATCAGTGTTCCCGTGTAAACAAGACTGCGGCTGAGCCTCCCGGAAAACGGTGCGCGAATCTCTGTATACCCCATATTGATCCTCGCAAGGTCGAGGGCGGCCTTGTCTGCAAGGATGGTGGATGCTGCCTGGTGCATCATGCTTGTCGACTGCTGGAAAGCATCCTTGGAAATATCGCCATGAACAACCATGAGCGAGTTTCTTCGCTGGTTCTCCCTGGCGTACTCAAACGAGGCCTTGTCCCGTTCAACCTGGGCTTCGGCCTGGTCGAGTGCCGCCCTGTAGTTTCTCTGGTCTATCCTGTAAATCAGCATCCCCTTTTTGACATCTGATCCATCAGGAACAAACTGGTCCTTCAGGTATCCGGTCACCATCGCCTGCAAAGCGACATTTCGTATCGCTTCCGTTGTTCCAATGTACTCCTTGTAGAGCGGAACAGTTTTCCTGATTCCCCTGACAACCGGCACAGGCATGCCCATCTGGGACGAAGCGGACTTCCCTCCCGAGAGGAAAAATCGGGACCCGAATTTTCCTGCCACAAACAAGGCTCCGAAAAGAATCACACCTGATAGGACAAACACCCGCAACCTTCCGGGCTTTCCGATATTCATTAAAAAATCTCCTCTGCCAAATGACACAAAGAACCCGACAAAACTTATTTCTCCGAAGAAGAGTTTTCCGACAATCCGGCTCTTTCGCGAATGCCTTCGATCACTGCATAAAAAATAGGAACGAAGAAGAGGCTCAACATCGTCGCCGCCAACATGCCGCCAAAAACAGTCGTTCCGATGGACTGCCGGCTAGCGGCTCCGGCACCCGAGGCAAACATCAGGGGAACGACTCCAAGAATAAAGGCGAATGCAGTCATCAGAATGGGACGGAGACGCAACCTTCCCGCTTCCATTGCCGCCTCAACAATGCCAAGACCTCTCTCCCTCAGGCGCTTGGCAAACTCAACAATCAAGATGGCATTTTTTGCCGAAAGACCAATCAGCATGACGAACCCGATCTGAGAATAAACATCCACCTGCTTTCCCCTGAGCCAGGTCGCGACCATAGCGCCAAAAATGGCAAGAGGAACAACAAGGATCACCATGAATGGCATGGACCAGCTCTCATAAAGGGCCGCCAGAAACAAAAAGACAAAGACCAGGGAAATGGCGAACACCCACTTTTCGATGGAACCGACCTTCAGTTCCTGATAGGTAATCCCCGTCCACTCATATCCAAAATCTGAAGACAATGACTTCTTTGCCGCTCTCTCCATGGCCTTGATCGCATCTCCGGAGCTGAACCCCGGCGCCGGACCGCCATTAATGAGAGCAGAGCCATAGATATTGTAATGGTTGACCGTTTCAGGGCCTACGGTCGGAGTAAGCTGTCCCAGTGCATCAAGGGGAATCATGTTCCCTGAAACATTCCTGACATACAGGCGTGACAGGTCTCCCGGAGTCCCCCTGGCATCTTTTTCAGCCTGGAGGGTCACCCTGAACGTTCTTCCATAAAGATTGAAGTCATTGACATAGAGGGATCCCAGATAAATCTGGAGGGTGCTGAAAATATCCGGAAGAGAAAGCCCCAGAAGCTTGGCCTTGCTCCGGTCAAGCTCATAGTCAAACTGCGGCGTCGTGGTGGAAAAAGTTGTAAAAACCTGACGGGCTTCAATTTCAGGCTGTTTGCGGGCTTCAGCCATAAGCGACTGGGTCGCTGCATCAAGAGCCTTGCTTCCCTTTCCCGTCAGATCCTCCACTTCAAACTCAAACCCTCCGGTGGAGCCAAGACCTGGAATAGAGGGTGGATCAAAACTCAGTGCGATCGACTCAGGAATCATGAAAAGCTTGGGTCGGACAGAGTTGACAATCATCGAGGCGGTCAAGGCGCTTCCCCTTTCCTCCCATGGTTTGAGGATCGCAAACTCGGCCGCACTGTTCGACTGATTGGCGAAGGTCAGGAAATTCAGTCCGGAAATGGACACGACATCCTGGACTCCCGGCGTTTTAAGGAGAATATCCCGAACCTTTTTCGTCACAGCATCGGTTCTCTCGAGAGAAGCTCCATCCGGCAACTGGATAATGACAAAAAAGTAGCCCTGGTCTTCCACCGGAAGAAATGTTTCCGGAACCCGGACAAAGAGAAAATAGGTCATGAAGATTCCGCCCAGAAAAACGCCCATGGCATACCAGCGGTAATCGATTGCCCGTCGGACCATATGGGCATAACCGTCTCTCGCCCATTCAAAAAACGCGTTGAACTTACGAAAAAAATACAATTCAGAGGGCTTTTGGTAACGAAGAAGCCAGGCTGAAAGAGCCGGGGTCAAGGTCAGGGAGTTAAAGGCTGACAGCCCGACAGAAATGGCTATCGTCAGGGCAAATTGCCGATAAAGCTGTCCGGTGATACCCGGGAGAAAGGCCACCGGGACAAAAACCGCGCCCAACACGGCGGAGGTTGCAATAATTGGCCCTGTCACTTCACCCATGGCATTTCGGACCGCCTCCATCGGAGCCAGACCATGCTCAAGCTGGCGCTCGACGTTCTCGACGACAACAATCGCATCGTCCACAACAAGCCCAATAGCCAGAACCATGCCAAGAAGGCTCACGGTGTTCAGGGAAAATCCTACGATCTCCATGATCGTCAATGTACCGATCAGGGAGACGGGAATGGCGATACCGGCAATAATCATGGTTCTAACGTTCTGGAGAAACAGGAAGATGACTCCCACCACAAGAAGCAACGCCTCAAGAAGCGTAAAGACAACCTCTTTCATCGAAGCAGAGACAAACATGGTCGTATCATATTTGATGGAATAGCTGATCCCCCTGGGGAACCGTGCGGAAAGCTCCTTCATTTTCGACTTGACCTGGCTGTCAAGCTCCAGAGCATTGGATCCCGGCGTCTGGAAGATACCGATAATGATCGTCGGCTTTTTGTCCATGTTGGCGGAGGATGTGTACTGGAGGGCACCGAGCTCGACCCTGGCAACATCCCGGAGACGGACCGCCGCATTGCTTCCTGTCCCTGCCCTCAGGACAATATTTCCAAATTCCTCCGGAGTGCTGAGCCTTCCCGTTGCATTGACCTGATAGTCGAACATCGTTCCGGAAGGCGCTGGCGCGTCTCCGATTTTTCCGGCAGCAACCTGAACATTCTGCTCTGCGATTGCGTTCTGGACATCCACTGCAGTCAGACCCAGCCGGGAAAGCTTGTCCGGATTGAGCCAGACCCGCATGGAGTAGCGCCTTTCTCCAAAAATAACAGCGTCACTCACACCGGAAAGTCTTTTCAGAGGATCGACAATCTGGAGATAGGCATAATTACTCAGGGTGATCGGGTCAACAGAACCATCGGGGGAGTAGAGATTCACGATCAGGACGAAATTGGGGTTTTTCTTCTGGACGATGATTCCCCCCTGATTCACGATCGCCGGAAGCTGGGGTGTCGCCTGGGAAATCCTGTTCTGAACATCAACCGCTGCGATATCGATCGGATACCCGACATTGAAGGTAATGGTAATCGTCGAGCTTCCGTCGTTCGAACTTGTCGAGGACATGTAGGCCATCCCCGGCACCCCGCTGATCTGTTGCTCAAGCGGAGTCGTCACCGTATCCGCGACAACCTGGGCCGAAGCGCCCGGATAATTGGCTGAAACAGTCACCTGTGGGGGAGTAATCTCCGGGAACTGCGAAACGGGCAAAAGCTTGAAGGAAATCAAGCCGGTAAAAACCATTATAATGGCAACCGAAGCCGCAAAAATTGGTCGTCTGATAAAAAAGTTCACCATGTGGACAAAAGCCTTTTCCTATAAGTTCGCCGTACCATCATTGTTTTTTGGAAGAGTTTTCCGCTACTTGTTTTTTTGTAAGACCAACTCCCTTGGGCGTAGCTTTCGCCAGATTCCACCACCCTCCCCCAAGAGCCTCAAAAAGGGCAACCGTATCGGAGTAGCGGCTTGCTTTGGCCAGGACCAGATTGATCCGTGCTTTTTCAAAGCTTTGCTGCGCATTGAAGAGCCCTGGATAGCCAATTGCACCCACTTTGAACTGACGTTCGGAGATTTTCAGGCTTTCAGACGCTGCGACAAAGGCCACCATTTGGGCATTTTGGGTCTGGGCATCCGCTTCAAGGGCCCGAAGCGAATCTGCAACATTCTGAAAAGCTTGAAGAACAACGTTTTTATACTGTGCTTTTGTCTGTTGAAAAATGGCGACGGCGGCCCGTTTTTTGTGAAGAAGGGTCCCTGCCTGAAAAATGGGCTGGGTCAGGGAGGGACCATAGCTCCAGAATTGGCTTCCTGGAGAAAAATACCCGGCGATACTTTCGCTTCCGTATTGTCCTGTAAGCGATATCTGGGGGAACATGTTCGCGGTGGCAACACCCACCTGGGCACTTGCAGAATGGAGCTGAGCCTCCGCCGACCGGATGTCCGGACGCTGCTCCACCAGTTTGGACGGAAGACTCACCGGCAGTTCATCCGGCAACGTCAAGTCGTCAAGGTGGAAATCCGCACCAATTTTTTCACTGGGAAATCGTCCGAGATAGACCGCCATCTGGTGTCGTTCCATGGCCAGCTGCTTTTCAAGAGGAGGCAGGGTGGCTTCCTCCTGGGCAAGAAGAGTCGCCTGGGAATAAACAGAAGACCGGGCAATCGCACCCACCTCAAACTGGCGCTTGACGATAAGAAGCTCTTGTTTCAAGACCTGGATGATCTGCCTGGTCGCCTTGATCTGCTCTCTCAGGGATGCCTCCTGAATCGCAACAAGAACAATATTGGACGTCAATGTCAGGTAGGCCGCCTCGAGCTGAAATCTCTGATAGTCCTCCTGGGCCTTCAGGGATTCGACCTGTCGCCTGATCCCTCCAAAAAGATCCAATGGATAAGAAACACTCAGGGAACCGGTATTGAGGGTAAAGAGAGAGGATAGCTGTGGGGCACCAAAGGCGGCTCCGTTAAAGTATTGCTGGACGGTCGAGAGATTTCCCGTAACCGACGGTCCGTAGGCTCCCTGCCCTGCTGAAACGTTCTCCATCGCGGAAAGAAGGGAGCCTTCTGCCGCCTGAAGCGTCGGATTCACTTTCAGCGCCTGGTCGATCAGATCATTCAGGGACTTGGAATGAAACAGCTTCCACCATTGTCCCGGAATATCCTTCCCCGTTTTAAAGCGCTGGACAACGTCCCCCTTGTCCGTATAAACGACCGGAGTCGACAGTGGGGACTTCGTATAGGTTTTTGTTTTGGGAGGAGCGGGAGTGTGAAAGTCCGGCCCCACAGCACAGCCGGCCAACAGGAGAAAAGCCACTGCTGTGGAGAAAAAGAACGGGAATTTGTTTATAATCACGAAACGATATCCTTGGCTGCAAATATCAGGACAGATCGAAGGGATGACTGGACTGGCCCCGGTTGGATCCATATGCATCAAAAAATAATGCATATACGAATTATTCATTATTAGACTACTGTGATATAATATTTGTCAAGGAGGGTCCATGATGCAAAATGCCAAAGAAAATGGATGCAGTCCGGCCGGAGCCAACCCGCTGAACCACCAATTGATGAAGCTCTTTTGGATGCTGGGCCCTGCTTATGTCCGTTGGGCTGAATCGATCATGGAGATGGACGGCCATACCCCGAAAAGGATGTACCTGATGGGACTTCTGTTCGAATATGGTCCGATGATGATGTGCAGCATCAAGGACCGTCTGGGGGTTACAGCGACCAACGTCACCGCACTGGTCGATGCCCTTGAGAAGGAGGGAATGGTTGAAAGGAAACCTCACCCCAGCGACCGCAGGGCGACAATCATTTCCCTGTCAGCGCAGGCGGAGGAGTTCCTGACCGCAAACTGCTATTCTTTCAAGGACCGGGTTTCTGAGCTGTTTTCCATTTTTTCCGAAGAAGAACAGAAACAGTTTCTGTCATTTCTTTTGCGGATGCGGGAAGTGTTGATCGAAAAAAAAATTCTTGAGGGAAAAAGCAGGTCGTTCGACCAGGAAAACAACAGAACAGACAACACACCGTGACCATTTCCAAAAAGACCATCCGGAAGTCATCCCCTCCCTGACCCTTAAAAAGACAGCCACCCTCCACACAGCCCCACTCTGCGCAGCAAGGATCCGGGACAATCCGACCTCGACGGCCCTTATGCCAACCAAGAGCTGGAGAACTCAACCGATCCGGTTGAGCATCCTACCCCCACCCCTTCGATTCCGTGATTCTGGGATGGATCAGTCCTTTTTGCCATTTAAGGGACAGGTATTGAACCCCAGAACCTTGTACAACCCGCAACGCCCGGTAATGCCGGTCAGTAACGGAAGAAGCCCGATCCATCCCCACGGAGTCTTTGGACCAACATAGACCAGGGCAATGAGAACAACCCCCAGAACAATTCTCACCACTCGATCAACAGGTCCTTCATTGACGGACATAAATCCTCCTGCGCCCGATAAGAGCTTTTAAGAACCAACACTCCCTTTCGGAGGGAAATCCGACGGCTCTTTTGACTGAAGAATCATCCCAACCGAACCACATTCCCAGACTACCACGGATCTCCAGGATCTTCCAGGAGCCTGGGAAACAAGAAAAATCAGAATCCGTCCTCCATCTGGGCGACGACCGGGTTTCCGCTCACATTTCCTCAGATCGCGGTCAGTCCTGGAGTTTTTGGAGACCCCACGCTCCATCTGACCGATATTGGATCAAATCTGTCGGAGAATCCAGACCGCTTCACCCTCTTCTCCCTCGACCCTCCCTGGGAGCCGGGGGTTCCTGTCCCAGTGCCTCGCATCAGCAGCCCGACAG
>JAKCCY010000130.1 GCA_021838765.1 Nitrospirota bacterium
ATCTAAAAGAACCCTCTCCTGTGGGGTGGAGAGGCCACCTCCAAACTCCTCCCGCGCTAAAGGGTAAATTTTTGGACGAGGATCTGAAACTTTTCCGATTGCGAGAAGAGCATTGAGGACACTTCCGTCAGCGTTTTATGGCCCTGAAGCATTTGTTCGGAGAGCTGGTTGATCCTAAGCGCGGTGTCTCGCGAATTTGCCTCCTCCTGGCGAAGCTCGTCAAAGGAGTGTTCCACCTGCTTCATCAAATCCGGAAGGGCTTCGACCGCATGATGAATGGTCTCAAAGGCCTTTGCCGTCTCATCCGTGAATCCTCCCCCTTCAAAGACCGCCTTTTGCGCCTGCTCCATCAGGGTACTTGTCTCCTGAAACATCATCTGAATCTCCTCGACAATCTGTCCGATTTCCTCCGTCGACTGGGAGCTCCGCAAGGAAAGCTTGCGAACCTCTTCGGCCACCACGGCAAACCCTCTTCCCTGCTCCCCGGCACGAGCGGCTTCAATCGCCGCATTCAAGGCGAGAAGATTTGTCTGTGCCGCAATGTCCCGGACGCTCTGGGTCGCCTTTCCAATACGCAAGACGGAACCGGAGAGTTTTTGGAGGGCGTCCCGGGTCTTACGAATATTGCTGAGAATTTCATCAAAAGACCCCCGGGATCTTTCCCCGATCCGCACCCCTTCATTCGTGATGTCGACCACATTCCGAGCTTCTTTTGTTGTCCTCTCCGTCAGCTCCTGGGACTGGGAAATAGTTCGTTCCATATGCTCAACGATGGAAACCACGTTGGCCACGGCCTCCTTGATCTCTTTCGTGTTGGCATCGGTCAGGGACGAAATGTCGGAGAGTTCTCCCGCCTTGTCCGACATGCTTGCGCTCACCGTGACGAGATCGGTCACGATTTTTCGAAATTCGTCGAACACTCTCCTGAGCGTCTCGATGATCTGGGCAAATTCATCATGGTGCGGATCCTCCGGAACGGGACGCAGGTCGAAGCGGGCCAATTTTTCGGACACCGCCACCGAAGTCTTGATGCCCTTTCGAAATCTCGAGAAAACCATGCCCATGACCGCAAATGTCATCAGAAAACCGATCCCGACCACCGACAGGGAAACGAGCATGGTCCGATGGTAGGCCCGGGTTAGATCTGTGTTCTTCACGGCCAACTCCTTCTGGGACAGACGCATGAGCCGCTGAATGTCCCTGCGGATTTTTCTCCACTGGGAGACCTCCTCTGTTCCCAACAGGCGCATCGCCCCGTCGCGATCCGTCTTGGCCATGTCAAGGATCCGATGAATCGTGTCGATGTGCCCCTTGAGTAACTCTCCGAGGCCTTCGAGCTCCCTCTCCCCCGTCCTTCTCAACACGGGATCGGCGTTAGTCACGATCGACGTTTTGGCCTGACCGATGAGTCCAATCATCGCGGTCCGGAATTTTCGGAGATTGTCCTTCGCAACGTTATCCTTGGGATTAATGAGAAGATTGCGAAGAGCCATCTCTTCGAGAAGGGCATTAGAGAGAATGTTTTGGTAGGAAGCGACAAGGGGCTGATCCTTGTCGAAGATGCGTTTGACCTCTCCCCGATAGTGCGCCATCCCTGAAAGAGATACCCAAAAGGCATAGCCGATAAGAACGGCCGAAAGTCCCATCGCAAAAGAAAACCTTGCCGACACATGATTTAGACTCATAAATGTCTCCTTCCCTAGCAGAAAAATGACAATCTCACTTTCTCGCAATATCTTTTCGGTTTGTGGTCCGTCCACAGTCGCTCTCTCCGCTCCTGGGCAATGTGTTGATGGACGAAGTGGACAAGGAACTGGTGTCAGTTTCGGGGCAGCAATTCCACATTTAAGGTCCATAGAGGATTTCTAAAACTTTTTCTTCAAAGATCCCTGTCAACAGGCTCTTTCCTGCTTATATTAAAATAGCATTCATTGAAGGTCGCTTAGAATGCTGGACACAGACCGTTGCTTCTGATACAGTGGAGGCATGGCCCCCTCCACACAGACCCCTGGCTCGTCATCGAGCCCCCGGAAGCGAAAACGATCCAAGGGACGGTATTCGTCCTTTGATGAGGTCGTCGTCGCCCTGAGAGATCTGGCTCCCTCTCTGCCCGATGCCCGACAGTCCTCTCATCCTGCCCGACGTTACGAGATGCGGGATGCGCTTCTCTCCGCATTCTCGGTCTTCTACTTTCAGCATCCCTCCTTTCTCGATGCCCAACGGGAGAACCAGAAGAGGCTCGGACGCAATAATGCCTCCACGATCTTCGGGGTCTTCAAGATTCCCTCCGACCCCCATATCCGGCGTCTTCTCGATCCCGTCCCTCCGTCGAGCGTCTCGTCCCTGATCTTTGATATCGGGGACTCCCTTCGGGAGCAGGGCCATCTCGACTCCTACCGCACGTCGATCGGCTACTTGCTCGTTCTCGACGGGACCCAGACCGTCTCCTCCGACACGATCTCCTGTCCGTCGTGTCTCTCCAAGCGACAAACGAAGGACCCCGACTCGGTCACCTATTCCCATGCGGCCGTCACGCCCGTTCTCGTTCGTCCGGGAGAGGCCCGGGTCATTGCCCTGCCTCCGGAGTTCATCGCCCGGGAAGACGGTCAGGAAAAGCAGGACTCCGAGATCAAGGCTTCCAGTCATGCATTTATTGAAGCGCCTCTCCCCCCTCTTATCGACATTCTGAAACCCGTGTTCCAGCCCGTCAACCCCGGTCTCTCTTGAGAAAAGAGTCTCAAGGAATCCCTTCTCTCTTCCGATAATACCGAGAGCGGTGTCATTCATGAATCCCGTTCGGACGTAAGACCGAAAAGAAGACACTTTTCCCGGAAATCTTTTATCGAGGCACACATCTTTCTGTCATCCTGCGCCATTTCCATTCCCTGGCTTTCCGGATCATCTGCAATCCCTCTCATCGATCTCGTTGAAAGAAGCTTTTGCTCCCTATGCCTCCCCTTGCCCCGGATCTTTTTGGAAAGATTCTCCTTTCACGCTTTCTTGAACTTCCCCTCCGGCGTTTCGACTCTTTTGTCAAAAAGCTTGATGCCGACTCGCACGCTCTGCAACATTCCGGGATCATCTCCGCGGGAACCCTCAGCGGTTCCCGACTCTCTCCGTCGCCCCCTAAAGAGGGACAGACCTTCGGAGAAATCGTCATGGAGGAGGGCCATCCCCAGATTCTCTGGCACAGTTCGAGCTTTGTCCGGGAGTACCGGATGGACGATACGGTGATCAGTCGTTTGCTTGGGCAGGAGGGGATCGGAGGGGGTTTCGGCAGAACTGTCCGCCGTCTCCGTCTGGTCAACAGCCGGAACCGTCTTGCCTCCCATATCGTCCGGTTCGTGCTCCACGCTCAGGCCGAATACATCAGGACCGGAGATCTTCTCGCGCTTCGCCCTCTTCCCTATGTTCGCCTCTCCGAAAAGCTCCCCTTTAGCCCCTGGTTTCCCAAGGGGATCGATCCGACCCGCATCTCGCGCATTCTCCGCCATTTCCCCCTTGTTTATCCGGTGGGAAATGTTCGGGAGCTTTCCGAACTATGCCCGACCTTCAGGACGACGTGTTGCCATTTCGTGAATGACGTGATAAAAAGTGAAAAATCGCTGATCCAGAAAGGCTCCATTCACGGTCCCCTTTCGGACGGCGAGATTGCCCGGCGCATCGAAGAGGCCTTTGCTGTTTCCCTTTCCCGCCGGACGGTCGCCCACATCCGGAGGGCCTTGGGAATCCCCGAAAGAATCGGACGGACGACGGCGGAGATCTACCGGGACGCGACGGCAGGATTTTCCCTGCCGGTTCCCCTCTCGCCCTGTTCGGTGAGAGAGTCGGCTCCTGTCTGCTCCGGAGTCTACGAGATCAGCTCCTTTGTTCCCGGAGAGCCGGAAAAGGTGCTTTATATCGGGTCCTCCCGGAACCTCAGGAAAAGATTGTCCCATCATCTGTATTCATCCGGCGGCAACCCGCTTCTTCGGGAGAGGATCTCCGAAGGCGCCCGGTTCCGCTATCGCATTTTCGAGGAGGACTGGCGAACCGCAGAGCGAACCCTCTACCGATCTTTCCTGAATACCTTCGGCACCCCCCCGGAATGCAACCGGGCAAGCCCCTAGATCGAAGGAGGGGGCGGATGACCCTAACCGGTCACTTTGTGGAGGAAGGATGGACAGGTTTTTGCGCAAGCAAGCAAGCAAGCAAGCAAGCAAGCCGGGTCGGAGACGGACGACCTTATGTCCATAGACCCCTCCGCGTCCGTCGGGGGCCCTCCGGAATCTGACCCCGACGGACACGATCCTCGTCGCTGGCTCGATCTCTTTGGATTTACGGAAGAAGACCGGTTTCGCCTTCTGTCGCTCCGCCCCATCGTCTCTTCCGCCCAGCCGGATCTCGTCGACGCCTTCCTCCGGCACCTGGCCTCCCATGCCCCGACCCATGCCCGGATTCCCTCCGAACCCGCCCGCCTTGATCGCTTCAAGTCCGTCCTGACTGAGTACTTCGACCGTCTGACGTCGGGTCTTTATGAGGGGGACTATATCCGTTCCCGCCACCATGTGGGAACCCTTCATGTGGAAATGGGAACGCCGCCCGAGTGGTACCTTGGGGCCTGGATCCGTTATCTTTCCTCGTTTCTGGAGCAAGGACTCCCATTCCAAGCCGATCGGGATCTCCGGGAATCCACGGAGGTCCTGGGATCCTTTCTGAAGATCGTCTTCTTCGACATCGCCCTGACCCTGCATGCCTATTTCGGCGAAACGCTCCGCAAATCCCGGCTTTTGGACGAGTACGACGACAAGCTCCTCGAGAATCTCCCGGACGGACTCCTCCTGCTTGACCATGACAACATCATTCTCTCGGCCAATCCGGCGTTCTTTCGGCAATTTGGACTCACGGATGGTGAAGTTCTGGGGCATCCCCTCCCCTCCATCCTTCGCGCCGAAGGACTGGAGGAGGCTCTCACGGAGGTCATGAGTCGGGGACTCCTCCGCCGGACCCTCCAGATTTTCACGGCAGACGGGCTCCCCTCCCAGACCCCCCATCCGGTCCGGATCACCCTGACCCGGATCCATCCGACCGAGAAGGACGTCCAGACCCTCGCTCTCTTCGAGGACCTGAGCCTCGAACACTCCCTGCGAACCCAGGCCGAGGGAATCGAACGACGCTTCATCACCCTTGCGGAAACGGCCATTACAGGGATCGTCCTTGTCGACTCTGCTGGGACCGTCCTCTATTTCAATGCCGCCGCCGAGCGGATCTTCGGCGTCCGTCGCGCCCAGATCCAGGGGCACTCTTTCGCCTCTCTCCTTCCCGACTTTCCCCTCTCCTCCCTTCCTCAGGGCAGGGAGGACCAAGGGCTTGTCGCGGAAACCCAAGGTTGCCGGAAGGACGGGTCGCCCTTTCCGGTGGAGGTCTCCGCCAGCCGCTTCCGCGACGGAGAGCGGGACTTCGTCACGCTCGTTCTCCGGGATCTGACCGAACAAAAGGAGTTCGAATCCCGCCTCCGTCAGGTCGCCCACACCGACCCCCTGACGGGGCTTCCCAACCGGACCGCCCTCGTGGATCACCTCTCCCGCCTTCTTATGGCTCAGGATCCCTCTCGCATAAAGGGCGGCGGCCTCCTCTATCTCGACCTGGACCGCTTCAAGGGGATCAATGACTCGTTGGGCCACGAGCGTGGAGACGCCCTGATCCGGGAGGTCGGGAAACGGTTGACCTCCTGCGTCCGGCGAAGCGACCTTATCGCCCGGACGGGGGGAGACGAATTCATGGTGGTTCTGGAGGGAGTGACCGACCGGGACGGCCTCCGGAAAATCGCCGAGACGATCCTGTCCGAGGTGGCCCGCCCGTTCGACCTCGATCAGGTTCCGGTCTTCGTGAACGCCAGCATCGGGATCGTCGTCTGGCCGAAGGACGGCGAAACCTCGGACGTTCTGCTCCGTCGGGCCGACATTGCCATGTACCGCGCCAAGGAGATCGGCCACGCCGCCGTCGCTTATGTCGAAGAAGACGGTCAAAAGGGGCGCCAGAAGTACGAGACGGAACGGGAGCTTCGACGGGCCCTCGAGGACAACGAATTCGTGCTCTACTACCAGCCTCAGGTGGACCTGTCCTCCCGCCGGCTGGTCGGCGCGGAAGCCCTCCTCCGCTGGAATCACCCCAAGAACGGACTCGTGGCTCCCGACCAGTTCATTCCGGTTGCCGAAAGTTCAGGGCTCATCGTCGCCATCGGCACCTGGGTCATCGAGGAGGCCTGCCGCCAAATGGTCCGATGGAAAAAGGCCGGAGTCTTGACCTTCCGATTGACGGTCAACGTCTCCGGCCGCCAGTTCGAACGAGGAAGTCTCGTGGAGATCGTCCGGGCGGCCCTGGAGCGGTCGGGGGCCGAAGGGCGCCTGCTGGAAGTCGAGATCACGGAAAGCGTCCTGATGGCCCGTCCGCAGACGACGACCGTGCTTCAGGAGTTGTCCAGCCTGGGCGTTCGGACCTCCATCGACGATTTCGGGACGGGGTATTCGAGCCTTTCCTACCTCACCCGTCTTCCCGTCTACAAGCTCAAGATCGACCGCTCCTTCGTCACGACCCTCCCGTCGGATCCCAACGTGCGGGCCATCACCACCGCGATCGTCACCATGTCCTCCGCCCTGGGGCTCCGGACGATCGCCGAAGGGGTGGAAACCCGCGAGCAGCTTGAGATTCTCAAAAAGCTCGGATGCCATGAGATTCAGGGCTATTACTTCAGTCCGCCCCTGCCCGCCGAGGATTTTACCCGATGGACGGCCTCCACCTTTCCTGCCAATGCCTGATTGTCTCGAGCCTGTCCCTTTCCTGAATTAAAAACATTAATCAATATTGATGACAATAGTTGACAATCCGGATGATCGTGATAGGTTAAAAAAATATGAAATTATTTCAACGGCATCTCTTGTAAGAGAACTCCCCCTCCGAAGGGTTGGACACCATGGCGGAAAACATCCTCTCCCAGGACGAAGTCAACGCCCTCATCCGCGGCCTTGTCGCGGGAGAAGTCGAGACAAAACCGCCCGAAGAGTCAGAAAAGAACTCCAAAAAAGCCTCCCGGGAATACAACCTCGCCAGCCAGGAGCGGGTGATCCGGGGGCGCATGCCGACCCTCGAAATCGTCAACGAACGATTCGCCCGATTCTTTCAGGTCTCGCTCTCCTCCCTGCTGCGGAAATCGACCGAATTCTCCCCCGCGGTCACCGAGATGATCAAATACGGAGAGTTCATCAAGAAGGTGCCGCTACCGTCCAACATCAACATCCTCCGGCTTGAGCCCATGAAACGGAACTTCCTCTTCATCCTCGACGCCCGGCTGGTCTTTTTGCTGGTCGATCACCTCTTCGGTGGGGTCGGCCGGGGGCACGTCAAGGTCGAAGGCCGCGACTTCTCTCCGATCGAGAACCGGATTTCCCGGAACGTTCAGATCGGAA
>JAKCCY010000131.1 GCA_021838765.1 Nitrospirota bacterium
ACGGGAACATTGATCCATGAACTTTTGGAAAATGCCGATATGGATACTGAGGATGAAAAATGGATCGGGTTCGTCCGGTCTCGGCTTGAGCTTCGTGGATTTTTGGAAAAGGATGATCTGAAAAACGCTTTGGAGATGGTCGCTGCCTGCAGAACAACTCCGATCGATGGGGCTTCATTGAAAATAGGGGAGATTCCAAGGGAAAAAAAGGTCACGGAACTGGCATTTTCTTTTCCGATGGAGCGATACAACCTTTCACGATTTTATGCGTTGTTAAGAAATCTTTCGGTCCCTTTGCCGGAGAAATGGGGCTTGCAATCGAGTGCTTATGCCGATTTGAACGGAATGCTATCAGGAGCGGTCGATCTTTTTTTCTTTCATGAAGGACGGGTTGCCTTTGTGGATTACAAGACAAATGACCTTGGACCAAACCCGATGGACTATTCACAAGAAAGCCTTCATGATGCCCTCACTTCGGGTGGGTACTTTCTTCAGGCTCTTCTTTATACGGTAGCACTTCATCGCCATATGAAGGCATGTATCGGAGCGAGCTATTCCTATGAGAGGGATTTTGGTGGAGGCACTTTTCTCTTTCTCAGGGGGCTTCTCCCGCCCCGCCTGACGAAGGATCAGGGAGTGTTCAAAATCATCTTTCCCTTCGACACGATCAGAGCGGTGGAAGCTTTTTTTGATGGAAGACATCTCTGATCAACTGAGTGATTTTGGAGGGTTTTTGTTGTTTTGCCAGAATGAACTGGAAAAAGACCCCCTATCATTGCCGATTCTCGGCAGAAAGGAAGATTAATGAAAATTTCTTTTCATGGCGCGGCATCTTGTGTAACCGGTTCCTGTCACCTCCTTGAAATGGACGGGTTTCGACTTCTTGTGGACTGTGGTCTTTTTCAGGGGGCGGATGAGCTTTTTGGTGGCGAGTCGGATCCTTTTGGATTTGATCCTCGTGAAATTGATGCGGTTCTGCTGACTCATGCCCATCTTGACCATTGTGGAAGGCTTCCACTCCTTTTCCGGCAAGGGTTTCGTGGACCGATCTACTCCACCCAACCCACACGGCTTCTCTCAGGAATTGTTCTCCAGGATGCTGCACATCTTCATGAGGAAGCGAGAGACAGGCGGCATAACCATGCAAAAGGAATCATCCACAAGAGAGATGACGCTTCCTATAATATTTCCGATGTGATCGAGACGATGGCTCTGTTTCAGACGGTTGCCCTCAAAACGCCTGTGAAGCTCCATCCTGATGTAACGGCAACCTTTCATGATGCCGGCCATATTCTCGGCTCAGCGTCTATCCAGGTTTCGGTTCGGGAGAAAGGGGCGACAACCAGAATCCTGTTTTCAGGAGATATCGGTCCGAAAAATGTTTCGTTGGTCAAGCCATGGTCTCCTCCATTGGATTCTGATTATGTTCTGGTTGAGACGACCTATGGTGATCGACTCCATCGATCCAGAGAGGGCTCGATTGAGGAGCTGGCCCGTGTTTTGGCCCAAACATTGGCTGGTGGTGGCAATGTCCTGATTCCGACATTTGCATTGGAAAGGGCTCAGGAACTTCTGTGGGTGTTCGGACAGTTTTTCCGGGAAGAAAGAGTCCCGCCGGGGACTTTCTTTTTTCTGGATTCGCCGATGGCCCTGTCAGCGACGGAGGTCTTCGAACGCTTTCGCAGTGAACTTTCTCCCGAGCTGGAGTCTTTTATTTCCCAGGGGATTGACCCGTTTTCTTTCCCGGGACTTGTGACAGCACGTTCCATTCACGACTCCCAGGAGATCAACGCTGTCAGGCGGGATGCTGTCATTATGGCGGGCTCGGGAATGATTTCCGGAGGAAGGATTGTTTATCATCTTGAGCGACATATTGATAATCCCTTATCATCTTTGATATTTGTTGGTTATCAGGCGGAAGGGACCCTTGGCCGGGCGATTGTGGATGGAGAAAAGAAAGTCCGTCTTCTTGGGGAGATGCGCGATGTCCGGATCCAGACGCACATGATCAATGGGTTTTCGGCCCATGCCGACCAGGGGGACCTGCTTGCCTGGTGCTCAAGTATGCAGGTCCCGGATCAGGTTTTTCTGGTTCATGGAGAGAAACGATCCATGACCGGATTTTCCGAAAAGCTTCCATCCATCGGGTGGAACAATATGGCGATGCCAAAACTTCATGAAACAATTGAATTAGCTCCAGCAAAAGGAAAGAGGTTATGACCATGGATCGTCCTCAAACCCTGTTCGAAGGTTTTTTTCGCAGGATAAAGGAAGAGCCCGGAGACGTTTTGGGAGTGGACGTTGTCCAGAAAGACGGGCAACTGTTTCCAGTGGCTTATGATGGACGGATGGCCTCTGCCAGGGTGGGGCAACTGATGGATCAGATCAGGGTTGACCCGGGTATGGTCGTGGGGTTGACGGGGCCACCCGGAATGACCTGGATCCTTGCGGCCATGGCGATCCTTGGACGGGGTGCGACTGTCATGGCGATCGACCATCTGATGCCTCCTGCCGAAATGGGCTTTCACCTCAAGAACTTTGAGGCTGATCGCATGGTGGTGATCTCGCAAGCCGTCTCATCTCTAACGGGTGTGTGGGGGGGCGAAGTTGTCAGTGTGTCCACTGAGTCTCCCCTGTCTTCCGGTGAAGGAGATGCGGCTATCAATGCTCTCGGGAAAAGGTGTGTACAGGGAAAGACGGATGATGTGGCATTTCTTTTGATGACATCCGGAACGACCGGGAATGCAAAGGGAGTCCCTCTGACACACAAAAACATTCTGTCCGATGTTTTCTCTTTCGAGAAGCTTCATGTTTACCGAAAAGGGGACAAAGTTCTCGGAATGTTGCCTCTTCATCACGCCTATCCGGCGATGGGACTTTTTCATCTTCCGATTCTGCTGGGAGCTGTTCCTGTTTTTGTTCCGGACAACCACCCGAAAACGATTGCATGGTGTCTTTCCAATCAGAATATCGCCCTATTTCCGGGAGTGCCGGCGATTTGGGAGGGTTTTCACCAAAAACTGATGGAAGGAGTCCGTCAAAAGGGGACCATCAAGGAGTTTGTGGCAAAAAAGATTTTGGCTCCAATGGTGAGAAATCTCTCCAGGACGGGATTCCCTTCCATCGGGAAAATGGCTTTTCCTGCGGTTCATGCCCGATTCGGGCAGTCATTGAGGGCACTGTCATCTGGTGGAGCCCCTCTTGATCGGGCCATCATTGAAGATTTTATGGGGTTTGGTCTTATGCTTTTGGAGGGATATGGCTTGACCGAAACCTCCCCGGTCGTTTCTTTCAACATTCCGGAAGCCTTTCGGATCGGATCTGTCGGCAGGCCTCTTGATGGTGTTTCCGTGAGGATATCCGAAGCCGGGGAGGTACAGGTCAAGGGAGAGAATGTGGCAACATCCTATTGGCTTGACCGGTATAGGCGCGAATCCCTGGTCGATCAGGATGGATGGTTCTCTACCGGGGACAGGGGAGATTTGTCCGATGGTTACCTGACCCTGACCGGACGTTTGAAAGAGCTTCTGGTTCTTCCAAACGGGAAAAAAATCCAGCCTGAAGCGATCGAGTCTCGCTGGATATCGGACCCGTTGGTTTCAGAAATCGCTGTAACCCTTCGAAAGGGAGTCCCATGGTTGCTTGTTCGTCCCGATATTGAAAGTTTTCAGCGCTCCGGGCGAACCAATATTGTTCCCATCGTCACGGATATGTTTAACCTGATGCAGCAGTCCCTGCCTTCTCACAGCAGATTGGGTGGCTTTTCGATTGTCAGGGACCCATTGCCAAGAACGAGATTGATGAAGCTCAAGCGGTATCTTCTCCCTGAAATCGTTGAGGAGCTGGAGTCTGAGAAGCAAAATGAGGGAAAGGAACCCCTTCCGAAGGATGTGGATCCGATAGAACAGAAAACCTTTACCATCCTGAATGAGGTTTTGACAATCAAGCGCCCAGTCAGAATGGAAGACCACCTGGAAATCGATCTGGGACTTGATTCTCTTGGAAGACTTGAGCTGGTTTCGGCTCTGGAAGAAGGATTCGGAGCAAGAATTCCAGAGGATGCCCTCTTGAACAATCTTTTGACGGTCAAGGATCTGATGGTTGCCGTATCTCTTTGGGCAAATGGTCTTAAGGTGGCAGAAAAAAAGACGCTTGAAGGTCATTATTGGGAGACACCCCTGACTGAAAAGGAATTGGCAGAGGTGCCTCATCGCCCACTTTCTCCAGACGGGCAAAGCCTATCTTCCGGTCTCAAGG
This sequence comes from Nitrospirota bacterium, assembly GCA_021838765.1. The sequence continues at coordinate 4,258 of JAKCCY010000131.1, forward strand.
CGTTCCATCTTTTTTTGCGGGGGACCTCTTCGATTTTTTTTCGAGCCAATCTTCCCCGGTTCGAAAAGACGGATAAAGGTTGGATCTACGAGACATTTAACGGTGAAAAAGCCATTTGGCCGGATGGTCCGTTTGTCATTGTCGCCAATCATGGAAGCTATCTGGATGGCTTCCTGATTTCAGCGGCTCTGCCGGATGAAATCCTTTCGAGAACGGTGCTTTTGGGGTTTTCCCCCATTTTTGATCATCCCAGGATCCATCCCTTGAAGGATCCCTTTGGAGTGATATCCATTGATCCGGACAAGGCTTCGTCCGCTCTCAGGGTCTCTTATCGAATGCTGGAAGAAGGGAAGGGGATTCTTGTATTTCCCGAAGGCGACCGCTCCCATGATGGGAAGATCAAGATGTTCCGGCCAGGAACAGCCCATCTTTTGGGGGCCTTCCCCTGTCCCGTCATACCGGTTGGGATCATTGGAAGTTTTGAGGCTTACCCCAGGAACAAGCGCTTCCCGGTGCCACGGAAAATCACCCTTCGTTTTGGCTTTCCGGTTTCTCCGGAGGATCTTTCCAGAGAATCCACATCCAGGTTGAATCTTGAACTTTTTTCCCTGGTCAATAACCTTTTGCCGGAAAACATGCAATCCGAAGGGTGAAAGGGAAGCGGCGTTATATTTTGGAAAAGAGCCGGTCGATCATGTTTTGGACTTCACTTTTGGATACGGCAAAAGAATTCCCTCCATCGGGTTGGGAAGCAACCAATTCGGAAACACCCTTGTGGAATCTCTCTCGCACTTTCTCCTTGACCGTCGGGGAGATGATGTGTCTTTCCTCGAAGGTTGCCATGACTGATTTGAGAATAGTTTCGTTATGCTCTATCCAGTCTGGCAGGTGTTCCGGATGGGGTTTTGTATCGATTGGTGCGTAGCGTCCCAATCGATAGGCTTTATCCAATAGATCCCTCTCAGATAATGGGATTTTCTGGACGACTTTTCTTTCCTCAAGAGTGTCGCCGACAGCTTTTGCAGCTCTGAAGAGGAGAACCAGAAAAATTGCCGAAAAACCCTGCATGATAACGGTCCATAGGGCGAGACCCGTAACAGTGGCCCCAGATGAAGGCTTGGCCCAGAAAATCAGGGCTATTCCCAAAATGCAGAAAGGACAAATGGCCGCAGCCTGTCTGACTTGGGAAAGAGTTCTGACAGGAGGGGCACCGGGTATGTTTTCAGGTGAAGTTTCCATATTAGCCTCCTTATTATCCAAATATGAAACACCTGTATTCTGTCATTCTCCCCAGTCCGTTTCCCGGGGAGTATGATAGACGTCATATCGACAGAGATCCCTTTGCGTTTTTGGAGGATGGGTTTGGAAGACATTTCCGTTATGGACTGGTTTAATCAGAATTCGCCGGACAGACGCGTGGTTCTCAGAAAAGATGGTATTCTTTTTCATCAGGGGGATTCTGCCGATTACCTCTATCTTGTTCGACAGGGATGTATCGTGATGCTGAAAGAAAGTCCCTTCGGTAACCCTTTTATTACAGAGAGACTGGAAGCAGGTGAATTTTTGGGAGGTTTTGCTGTTTTGGGCGAGTTTCCTTATCCCGCCACGGCCCGAGCGGAGAGGCCCGCTATTCTGGAAGCGTTTAGCGGAGAGAAGGTTCGTAACGCCCTGGTTTTGGACCGATCGTTTCGGAGAGGGTTTTTCAGGGAAATTGGAATTCGTATTCAGGAGCTTCAGTCGCGTCTTTTGATTTCCCCCGAACCGGTCAAGATTCGGCTTGCCAGGGTCATCGTATCGTTATGCAAGAAAAATCGCGAGATAGACCCAATTTTGAAAGGCCATGGCCCGGTTGAGCTTCAAGTCACCCGAAAAAGCCTGTCGTTGATGGCAGGAACGAGTGTGGAAAGCACTATTCGCCTGACCAGGCTGTGGGAAAAGGAAGGGATTCTCGATTTATCTGAACGGGGGAGAGTTCTGGTCCTCTCTCCAGATTATTTTATGAAGATGACGTTTGAAACTTGGGAAAACGAAAAGGACTAGGGTATCCTGTCGTTTCACAGAAACAGGTTGGTCTGGATCCCTTAAGTAAGGCAATCAGGAGTGGCACATGCAATTGACGCAATATACCGATTATTCCCTTCGTGTTCTTTTATACCTGTCTGCAAACCCCGGAAGACGCTCAAACATCTCCGAGATCGCCAGAAGTTATGGAATATCGAAAAACCACTTGATGAAAGTCGTCCAGAATCTTGCTGCAAAGGGGCTTGTACACTCCATCAGAGGTCGACAGGGAGGTCTGTATCATAATGAGGCAACAGACAAGATTACGCTTGGCGAAGTTGTCCGAATGTGCGAGCCGGATTTTTATCTTGTCGAATGTCTCGATGGCGTTCCCGGGAAGTGCCCGATCGATTCGGCCTGCTACCTGAAAGGGGTTTTGTCCAATGCGATGAAGAAGTTTATGGAAGAGCTCGACTCTTATACCATCGGGGAAGTGTCGAAGAACCATGTCCAGTTGCAACCACTTTTAAATATCAAGCCCGATGTTCCCAAGCGGTCCACGGCCTTGAAGTCACTTCCAGCCGGTGGATAAGGTCTTCCTGGAGCTGTTGCACCTTACTGGACAAGAACGGTAAGGGTTTGGAGAGCGGACTTGTCGACGTTCTTCCCTTTGGTCTTTTGATTTCCGCCACCCATATCTCCCATATCCTCATCGCTCATATCCATTCCAGCCATATCATTATCCATTTCTTTGTGTGTCATTGGATTGGCCTGAACAAAGGAAATCACATCTTTTCCCTTTGGAAGGTGGTGCAATGTGATCACCTTTTTGGGTGAATTGATCGTGATCATGGTTGCCATTCGTCCATTGACGTAGGCATGGAGGTGTATGGGGTGGTGGTGATCGGGAGAGGGTGATGGCATGAGAACTAGCCGGATGGTATTTCCATGAATCTTGTCGTGGTCATGGTGGTTTAAAATCCTGAGGGAAAGAGGTTCGGGTGATTTTGCCTGAAGGAGTGATGGTCCTGTTAACAAAATAAAAAATGCAGCCAGAAGAGAGAGTCTTTTTTTCATGATCGTCACCGCACACTCCCTTCTGT
>JAKCCY010000132.1 GCA_021838765.1 Nitrospirota bacterium
CCATGGAGGCGCTGGAGACGGCAGCGACGGGATATCCGCATCCTCAAGAAAATCTCCGCGATATTCCGAAAGCTGGCCTCTGAGCCGCTCCCGGCATCCACTGCAGACAGATGGCTCATGAAGGCTGTCGCAACCGGATGGCGGGGTGTCATCGAGGAGACGGCACAGGTCGACCGGATCCTGCCCGCTTCCGGATCCCGCCCACCAGACGTAGATCCTGTCTCCTTCGAGAACGAAAGACTTCCCCAGACGTTTTTTCAGGATATAGATTGTGCTGCTGAGATTTTGCCGGCCGGTGGCATCGTCCATGCCCGGCCAGAACAGTCTGACGAGATCCTCCCTGCGATGGCGCTTTCGCTCGATCACCAGATACAAAAAGAGCGTATAGGGCTTGTCGAAAACCGCCCGCGCAAGAACGCGCCCTCCCAGGAATATTCCGGAAGCGCCAAGCACCCGGACATCGAGACACGCTTTTTTCTGGCCGTTCCGGTCCATGGGAAAACATCTCCAACGTACGGATTCCCTCTCCATTACCAGTGGCAAAGGGAATCAATCAGGCGGGACTTGCAGGGAAAATCGAAAACAGGCAATCCGAAAGAAGACTGTAAAAGACACTTCCAGTCGGCGCCAATCAATAAAATAAGAAGATCGGCCATGACATTAGCACGACTCCACGAAATTTTCCATAACATTTATTAATAAAAATAATATATCATAAAAATGTGACTGCGGTCACACGATTTTTAAAAACAAACCCTCGCCGGTACTGGAATGATGGCGCCTCCCCGTCTGGATCCGGTTGATTGATTCCCCTTTCAGAATCGCTTCAGAACCCATTGAGCGATCTCTCTTCTCTTCACGTTCGATCCGCTTTAGCCTTGGAAGCTCCAGATCGAAGCTGATCGTCAAGAATGCCGTCTGACTCCCAACAAGGAACGAGATGTGAAATCCGGTCGCGGAGATGACCACAACCCTTCCATCAGAGTGCAGCTCCTTGGCCAGCCCTTCATCTTCCTGGAAGAGCGGCAAATAAGGATTCCTCCTTCGAGCCTTGGCTTCATGCTGCTGGTCCGGACTCTTCTCACCCCGCCCCACCGCTTCCGGCGGGTGGAGCTTGCCGACATGATGTGGCCGGACTCCCTGTCTCCCATGAACAACCTGAGGCAGCTTCTCTTTCGCATGAAACCTGTCCTGGAAGAGCTGTCTCCTGTTTTTGCGACGGACCGCGACACCGTCTTCATCAAAAATCCCGAACGCATCCTTCTCGACATCCACGACTTCCAGTTTCCTTTCCACTGCCAGCCTCCCCATCCTCCGGAGCATTGCCCCTCCTGCTTTTCTGATCTCGAGCACTCCCTTTCCCTTTACACGGGGGCATTCCTCGAAGGCTGGGATCTTCCCGGCTCCGAACCATTCGACGACTGGGCCCTAAGCCTCCGGAACCAGCTTGAGGCACTGTCTCTTGACCGTCTGAAGAAAGTCCTCAGCCACTACAGAAGGAGGGGCGACATTCATAAGGTGCTGTTCTACGCGCGAATGCTCTCTTCGGCCGTTCCGGACCAGGAAGATTTTCAGGCGGAGCTTTTCCTCGCCCTCGATGAGGCGGGGTGCCACGAAGAAATCGTTGAGCGGTTCAAAGAGGTCAGGGCACGCTCCCGGGAGCTGTTCGGAGCCGAACCCGAAGAACGGATCAGAAAAGTCTACGAAAGGGCCGTCCAGGGAAAAGGATGCCAGGCATTTCCGACCAAAAGAACCCAGGAGCCGCTTCTTGAGTGGCGCCATATGACCTATATCGCCATTGCCTTCTCCTTCCCGGGGCTTTCCGACCCTGAAGAACAGTTCCAGTGGGCCGAAAAAGCCATCGGGATCTGCAGCAAGTGGATCGAACACTACGGAGGGACAGCTCTCCAGAGCTTCGGCACGCTTATCCTGGGAGCCTTCGGACATCCGTTCATCCAGGAACAGATGTCCATCCAGGCCCTTTTCTGCGCTCTCCGGATCCAGAAAGCAATGCAATCGGTCGAGTCCGGCCAGGGGGTCTGCGTACAGATCGGAATTCATGGAGAAAATACCATCGTACCGGACACGAAGGCATTCATCAGCCTCTCCGACAAACCGGTCAAAGCCACCCTAAAACTTGCAGAGCAGGCAGGCCCCTTCGAGGTTCTTGCAAGCGGACCGGCGCTTGCGAGAACAAAGGGCCATGTCAGGAGTCTGCCTCTTTCGCCGGGACCGGTTGAGGGAGAAGAAGACCGTTTCCCGGTGCACCGGATCCTCTCTCCCATCGACAGCCGTCAACGTTTTTTCCAGATGTGCAGCGCCCCCGAAACACCCTTCGTCGGCCGAATATCCGAATTGGAGCGGTTGAGGGAGATATGGGAGAGGGTGCTTCAATCGCAGTGTGCCCTTTTTGGAATCAGGGGGGAAAAGGGGATGGGAAAATCCCGGCTCCTCAGCTGTTTTCTGAAACAGGCAGGAGCCGATCCGTCGCACATCCGGATGATTTTCTGCAGACCGGACAGGCAGGGAACTCCGTTTTTCCCGATCATCGAGGAAATCAGGACATCTTTCGCCGTGGAATCGATTCTTACGCAGTCGACACTCGAAAAAATGTTCGATGTCATCGAAATAAGACCCGGCACCAGGAACCGCGTGGGGAAAGTTCTCGCCCAACTGATGGAAGTCCCCTTGGAGCTCCCCGGAGAAAAGGGACTTCTCCCTCCGGAGATTCTCCATCAGGAAGCCATCGAATTTCTCACAGCCTTTCTCCTTCGCCGGTCACCGAAATCTCCCCTCATCGTCGGGGTCGAGGACATCCACTGGGCCGATCCCCTGACAATGAAGGTGCTAAAAAGAGTTGGCGTCGCACCGCCGCCCGCGCCCTTTCTGCTGCTTTTCACCAGCCGGAACCCGCCTGACCGCCCTGGCGGGGACTTCTCCAGGGTGGAGCATGTTTTTCTGGAGCCGATTTCTTCCGGGGAGATCCGGGAGCTTGTTCAAGAAATGGATCCGCAGGAAAGGATTTCTCCCGAAAACCGGAAAAGAATCGAGAGGGAATCCGACGGGATTCCCCTCTTTGTCGAAGAGCTTGTCCGTCTTTTCAGGGATGCCCCGGCCGGCGATTCCCTCCCGCCCGGCTCCGTCCCCGAGATCCTGGACGACTACCTGACACACAGGCTCCAGACGGCAGGGTCAAACAGATTCCTTCTGGGAAAGGCCTCCGTTATCGGCCAATGCTTTACAAGGGACCTTCTGCTCGCCATCTGCTCGGAAGACGAACGGAAAAACTTCGATTCCCGGCTGGAAGGGCTCACCCGGTCCGGCCTCATCAAACCATCGGAAGTCGAAGGAACCCCTCTTTTTGCCTTCTCGAGCGCCCTTCTCCGCCACAAGGCCTATAGCTCCCTGACCGACAGGACAAGAAGAGCTCTCCACCGACAGGTGCTTCAGTCGCTCGAGACGCAGGCAGGAAAAACCGTCGCCTTCCCCGACGAAGCGATCGAATACCATCGGGAAATGGCCTCAGACAGGGAACTCCTGACCATGGGCAACGGCCTTTAACTCCGCTCCTCCCCCGCCGGAAAGCTTACCCTTTTTAGGACTTGAGCAATGTGTTTTTCTGAGGACATCATAACATAATATATTATTAAATATGAAAATATATTAAACACTTATGATGTTATTTCTCAGCGTGAACACAGGAAACAACTCAAAGCACACATTATACGCCACACCAGACAAGACCAGCGTCCATCAGGTATTATTTTTCGGGAAGGTTTTCTTAGTCGCCATGTTTTTCGATTTTGAACGTTGATTCTCTGGGGAATCCATCCAGGAGCATGTTCTTCTTTCCAGAAAATTAGCGCAGATGCTCCAGTCCGATTTGAGTTTTTTCTAAAGCGAACCGAAAAGTCAGGACGGTGTCTTGGATCCCTGTCTGATTACTGAGACATTAACCATATCAAGGAGGCAATCATGATATCTGAGAATCTTCGACAGACCTCTTCCCAACCCGACTCGGATCTCCTTGAGAAGAGGGTTCTGGAGCTTGAGACTCTTTGGGCCGCCATCAATCGAACCACGGGGATCATCAGTTTTACCCCCGATGGGGTCGTTCTGGATGCAAACGAGAATTTCCTGAAAACTGTCGGCTATTCGATTGAGCAGCTCAAGGGACAGCACCACAGGATCTTATGCAAGTCCGAATATGCGCAAAGTTCTGCCTACCATAACTTTTGGAGGCAGCTGGCTGCTGGAACCCCCATCAAGGGGATCTTTGAACGCATCGACAAATACGGCAAGTCCATCTGGCTCGAAGCCGAATACACCCCGATTTTTGATAACTCCGGGAAAGTGGTCCAGGTTGTCAAGAATGCCCGGAATATTACAAACCAGGTAGAGTCCGAACGGATGCTTGAAGAAGTGACGGACAGCCTGGAGTCACAGATCCGGGAGGGCGAAAAGGCAATCTCCGGGGTGAGTAGCAAAATGTCCGAAGTCCTCGAAAAAAATTCCAATTTCAAGGTTTCGATTGAGAGCCTGTCTGGACAGACGATGGAGATCAACAAGATCGTCGGAACGATCCGGGAAATCGCCTCCCAGACCAATCTCCTGGCTTTAAATGCCGCCATCGAGGCTGCCCGGGCAGGAGAAAACGGACGGGGCTTCGCCGTCGTTGCCGATGAGGTCCGGAAACTCGCCCAGCGGGTCCAGGATGCAACCCGGGAGATCCAGCAAAATACCCAGGACATTACCAGGGCCATGGAGGAGATCGCCAAAAAGTCCTCGGAAAACAGCACCCTTATTGAAAAGACCCAGTTGGTGTCCTCCGATGCCAACCAGAGCTTCGATGGCCTGACACAGGTGACGGGTAGGATCAAGTCCCTTGTGGAATCTTTGAAAAAGACAAATTAGACGGTCCTCCCCTCAGACCACTCTTCCAAGTTCTCTCTCAGGCGGACGGTTTTCTTTTGGAATCGCCAGAACAATCATCTGGGTCTTCTTCCGCCGGAAAGGTTACCTTCCAAGGTGCTCCCCCCTTCTTTCCGGCCCCAGCATGATGAGAAGGGCGATCAAGAGCGCCGAAAAACCGGCAACCGCCATCAGGGCCATATCGAGCCTCCCGCCCAGACGGACCGCAAGAGATGACTGGATCGTGGCATTGGCCGAAGCCATGAGATTTCCGGACTGGTAGACAAGACCCGGAAAGAGCCCCCTGATCGCCGGAGGGGAGATCTCGTTTAAGTAGACCGGAACCACCCCCCATGCCCCCTGAACGAAAAACTGCATCAGGAAAGCGGCCATGGCAATGACCAGAAGGCCATGAGAGCTTCCCCACAAGGGTGTGCAAACAAGAGCCGCAGCCGCGGCCCAAAGAATCGACTTTCTTCTTCCAATCCTCTCGGACAGGGTACTCAGCGTCAGCCCCCCCAGGATAGCCCCTATATTGTACAAGACCGCAATGCCACCAACCTCCCGGGGAGAGAGGTGATGGATCCCTTCAAGAAAACTCGGGTACAGATCCTGTGTCCCATGGCTTAAAAAATTGAAAGCGGTCATCAGGCAGGTCGCAAAAAGAATGGTTTTCCAATGGACACAGAGGATCTTGCCAAAGTCCGGAAACTCCCCGGAACCATGGCTTTTGACAGGCGACTCCGGAATATTTCTCCGGATATACAACACCAGAAACGCCGGAAGAAGCGCCAGCATCATCAGCCCCCTCCACCCTGTCTCGGGATAGATGAACGCGTAGGCCAAGGAGGCCAGGAGGTAGCCCGAGGGGTATCCGGCCTGCAAGATGCCGGATACAAACCCTCTCGCGGGAGGCGGCACGCTTTCCATCACCAGGGAGGATCCGGCACCCCATTCCCCTCCCATGGCGATGCCGAAAAGCGCACGGAGAAGAAAAAAAAGCCCCAGGGAAGGAGCCCATGCCGACAAAAACCCAAAAACGGAATACGACAGGACAACCGCCATCAGGACAGGCCTTCGCCCATACCGGTCGGAGAGAACGCCGAAGAAAAGGGCGCCGACAGGACGGGTTGCAAGCGTCAGGAAGATTGCGACCGTCACCGCCGTCAGGGAGGCGTGAAAGGTCGAAGCAACATCCTTCAGCACAAAAATCAGCAGAAAAAAATCAAAAGCATCGAGAGCCCACCCCAAAAATCCTGCCAGGACCACGCGGCGATGGACGGGCTCAAGATGGCCGAAATCGCTGACAAACATCATACGGGGGACCTCCTCCCAGAAGATCACAAGAGGGAAGGCACAAACCAGAGCAACAACTCAAAGCCGGCTCTTCCTGGTGAGACAAACGTCGAGCGATTGACACCGCTCGGGACAGTACGGCGAAGACGACGGCGCTTTTTGGGTCAGAAAGCTCCCTGAGCTGAGGATATCCCGGTCTGATGTCCGGTTGATAGTCCGGCAGGCAACATCTTGCGAACACACGGGCATTTCCTTTCGACCAGCAACCCCGGACCATTTTGGGGTCGCATCGAAAATCACCCCCCCCTCAGGCCCCAGAGGGGCCTTTTCTCCATCACCAGGGTGTGTGAGGATAGATACGGGGACTATCTGTCCCGATTCTTGCTCCATTCCGTCCGGAAGCTCTTTCGGACCCGGAAAGCATCAAGTGCACGCCAAAATCCCCTTTATAGTCCGGGAGGCGCCATGGAAGACGATGAAGACGACGGCTTTTCCGATCTCCGCTTTGGAGAAATCGATGAGGACAGGATCGACTGGTCGGGAGATCTCTCCGATGACCCTGATGACGAACCATCCGAACAGACTCCCCGATCCATCATCGCCGCTCTGGGATATGATCCGCTGGCCATAAACGATGAAGAGAGCGACGGGGGCGATGAGATGGAAGCGGAAGACGATGCCGATCCGGACCTTCCGCTTCTGGAAGAAGAAGACGAAATCTGATCCCGGAGAACGGGGTCAACGGCCGATTTTTCCGGAGTCCTCTGGACGTTTTGATCCGTTTTTGGTAAATCAGACTACCCTGAATTTTTGGTCCATAAAAAAATTCGCCTTTCTGCAGGAGCCCATCAATGAACCAACAGATGAGAACCGGATTTGTGGGACTCGGAAGAATGGGCGCCAATATCGCCCGGAATCTTTTCGACCGGGGATATCCGGTTGCCCGGGTCTTTGACGCCAACCGCCAGCATGCCGCAGAGATCGCCTCCGAGCTCAGATCCGCCGCGGCCCAAACACTTCGGGAAGTCACTGAAGGCTCCGACGTTATCATCACCGCAGTCGGAAACGACTCTGACATGGACCAGATCTTCTCCGAAGACAGGAACTCCCTCCTGACGGGATAGAT
>JAKCCY010000012.1 GCA_021838765.1 Nitrospirota bacterium
AAACATAAATACAAAGACTTGACAGGACCGTCCTTCATATCAGTTTATAAAGAAGACACCAAACATCATCCTCCAATTGCCGGTCAGGGGGCTTTGGCTTGGACATACGTACCGATTTCTTGTTTCGATTAACCACTGACCAGCCATCCTGCTCCTCTCCCTGGACCTTGGTAGCAAGTGCATCATTTTTGACTGCATTAACGGTCTTTTCATCAACACTTTTGGAGCGAGAACCGTTGATCTTTTTTGCTTCATCACCAGAAACGAGCCCATCTATAAAATTTGCCATCCCCCCCCCTTCTAGTGCATTTCAGACTGACTAAATTAAATTCTGACCTTCACTAATTATCAGACCAAGTAGGAATAGCAGTGGTATCTAAAACTGAGAGGGTGATCCCCCCATCAGTTATTTCCAGAACTACTCACTCCGTCCTTGAGACTTTTTCCACTAAATTTCTTTAAAGAAAACTCAAGGGAAGTGCTTAATCTCAAGAAATCATGCAATCAACGAAGGGGAAAATGAATCTACGACTTTCAATGATGGGATCAAACGAAGCATCTCCAAGAAGAAGTTTCCAAAAATTAGAAGAGTTGATGATAATTTCACCTATCGCGACAGGTTCTATGTTATTCCTTAAACTAGTTCGGACTTCCCCACTATCTCTTCTATTTTTTTTCGCAAATCATATCACAGGAAGTTTTAGCTACCTATCACCCCGATGAAAATACCCCCAGATTTTTCAACCGGAGCTCAGCCGCCTGGGGACTGACCTTGTATTCCTTTGACAGCTTATCAATGATCTGTTGAGGATCTTCCATTTTCTTTTTGCCAATCACCTGAAGAGACTTTTCCAGAAACTCCCTTGGCATCAGAAGTTCTGCCGCAAAACCGTTTGCCTCTATCTCCTCGTTGTCGATGGCGAGCCCAGACAGGGAATCCCTGAATCGCACTTTGGGGGTGTCGACATACTCATCGCCTTTGTGAAGCAAGAGATGCCCAATCTCGTGGGCGACCGTAAACCGTTGGCGATGGATGTGGTTTGATGAATTCACCCCAATGACGGGCTGTCCTGCATCCCGGTACAACATACCGTAGACCTCTTCCCCTTGCCGGGCAGGCTCATAGACAAGCCTGGCACCCAGAAATTCCGCAATCTTTTCCACCGGAACTGGCGCCGCCCGCACTCCTGTTTTATCGAGCAATTCTTTGACCATCAATGTGGTATCGCTCATCTGAATTATTGACTCCTATCCAAATTATGTCTTTTTCTCTTTTTTCTTTTTTTCTGGAAGCCTGAGGGTCACTCTCTTTGCCCATCCAATCTCTCTCGTAGAGATCTCTCCTGTTGCCGAATCCTCGTCTTGAACGGAAGCATTCTCCATTCCTGTTTCAATCGGCGGAAGCAAGGAGGCCAAATCGTTTCCCAATGACTGGACAATCCGATAAAGAAGCGGCAACGAGACGCTTTGCCGGCCGGCCTCAAGGTTTGCGATCGTCGTGCGAACAAGCCCCACCCTCCGGCCGAGATCCGCTTGAGTAATTCCGGATTCCTTCCGTTTTTCTGCAAGCTTCTTTCCGAAAGCGATGTTTACGGGATTGCTTTTCATTCCCAAAGTGTAGATCAAAAGATTCTGATCGTCAATTTCAAAAACCATGAAGTGTTGACTGTCATCCTGGATAACTGTATTATTCCCTATGAAGTCATTTAAAGTGACTTTATAATACTAAATGTCACAATGAATAACCATTGGAACAGATAAAATGATGGACTCCCAACAACTCGACATCCTTTGCAGAAAACTCGGGGTGACAGAACATGGTCGCAAACTGATCGATTCAATCAGAAAAGGCTCACCCGTCAGAAGAGTGGGAGGAGGACGCTCGAACATCTGCGTACGTTTTCCGAGTCAAAAGATGGGCGTTACCATTCAGGCTGAAAGCCATAAGGTGGAACTGCCTTTTATCTATGAACTCGAACACGACTCCGATGCGATCGAATACTACGATCAGCCAGCTCATCTGGTGCTTCGTTATCCAGGAAATAAGGGACGGAATCTGGGAGTGACCCATACTCCGGATTTTCTGGTAATCAGAAAAGAGTGGATTGGGTTCGTAGAATGCAAGCCAGAAGAGGAACTTATCCTTCTCACCAAAAAAAATCCCCACCGCTACCGAAAAGACGAAGATGAAAACTGGATCTGTCCTCCAGGAGAGGCCGCTGCCAAAGAATATGGTCTTTCCTATAGTGTTTGGTCATCGGCTGAGATCAACTGGGTCTTCCAGGACAACATCCGATTTATTGAAGACTATCTGCGGACAGACTGCCCTGAACCCTTAAATAAAGATATCGAAACAATCCGTAACTGGCTCAAAGAAAAAACGGCAACAACTCTGGACGAACTTCTAAAAGGGGAGCACGGGGTAGGAAACGATGCGATCTACCGGATGATCGCCACGGGCCGGATCCATGTCGACCTCCAAAAAGACCGACTCACCGAGCCAATCAGAACAGTTGTCGCTCTCGATGCCACGACCGGAGTCGCCTACTCCCATCTTCTGGATGGGAGTGTGGAAACGTGGAAATCAGAATATATCGGCGTCATGGCCGCCCCAGGAGAATCGATCTCCTGGGACGGGATTTCCTGGAAAGTCCTCAATGTTGGAATTGAAGCGATCACATTGGAATCGGACGGCAGAATTGTTCCCCTTCCAATCCCCTCCTTCGAACGGCTAGTTGCATCGGGAACAATCGTTTCCGAACACTCAAGTATTGATCCGCTGAAATCGGGAATTAGCATTCTCGATGGGGCAGGGAAAAAATCTCTGGAGATTGCAAACAGAAGATCGGAAATTCTTCGTGAGATCTCTGAAGAAAATAAGGGGGCATCGGGATCAAAAACTCCCTCGACGAGGACCATGGAACGATGGACTTCACGGCAAAGGGCTGCGGAACGAGAATTCGGGACCGGATATTTAGGACTTATACCCCAAACGGAAAAACGGGGAAACAGAACATCGAGAATTAGTGAAACAGCCAAGCAGCTCATGGATGAAACGATATCCGCCATATACGAAAGCAATAAACAGGTCCGCATCAAGACCGCATATGGACAATTCCGCCTTCAGTGCGAACGGCAGCATGTTGTATCTTCAAGCTACGAGTCGTTCAGAAAGGCGGTCCGGCGAAGACCGAAGGAGGAGCAAGTGAGAAAACGTCAGGGAAAACGGGCGGCCTATGCTCACGAGATATTCCACTGGAACCTTGACAAAACAATACCCAAGCATGGCTCTCGGCCACTGGAAGTCGCCCATATCGATCATACCGAACTCGACATTGAACTCGTGGGGAGCGACGATGGGATCGTCCTCGGAAGACCTTGGCTCACAATCATGGTGGACGCCTACTCGAGAATGATCCTCTCGTTCTACCTTTCATTCGATCCACCAAGCTACCGAAACTGCATGATGGTCGTCCGGGACTGTGTCCGAAGATGGCAGCGACTTCCTTCCGTGTTCGTTCTCGACAATGGCAAGGAGTTTGAGTCTGTATATTTCGAAAGCCTCCTTGCAAAATGCGAGTGCGTCAAAAAATCCCGCCCCCCGGCCCAATCACGTTTTGGGAGCGTCTGCGAACGGCTTTTTGGAACGACCAACACCGAATTCATCCACAATCTGACGGGAAATACCCAAATAACCCGTAAAGTCCGGATCATGACAAAGTCGTTTAACCCAAAACGGCTGGCTGTCTGGAATCTGTCCGATCTTCAGTCCCTCATGGAGACCTTCTTTTTCGAGATTTACAACGCATCCCAACATCCCGCGCTCATGGAAACACCAAAAACAGTTTTCAACGAGGGACTGGCAAGAACCGGATTCCGCTCCCATCGAATCATTCCTTATTCGGACGATTTCAGAATAATGACGATGCCGTCCACCCCCAAGGGAACGGCAACAGTGAACCCGAACACGGGGATTCAGATCAACAATATCCGTTATTGGCATGATGGATTCCGGAATCCAGAAGTTACCGGAAAATCCGTGGAAGTCCGTCTCGACCCCGAAAATTGTGGAGTCGTTTATGCCTTCGTCTCAGGGCGATGGGTCCAATGCTTCTCCCAATACCACGAAACGCTGAATGGACGATCTCTTCGGGAGATCGCCATGGCGAGCCGGGAAGTGAGATCCCGCAACCGGACCTTTTCAAAAAGTAAAAAAGTCAGCGCCAGGGAATTGGCCCTGTTCATCGAGGGGGCAAATCAGCAGGAAGACGTCCTAGTCCAAAGAAAGAAAGACCTCGAAGCCCGGAGAATAGGAATCTCTTCTGGAACACCATCCTTGGTCTCCACCCCCTTGCAACCGCCAACCGTTATAGAAAAAGAGCGCAGGGGAGAAGCATCCGTGATACCAAAGATACCCCCGTCCAATCGTGTCGTTCGAAAAATGGAGGATTTCTGATGTCCGATTCATCCAGTGATCCAAACTTCAAACAGGATATTCTCAGTTCTCCAGAAGCAAAGATCCGTGCGTTCATCGAGAAAACCCTGGCTCATCCTCACCTCAAAAGAGCATTTGAAGAGGTAAAAAAAGCCCTCGATCCCAGCAATCCCTACTCCTTAATCAGCGTTGTCGGACCAAGCGGGGTCGGGAAAACGACCCTGTGCCGCAGGATCGTCAGATATTTCGAGGGAATATTCCATCCCACAGACTCTGGAAGGATTCCCGTATCCATGATTGAAGCGATCGCTCCATCATCAGGTGCCTACAACTGGAATGAACATTTTTCCCAGGTTCTCGAATCTCTCGGTGAGCCCCTCGTCGACAAGAAGATGGATGTCGATAAAGTCTTTGCTTTCTTCGAAGCTCAGCAAAGGACGAAGTCATACGGCCGTCTCGGCCGGAGACCTTCGGCAATGGATTTGAGAAAAGCCGTTGAATCTTCCCTGAGTTATCGCAAGCCTGCGGTCTTCGTGATTGACGAGGCCCAGCATCTTAAAAAAATGGCCAGCGGAAAAAGACTGATCGACCAGATGGACACGATCAAGTCCATCGCCAACAGAACGGGAATCAAACACCTTTTGTCGGGAACGTACGAGCTTCTTGGACTTTCCGATCTCAGTGCACAGTTAAGCCGCAGAACATTGGAGATCCATCTTCCCCGTTACCGTTTCGATGTCGCAGAGGAACGAAACGCTTTTTTTGACGTTCTCGTTAATCTTGAAGAAAATCTCCCAGTTCCGGAACAATCCCCTCTGGAATCCGATCTTGAATACATCTACGAGAGAACCGCCGGTTGCGTTGGAATATTGAAGGACTGGATGGTCCGGGCGCTCGCTCTGGCCCTCTCATCCGGTTCTCATTCGGTCACAATAGACCATCTCCTCGAAACATCTCTTTCGGACCGTCAGATCGAACGAATTATCCGGGAGATACAGGAAGGGGAACGAATATTCAGAAAGGATCGAACAGACAGTATCCGGGCCAATCTCGGTATCCTGCCCATCGAAACCGTTCAGGATCTTCCCTCTGACAACACGAATGAGAAAAAAAAGGTGAGAAAGCTTCCGGGAAAAAGAAACCCCGTAAGGGATCCAGTGGGAAATTTGCTGAATGAGCAAAAAGAAAACATCGGATAACCCGGCATGCCTCCAAGCCTGCTCTTCCACCTCGAACCAATGGGGCTCGATTCAGGCGATCCAGAAAGCCTCACGAGCTACCTGTCCCGCCTTGCTCAAGCCCACGTCCTCCCTCTGAGAGACATCGTTCTCGATCTTCTGGTTCCAAAACTCGGAAACCTTGCGATCCGGCGTTCCTATACCCGCTTCTTCCAGGAATACTCCCGTTCCATGAACGGAGTGGGAGAATACGCCGAATCGTTTTCATCGCTTCTCGGAAAGATGACATTGCGCCCGGATCTCGATCTTTTAACGATGCTTCCGTGGAAGGGGATTTTCGATCAGGGAGGAAAGGGACTCATCCGACCAGTCAAAGCATGGTGTCCCCAATGCTTCCGGGTACAAAGAGACTCGGGAATCTCTCCCTACGAGCCCATCAGGTGGCAGATCTCTGCCTTCGGGTTCTGCCCGACGCACAAGACACCCCTTATATCCTCCTGTCCCTCTTGCGGAGAAAGGCAACCCGCCCTGGGACAGCTTTCTGTCATAGGGCGGTGCGTCTGGTGCGGAACCGATCTGGCCGAAAAACACAAGGATATCCTTCCCGTTATCGTATGCGACCCTTGGCAGGAGTGGCTTTCCGAAAAAACGGCTTCTATGTTCCGACAAGTCGTCGTGGAAAGAAGGTACCCATCAAAATGCATGTTTTCAGCCAAGATTGCCCGAACGATCGAGATTCATACCCATGGAAACTCTGAAGCTCTCGATCGGCGCCTGGGATGGGGAATAGGAACCCTCACCCAATGGAGAAGAGGACGGACCCGCCCGCGATTCGACTCCTTCATGACCTTCTGTTACCGCCTTCAGATCGATCCTGCGGAATTCTTGTTCGGCGCGGAGGAAACGGCTGGATCGTTGGGGAAAATAAATCAATCCGCCGGAACACGGCCTGTTGTAGGAAAAAAAAGATTGAAGAAAGAGGACCCAGAGACGATCCGGAAAGAGATTGAACTTCTGGCAGGATCCCATGACGCGGAACTGTCTCTCGCTCAGGTTGCCCAAAATCTCGATGTCGGTATCGGATATCTGCGATATCGTTTTCCGGAAGAATCCCAAAAGATCTCGAACCGATACAAAGAAGGCGTCTTGATAAAAGCTCGGGAAAACTTCAATCGGAAAGTGGCGTCAATTGCCATGACCGTCCTGACAATCATCGAAAAGGGAGACTACCCCAGCAAGATGCAAGTTTTTACTGAAGCTCCTGGCGTTTCATATGCAGATGGACGGAATCCGAAACTTGCTGAAATATGGAGGAAGGCTCTGGCAGAATTCAGGTCAGAAAAGAATACCGGAGGGGAAAATTCGTTTCGTGAGAGATTCGACACCCATAAAGTGTCGGAAAGCAAAAAACAACCATAACGTGTCGTTACCGCCATTTTATGGTTGTACTCACAACAACTCTAAAAACTATCCGATTGTGATGGTCGGGGCGAGAGGATTTGAACCTCCGACTCCCTGCTCCCAAAGCAGGTGCGCTACCGGGCTGCGCCACGCCCCGAAAAAGGCAAGAAGCACATTCTACATAATAAATAGCCGTTTGACCAGATCCCCTTCTTCCGATCTTCTGCTTATCGCCATTTCTGATTTTGCATTTTTCATTGAAAATTCCCTGAACCAAAGTCATAATATATTAAACAATAAAATATTATTCTGCTTTTACATTGGCCCGGGGTGTTCTTGAACCAGAAAAATCGCATAAGCGCTCTGTCTTATACCCTTCCTCTTATCCTGATGCTGACATTGCTCGTATCTTGTGGCCCACAACAGGTTCGCCTGAATGATACCATCTCTCCGCCCCTGAAATTTTCTGCCATTAAAAACATTGGTCTATTTCTTTATCCGGACAACTCACCATCAGATCATCTTTTTCAAACAACCCTGAAACGAAATCTGGCTTCACTTGGCCAGGTCACTGTTACAGCACCGCATCTCGGAACTTTTCCCGAAAACCTGCAACAAGACACACCCATTTTCTCTCACGAATCCCATTCCAACGTCCTGATTTTAATACATGTTCTCTCACATTTTGTAACTGACGAATTAAATCAGACAGGAGGACGTTCCTGTATACAAAATCATTGTGAAGAGCTTCATGTTCCAATGGGAACAAGAGATGATCAAATCTCTTTCAGGCTGGTGATTCTTCAGGCATTCCCATACAAAGTCCTTTTAGACAAAAAAATCACCACCCATATCTATTCTCACAGGTTTCCGCTTTCCCTTCTTTCAAGATCCTTTGAGCCACAAAAAACATTAGATCTAAAGCTTTATGCGAAAATATCCCAACATATCGCATATTTGATTTTTCCTGTAAAGCTTCGCTCTGTTCGTCCGTTCTATACATTTGACAGAGCAACCAGAAAATCTTTTCTTGCCCTTTCCAAGCATAAAACTCGACTGGCTCTTTTTTTTCTAAACAGCGATTACTCACAGCTTCTTCGGAAGAAAAAAACTCCAAACTACAAGTTGTATGATGATTTTGGAGTTGTTTATGAAGCGATGGGGGCATATTCGCTTTCGGATTATTTTTACCGCAAGGCACTCACCACAAAAAACCAGAAGCTGATCAACCGCTTCGAAGCTCAGGTACGGTCCTATCTGATCTATTTTATTGGCGTCAATATTTTTGAGGAGGGAAAAAATCAATGATCAATATGCTTCTTGAAGACCAACTCTCCGATGTCCTCAGAAAATTCCGATACGGAAGAAAAATCAGCCTCAAGGCACTGGAACTCGAAACAACAATTCCTGCAGAAAATTTAAGAGCTTTTGAATCAGGAGACCTGGCTCCGGACCAGTCCCAGCTGAATAAGTTGGGAGCAGTGCTCGGATTCGATCCCCAAATTCCGCCAATACTACACTTTCACCCGGAACTGACTCCGAATCCGGCACTTCCCGACTGGATTCATCCCGTGAAAGAAAATTATCATGGCATGGATGTTTGGTGTTACATCGTTCACCTTCCTCTCCAGGAAGGAACTTCGGAGAAAAGGAGATCCCTTCTGGTCGACACAGGAAGTGTTACAGGCATCCTTTTGGACGACATCAGGAAAAATAATATCCTGTTAGAGGGCATTCTCCTGACCCATGGTCATGAAGACCATGGGGGTGGAATAGAAAAGCTGCCCCCCAACCTCCCTGTATACCTCAATGAAGCTGATTTTTCACTCATGAGAAGCCATATGGCGGAACTTCCCTTTATTCTCCCTCCGGAGGATGCCCGTGATTTGTTGGGCGCATTCGGGATCACCCGTTTTGAAATTACACCAATGCCAGGTCATACCAAAGGATCTATTGCCTATAGAATCAATGACGCCCTGTTTGTCGGAGACGGAATTTTCTGCGGCTCTGCCGGAAAGCCCTGGACCCCCGATGATTTTGACGACGAGCTTCAATCAATCAAAACTCTTCTGGGATCATACCCTGAAGAAATGCTTATCCTTTCCGGACATGGCCCCTTTACGACAGTAAAAATTGAAAAAGAGGCCAATCCCTTTTATCATTCAACCCCTTGATCTCCTGTCTGACAAAAAAAAAGGGAGGCTGTGAGCAGCCTCCCTTTCATATCCCCCCGATAAATTGAGGGATCTCATAAAATCACAGAATCTAGTTTGGACCCGTACCAGGCGGTGTGTTGATGTTACCTCCTGGAGCAGACCTTCTTGCCACGATACGCAATCGGACTGATGCCCTGCGAAAAGCCTGCAGATAGAGAAGCCTGGAATCTTCCGCCAATGGTTCTTTCAAAGCTTTCTCAGCATTGTTTCTTGCTTTTTCAGCCCGACCGGCATCAATCTCGTCCGCACGTTCAACGATATCAGCAAGGACTGTTACCTGATGAGGGAGAACCTCAACGATCCCCCCCGCTACGAAATAAGCGTATGTGGATTCACCTTTTTTGACAATAAACTCACCAACATCAAGCAAAGTCAGAAAAGGAGTATGACCGGTAAGAACTCCGAACTCCCCCTCCACACCCTTAGCCTGAACAAAATCCACAACCTCGGTCAAGAGAGACTTTTCTTGAGTGACAAGAGTCAACTGAAATGACATATCACGCCTTTGCTTTTAGTTTTTCTGCTTTTTCAATGGCCTCTTCGATGGTACCAACCATATAGAAAGCTTGTTCAGGGAGATCATCATACTTTCCTTCGATGATTTCCTTAAACCCTTTAACGGTGTCAGCGCGGGAAACATATTTCCCCGGGCTTCCGGTGAATACTTCAGCAACAAAAAATGGCTGGGACAGGAAACGCTGTATTCTGCGTGCCCTGGACACAATTCTCTTGTCATCCTCAGAAAGTTCATCCATTCCCAAGATAGCAATAATATCCTGAAGATCCTTGAATTTCTGCAATATTTTCTGTACACCCCGAGCAACTTTGTAGTGCTCCTCTCCAATGACCATCGGATCAAGAATGCGGGAGGTTGAGTCGAGCGGGTCAACTGCGGGATAAATACCAGCTTCAGCGATAGACCGATTCAGAACAACCGTCGCATCAAGATGGGAAAAGGTTGTTGCAGGGGCAGGATCCGTAAGATCATCCGCAGGAACATAGACAGCCTGGACAGATGTAATAGATCCTTTTTTAGTGGATGTAATTCGCTCCTGGAGACCGCCCATCTCAACGGCAAGAGTGGGCTGATAGCCCACGGCTGAGGGCATGCGTCCCAGAAGTGCCGAAACTTCTGCGCCTGCGAGAGTAAATCTGAAGATGTTATCAACAAAGAAAAGAACATCCCTTTGTTCTTCGTCCCGGAAGAATTCCGCCTGTGCCAACCCTGTGAGGGCAACCCTCAAACGCACACCCGGTGGCTCATTCATTTGGCCATAAACAAGGCTGGTCTTGTCGATAACCTTGGACTCCTTCATTTCATTCCAAAGGTCATTTCCTTCCCTGGTTCTCTCACCAACACCTGCAAAGACCGAAAATCCGCCATGTTCCATTGCAATATTGCGAATCAACTCCATAATAATAACCGTCTTGCCCACACCGGCGCCTCCAAAAAGGCCCGTTTTTCCGCCTTTGGAAAATGGGGCAATCAGATCGATGACCTTGATTCCCGTTTCAAAAACCTCCGTGGAGGTTGCAAGTTCATCATAGGCGGGTGGATCGCGGTGAATAGAGCGAAGCTTGTCTGTTGGAATCGGACCGGCGTCATCAACTGGCGTTCCAAGAACATCCATCATGCGCCCGAGCACTTCCTGACCCACGGGAACCATGATGGGCTTTCCGGTGTTTTTAACCTTCATTCCACGAACCAGATGATCCGTTGTAGCCATGGCGATTGAACGAACAACACCATCACCCAGCTGCTGTTGAGTTTCAAGGATAACCCCTGAACCTTCAACTACCAGAGCGGAGTAGATTGCTGGCAGATTTGAACCTTCAAACCGGACATCAACAACCGGTCCGATGACCTGGACAATTTCCCCTGTTTCCATTCTTTTTGAACTCCTTGTCGATTGAAAAAGCCGGTCTGGCCAGAATTATCCCTGCTGGATCGCTTCCGCCCCAGATGAGATTTCCGAGATTTCTTTCGTAATATTTGCCTGACGCAACTTGTTGTAGGTGAGTGTTAACCCGTAAATCACCTCTTTGGCGTTTGTTGTCGCGTTTTTCATCGCAACCATTCTTGCGCTGTATTCACTTGCAAAATTTTCAAGAACCCGTTGGAAAATGATCGTCTCAAAATATCTGGGTAAAAGGACATCAAGGATCTCTCGGCTGTCATCAGGCTCATACAAATAGTCGCCCGTCAAACCTGCACCTTCCGTTGGTTTGAGGTGTTCGGGCTTGATCGGAAGAATTCGTTCCATCATGGGCTTCTGGCTCATGATGGAAACGAACTGAGTGTAAAAGATCCAAACCTCCTGCCACTCTCCCTTGTCCGCGAACTCTTCGATCACCACCTGTGTTGCCGGAAGAATTTCCGTGATCGGGCCACGATCCTTGACTCCCTCAACAACACCGACGAGCTTCTTTCCTGATCTTCGTACAAAATCCCGCCCTTTTTTCCCGATCGTCACAAACTCGAATTCAATCCCTGGACGCTCTCCCATGAATTTAAGAATGGAGCGGAACAAATTCGAGTTAATCGGACCACAAAGGCCCCTGTCTGTTGACACAAGGATGATACCAACTTTCTTGACTGGCTTGATCTGAAAGTATGGATGATCCGAGAAGCTGGACCTCGTTCCCATTCTCACAAGAATCTCATGGATCCTGTCGGCATAGGGCCTTGTATCCAGAACTCTTTGCTGAGCCCGTCTCATCTTGGCTGAAGCCACCATTTCCATAGCCTTGGTGATTTGCCGCGTATTTTTGACGGACTTGATTCGTGTTCTGATTGAACGAAGTGACGCCACTTGTTACTCCTTGAACATGGTGACGAAAGATTTCAATGCGTTTTTGAGCTTTTCCCCGGTTGCATCAGAAATAACCTTTTCATTCCTGATGGCATCGAGGATTCCAGGATCATTGGCCTCGACATAAAGAAAAAATTCTTTCTCAAACCGGGAGACGCTGTCAGGTTTAATCGAGTCAAGATAACCATTCGTTCCCGCATAGATAATCGCAACCTGCTTTTCAACAGAAAGGGGCGAATAGTTCGGCTGTTTTAAAATTTCGGTCAACCTGAGGCCCCGCTCAATCTGGTCTCTGGTTGTTTTATCGAGGTCCGATGCAAATTGGGCAAAAGCAGCGAGTTCCCTGAACTGCGCCATATCGAGACGAAGCTTTCCGGCAACCTGCTTCATGGCCTTGATCTGAGCTGCTCCTCCAACCCTGGAAACAGAAATACCGGGGTTGATAGCTGGACGGATTCCTGAATAAAAAAGATCCGTTTCAAGGTAGATCTGCCCATCGGTAATAGAGATGACATTTGTCGGAACATAAGCAGACACGTCACCAGCCTGGGTTTCAATGATCGGAAGGGCCGTAAGTGAACCACCCCCATTTTCCTCATTCAATCGGGCAGCCCGCTCAAGCAATCGGCTATGAAGATAAAAAACGTCTCCAGGATAGGCTTCTCGACCCGGCGGCCGGCGCATAAGAAGGGAAAGTTGGCGATAGGCCCAGGCATGCTTGGTAAGGTCATCGTATACAATCAGGGCATCCTGTCCACGATCGCGGAAATACTCTCCCATTGCACAGCCAGAATAGGGAGCAATGTACTGAAGCGCCGCTGATTCTGCTGCAGATGCCGATAGAACGATCGTATATTCCATTGCCCCGCTTTTTTCGAGGATATTCACGGCATTCACGATGCTTGAGGCTTTTTGACCGATCGCGACATATACGCAAATCACGTTCTGGCCTTTTTGATTGATAATCGCATCAAGAGCAATAGTCGTTTTTCCTGTCTGGCGGTCACCGATAATCAGTTCCCTCTGTCCGCGACCCACCGGAATCATCGCATCGATAGCCTTTACTCCGGTCTGGAGGGGAACACCAACCGATTTTCGGGTGGCCACTCCCGGAGCGATCTTTTCAATCGGAGAAGACAGCGTTGCATTAATGGGTCCCTTACCATCGATCGGCTGGCCAAGTGCATTGACTACCCGACCGATGAGTTCTGGTCCCACCGGAACTTCCATGACCTTCCCCGTAGTCCGGACTTCATCACCGGCGACAACACCTTCATCGGATTCCAGAAGAGCAGCACCGACCTCATTCTCCTCAAGATTGAGGACTAGAGCCTTGCCCCCTTTTACAATCTCAAGAATTTCACCGGCCATAGCTCCGCCAAGACCAGACAGTCGGATAATACCGTCACCAGACTGAAGAACCGTCCCCCGATCTTCTGCGACTACCCCTGCCTTGATTTCACCAAGACTTTTTAAAATATCATTTGTGATGTCTGTGCTTTTCAAAGCTTTATCATCTCCCCGTTCATCTCCCGGCTTACGCCAGAAGAAGGTCCAATTCCATTCTCGCGAGACGCCCTTTCAGGCTCCCATCCCATACCTGGGTTCCCATTCTCAGAACAAGTCCTGCCTTCAGATCCGGCTCGACTAGCCAGACTGGCCTGACATTCTTTCCACCCAACTGTTCCTTCAAGCGATCCAATACATTTTTCCGCTCTTCGTCTGAAAGAGCTCCGGCAGAACTGATCATGATCTCAACCTGCCCGGATCTCGCAAAATACTCATCTCTCATTCCTGAAATGATTTTTGGCAAAGAAGCCCACAGGTCGAACAAAATAATAAGGACAAGTGCGTTTCTCAGACCATCATCGGTCCCAAGAGATGCAGTACGAGGCAAACGGGAAAAGAAAGCCAGTTTTTCAGCCAATGGGATCGAAGCACTCATACTCACTGTCCTGACAGTGCGATTATGTCGAATGTCACTAAGCCCTAACAAAAAATCGAAATAGCGATCAAACATGACCTCGTCAACCCCAATGCGGGAACGAAGCATCGCCATAAGTATTTTCGTCCCTTCACGGGCTCGCAAACGCCTGTTCATCCGACCTTCTTTGGTTCACGGGTATCAATTGCCCGGATTGCCCTGTTGATAAACATCATTTTCTGAGATTCAGAAAGGCTTTCCTCAAGAACGCTCTCAATGCCACGAACAACCAGAGAGACAGTTTCCTTTTTAAGTTCGTTCCTTACGCGCTCGACATCACTTTTGATCTGGGCTTCAGCTTTTTTCAGCCGGTTATCTACTTCAATAAGAGTCTCTCTCTGCTTCTCTTCCCGAATGACACGCGCCATTTCTTCCGCCTGATGCAAGATAGCATCCGCCTGCCCTTTCGCTTGGGCAAGAAGCTGGCGATGTTCCTCAAGAAGGCGCTCCGACTCCTTCCGTGCTTTTTCGGCGGCCTGAAGATCACCCAATACTTTCTGACGCCGCTCATCAAGAACCTTGGACAAAGATGGCAGAAGATACCGGCGAACAATCAAAAGCATCAAAACAAAAGAAAGCACAGACCAGAAGGTCAGTGATGAAAAAAAAGTCTGATCAAACTGAGGCACTTTTGCTCCCTTCCATCGGGATCATCCGGACATTGTCGTCAGGATGATCCAACCCCGGTTTTCCGACTTAAGAACGGAGACCCATGATGATGAACGCAATAACAAGGGCATAAAGGGCAACGGCTTCTGACAACGCAAAGCCCAGCCACATGTATTTTGACACCCTAGCCTCAGCCTCTGGCTGGCGGGCAACTGCCTCGATCATCTTTCCGAAGATATAGCCGATTCCAGCACCTGATCCGGCCACACCAATTGCGGCAGCACCCATACCAATCAAAGCAGCAGCATGAACATCCATTACAATTCCTCCGTTTTCCGTTTATCGGGTATTTCAGTGGTTGAGTTTGACAGCCTGCCCCAGATAGACCGCTGACAGGATGGCAAAAATATACGCCTGAATAAAGGCGACCAGGACCTCAAGTAGGTAGAGGACCACGGATATTGAGAACGGCAGCCATTTCAGATAGATGGCCAGCGCTCCCGTGAGCGAAAAGAGAACAAAAAGGATCGTATGACCTGCAGTCATATTGGCAAAAAGACGAACGGCCAACGACAAGGGTCGAGCCAGCTGGGAAATGATTTCAATCGGAATAATCAACGGCAGCATCCACCCTGGAACACCTTCCGGGACAAGGATCGAAAGAAATTTCACACCATGCGTTGCAAACCCGACAATGAGACTGACCAGATAGACGCCCAAAGCCAGCATTCCCGTAATAAGGAGTTCGCTTGTAATCGTAAACGAGCCAGGAACGAGACCGATGAAATTTCCGAGAAATACAAACAGGAATATGGTCAGAATCCACGGAAGATAAGTTTTCCTCTTCTCTTCTCCAATGTTTTCATCAACCACCTTAACCATTGTCTCGTAAAGCATCTCGACAAGGCTTTGGAGCTTTCCCGGAACGACGGAAGCACCCGACTGGAGGACTGAAGCAATAACAATGGCTACACCTGTAATCACCCACATGGCCATAACAGCCTGAGTTATCGATATATCGAACCCGAACAGGTGCATTTTCAGAATTGGGTGAAGAAAAAATTCCTCGAGGGGATTCCCGTTCACTTCTACTCCATCTTTTCTATTCGCATAACCCATCCCACACAAAAATCGAGGGACCCGGGAAAACCATCATGAGATTAACGACTTTATTGTTTATGGAGACTTTTCATCATGACCTGACGAACGTCCGGCTTCCTCTTTAGATTTTCTGGCGTCAGGGATATTCATCGTCCTGTAAACCAGCAACATCCCCCCCGCGCTTCCCAGAAGAAACCCTGCAAGGGAAAACAGGGGAAAAAGAACCCGGCCAGTCTCCCTGTCCAGCCAAAAACCCGCCAGGGCGCCCAGAAAAATCGCAACCAGCAGCTCGAAACCAACCCGCACAACAAGCATCGGTCCCATAGCAGAGCCCCCGGGAAAAACACTCTGTAACACCAGAATGTTTTAGCCCACCATGAATAAAGACCAGTCCGGAAAATAATAACAACAGGGGAGCCGCACTGCGCCCGGAAGATTGCTTCGATCTGGAGATGCAGATGGGTTCTGATCGGCATTACGACGAACCACAAACTAAAATCCTTTTGATTAGACCAAAATTTTAAAATTTTTTCAACATGCCCCCTACATGCCAATGGACAAGGCATTCCTTTGGATTTCAAAACAAAAAGATCCCCCTCCCCAAACCACTAAAGACTCATCCCATAAAACAGGGAAACACTCATACACCGGAGCCAATTCCTGTCCCCTCTTGACCTTCCTTTCGATCTATGTCTAACATGCCATATGCTTTACCGAAGACTTCTCAAAGGATTTTACTCCTATATACTGATTTTTCTGACCGGCGCAACCTTGTTTCTTGCCATGTTTGTAGCGCCTCTCCTCTTTACTCACTTGGGTGTTCCCAAAGCGGCAGAAGCCACCGGGGTCCTGTTCCCCCCCTATTTTCACCTTCTTTTTGTCCTCAGTCTGGTTGAACTGGCCCTTTCATTTCTTATGGTCGACAGAAAACAGGCTTTTGCCAGAATCACAATCGGATCCTGGTTCTTTATCTCTATCGTCAACGGTCTTCTTGCTGGAGTTCTGGGACCGGAAGCCATCTCTGCAAGAGCCAAGTGGATGTCAAATCCCGGAGACCTGGCAGAGAAAGCGCACTTTGATAAAATTCATGAGCTTTCGGTTATCCTGAACAGTATTTCCCTTGTCATGTTTCTGACACTCTGTCTGCCGTTAGCGTTTTCCTTCAGACCTTCCCAAGACAAGCCTGTCTCAGAAAATCCGCCATCTCCGAAACTTTCCTGAAGACATAATCGGGTTTGACTTCACTCTTTTCCAACGGATCGCCAAATCCCCAAGTGACTCCTATCGTTTTCACTCCAGCCTTAAGTCCTGACTCCACATCCAAAATGCTGTCCCCTATCATGACCGTTCGGGAAGGATCAGCGGAAAAACGGTTGATCATCTCTAAAACAGGCTGTGGATGCGGTTTTCTGTTTAAAAAGGTATCTCCCCCGACAATCTCCTGAAACCAATCCTGAGAATCAAGTGCCCGAACAAGGGCCCTGCAAAGATCTTCCCTTTTATTAGACACAATGGCATGAGACACAGGCAGATCAGCCAATAGCTCTGGAATTCCTTCAAAATAACGGGTCTCGTCCGCAATATGGGCCCGATAATATTCCATAAATACTTCAATCGCCCTTTCTCTTTCTCGCCCCCTCGCTTCCTCAGGCAGGGCTGCACTTACCAGATAGCGAACACCATTTCCAACCATGCGGGCGAAATGCTCCTTGTCCACATCAGGATACCCAAGCGTTCTCATCGCCTCATTTGTTGCACGAACAAGGTCAGCGCTTGAGTCAACCAGGGTCCCGTCAAGATCCCAAAGAATCAGTTCGGGGCAAAACTCATCATGAATCATCAGTCGTTATCGCAAGTCCCCTTCCCAGGCGATTGATGTCAGGGAAGAAGACTTGCGCTCTCCTTTCTGCAAATAGTTGAAGTTACTAATATTTTAAACGAGCGCGATTGTCATGAAAATCACATTGATGACAACTGATGAACAGGCCAGGGTTCCTCCCGAAACGATGGAATCGCTTCACAAGGCATGCGGTCTCCATGACTTTCTGTACACGAATAGTCGCCGGTTTCACCGCCTCTTTAATCATTCTCACGGATATGATCACCTAGCCGATTAAACAGCAATACCAGCAGAACAACAAGAAAACCTGAAACAAGAAGCCATGGCGCAGTTCGCATCACCGTCAGGCTCTGGGCATCCGCCAACATGTTTCCAAGACTCGGATGGGGAGGAGCGATCCCCAAACCTAAAAAACTAAGGCCTGCTTCACCCACAATAAATCCTGGCACTGACAATGTCACGGCAACAACCAGATAGGGAGACATATTCGGCAAAAGATGATTGATAAAGATTTCCCGGGGAGTTGCTCCTGATGCTCGGGCAGCCAGGATATAGTCTTCCCTGACCAACGACATTGTCACACCTCTTATAACCCTTGCAAGCCCAGCCCAGCCGACCAGAGCCAACGCTCCGGTAATAACCAGTGCAGCCTCCCCCGAAGGGATTCCCGGAGGGAACAAAGCCCGAAAACCCATCAATAGATACAGGGACGGAATAGCCATAAAAACTTCTCCGGTTCTCATGATCACAGAATCGATCCAACCGCCCCAATAACCGGATACCAGTCCTGCAGTCACTCCGAACAAAAAAGAAATGGCAACACCAAAAAGGGAAAGAAGAAATGAAAGCCGCATGCCGATTACCAATCTGGAAAACAGGTCTCTCCCCAAGGCATCCGAACCCAAAAAGGAAATGCGGCCTGGGGAATCGGCACAAACAAGGTGTCTGTCCGATGGAAAAATTCCAAATAAATGATATCGGTCACCCCTGCAGAAAAAATGAACCCTGGCCGTTTTTCCTGGAACAGGTCGATAGGAACGAGTGACAGGGTCAACCTGCTCCAAGACCGGAACAATGATTCCGGAAGTTGTCATTTCCGGAAAAATGGCCGGAGCATAGGACAGGTCAAAGCGAACATCGTTATACCCGTAAGGAACCAAAAACTCTCCGACAAGTGACGCAGAAAACAACAGCAACAAAATTTTTCCTGCCAGCCCCCCCTTAGCCAGGATCTTCCTTGCCGCAGTCATCTATTCCTCTCTCACTCTGGGGTCGAGAAACCAAAGAAAAGCATCGGCAATCATATTGCCCAGAAGCAGCATCACCGCACCGGTCATGATCCCGCCCATCACAAGGTAGAGGTCCTGACTCATGACCGCATGAAGCATCAGCCTGCCCATTCCGGGCCAGCCATAAACCATTTCCGTAAAAGCGGCCCCCGACAGAAGTCCACCCAGTTCAAATCCAAAGATCGTAATCAGAGGATTGACAGCATTTCTAAAAAGATACCGGCGCCGGAGGTATGAAGAAGAAAGTCCACGCGCACGGGCAGCGGTCATCCACGGCTTGCCCATCACCTCCATGACAGAAGACTTCATTAGCCGGTACAACACCCCTATAGACCCCAAGGCCAGAGTCAAGGCAGGCAAGATCAGATGATGGAGCCTGTCAAGGAACACACTCCACGACGATTCCCCCAAAACACCAGGACTTGAAGCACCTCCGATCGGAAACCATCCAGTCTCCCCGGCCAAAAGGACACCAAGAATGGCCAGAAAAAAGGATGGAATGGCAATGCTCAGGTAAGACATCCCGGTCAAGGTCCGGTCAATCCATCCGTTAGGATACATCGCCCCCCGAATTGCAAGGGGAATCGCAAGTCCCCAGGAGAGGATCACTGAGGATACTGCAAGTAGAAGAGTATTCGGCACTCTCGACAAAATGAGGTCGCTCACTTTGACGTGATAAGAAAAGGAATACCCGAACTCTCCCCGCAACAGGGCTTCCACCCATTTCAAATACTGAACCGGCAAAGGCTGGTCAAGGCCATAAAGGGAGCGAAGCTTGGCAATGATTTCTGGAGAAACCTGAGGATTCAAGGACATCTGGGATAAGAAATCTCCGGGAGACAGTCTCATCAATAAAAACGAGAGAAAGGAAATCCCGGCCAGAACAGGAACCAGATTCAGAAGTCGGATCAGAACCTTTCTCATCATGAATGGACAATCCTGGCCTTTTGGAACACCTGGGTGATATGAGGCACAACCCCGCCCAAGGGAGACGGCCTGATTCCACCAAGCGTTTTTCTTACGGCTGTGATCCCGTCAGGTGTTACAAGATCCACCATTGGCAGCTCATGATGAGCAATCTCCTGCCACTTATCGTAAATCTTTTTCCGCTTTGCGGGATTCATTTCGAGGGACCCCTGTTCAAAAAGAGAATCGATTTCAGCCTCCCAGGGCTCCTGTGGCTTTTTTTCCCTCGGATTCCACAGATGCAGGAATCCTGAGGATTTCCAGACCGCAGCATCACCATGCGGATCAGTCACACCCGTAAGACCAAACAGAAGCATCTCCCAATTAAACGAGGTCATCACATTTGTCGCCAGCATGTTGAACTGAAGCCCGACCACACGAACCTTTATCCCGACATCCAGGAGGTTGGACTGGATAATCTGGGCCATCAACATTCTCTGCGGGCTTTCCACATTGGTCAGAAGAACAATTTCAACAGCATGGCCAGACGCGTCGAACAGCCTTCCCCTTTCCAGATGAAAACCGGCCTTGATCAAAAGATCCCGGGCTTTCTGGGGATCGTGTCTGTATATCGGATAGGTCTGATGGTAAAAGGCCCTGACCGACGGAGAAACAGGACCATAGATAGGTTCACCCATCCCATTGAGCACAATAGAAATCATCGCTTTTCGGTCAATCGACCAGGCAATCGCCTCCCGAAATTTTCTGGACACAAACCAGGCTCTCTTGTAGGCAGCAATCGGGCTTCTGGGATTCTGGTTGAAGGTCAGAAAAGACTCAGAAAGCCCGGGACCCCGGGTAAACAAGGTAAAAGCAGCCCTTTTTGCGGCAGGTTTAAGCAAGGACATCTCATTTGGACTCACCCCATAGAGATCTCCTTTTCCGGCCAGAAAGCGGACAAGCTGGCTATTGGCATCTCCCACAATACGAAGATCAATGGAGGAAAGACAGGGAAGGGGACAACCGGGAGAAGGCTCCAGTCCCGGTGGTGGAGTATAGTGGGGATTGACCGCCAGAGAAACAATCTGGCCAGGAACATAGCGGGTCATCATGAAAGGACCGTCCCCGACAATATTGCGGGGATTCTCCCGAATGGACCAGGCCTGGTTGAATTTTCCCGAAGAAATCGCCGGGGCAAGAATATGCCTTGGTAATATTTCCGCCCCAAGCTCTTCAAGAAGAGGCGCAAATGGAACGGACGTCTCAAAAACAACGGTATAGTCATCTTTCAGGGAAACCTGAATCGGTTTCCCTGCCACAGTCAGGAGGCCTCTGATCGGGGTTGCCACTTTCGGGTTATTGTAGACATCCCGATAGGTAAACAGAACATCCCTCCCGTCGAGAGGCGCACCGTCCGACCATTTGAGGTTCCTGGACAGAAAGAATGTAACCCTTCTGCCACCATCGCTTATACGCCATTTTTCTGCCAGGTCAGGCTTGACCGAGCCATCTTCCGGAGACTCACGCGTCAGTCCGCGAAAAAGATATCCCAGGATCTGGGTGCTTGAAGTTTCCGATGCAAGGGCGGGGTTAAAGGTCTTCGGATCGGAAAGAATATCCATCGAGAGGTGACCACCGGTCACAGGATTCCGCGGAGCCAGATGCAACGAGGCCACCGACCCTCGGGAACATCCCGAAAGGAGGATGGCCATTGAAAAAACAACAACCGTCCTTTGAAAAAAAGACGGAAAAGACACAATCACTTCTTGGCTGGAGCCTGAGCAGTGCCAGGAGCGGCATTTGGCGTCACAGGAGCTGCAGGCAAGGCTTTCATTGGCTCGTCAAGCATGATGGATGAACCCACAGGACTCTGATGAATCAAGGAAAGAGTCAGGGATGTCACCATGAACAAGGTTGCCAGAACCACAGTCATTTTAGCCAGAAATGAAGAAGCTCCACGGGCACCAAAAAGAGTCTGGCTCGACCCACCGATCATGACTCCGGTCTCAGCCCCTTTACCCGACTGCAGAAGAACTGCGGCAATAATCAGGATACAGGTTACTACGTGGATAAATGTTATAAAAATTGTCACGCTCATTTCCTTTCAAACTATTCTGAAAAATTGATAAGACAGGCTCCTGTGTTCAGTCCAGGCCATCCCGGTCACGAATCACCGAAAGTCCGGGCAATTCCTTTCCTTCAAGAAGCTCAAGCGCAGCTCCCCCGCCTGTGGAAATAAAAGTCATATTGTCCGCTTCCCCGGCACGATAAACGGCAAGGGCGGTATCTCCTCCTCCAACAACCGTCAGGGCATAGGAGTTTGCCACCGCATGAGCCATGGCATACGTTCCGCGGGAATAGGCGTCAATCTCGAAGACTCCCATCGGCCCGTTCCACAGGATGGTCTTTGCATTTTCCAGGACTTCAGCAAACAGCCTGACCGATGCGGGACCGATATCGAGAGCGGTCCAGCCTTTAGGAATTTCCTGATAAGGGACGATTTTCGTCGGAGCCTGAGGATCCATGGACTCCGCCACAACACAGTCCACGGGAAGATACAGCTTGAACCCGCCTTTCCGGGAATCTTCAATCATCTGTTTCGGTATATTCAACAGATCATCTTCCACGAGGGAATTTCCGATCTCAAGACCCATCGCCTTGAAAAATGAAAAAGCCATTCCTCCGCCGATAATGAACTTATCCACTTTTTTCTGAAGATTTGCGATGACACCAAGCTTTCCTGAGACTTTTCCACCCCCAAGAACTGCAACGAAGGGCCTCGTCGGTGCAGAAATAGCTCCCTGCAAATACGTCACTTCCTTTTTCATCAAAAAACCGATCGCAGCCTGGGAAACCCTCCCCGCCACACCGGTCACCGATGCATGGGCACGGTGCGCCGTACCGAAAGCATCGTTTATATAAACATCGCACAGATCCGCAAGCTTCTGTGCAAAGGCCGGATCATTTCCTTCCTCTCCGGGATTAAAGCGAAGATTTTCAAGAAGAAAAACATCTCCGGGAACCATCTTTTCAACTTCCCGGGCAACCTGGCTTCCGACAACCTCTCCGTTAAAAATAACATCTTTTCCAAGAAGCCTCGACAACCTTTTTGCAACAGGAGTCATGCTGTAACGCGGGTTAATCTTTCCGTCAGGACGACCCAGATGGGAGCCAATAATGATTTTTGCCCCTTCATCGATCAGATAGTTGATCGTCGGAAGGGAAAGACGAATCCTGCGGTCATCCGTAATATGAAGATCCGCATCAAGTGGAACATTAAAATCTGCCCTGAGAAAAACTTTTTTTCCCCGGACATCGATATCGTCAACCGCAATTTTTGATGGAATCAAAGGCTCCCTCCCACATAGAAGACCAGATCGCGTACCCGACAGGAATAACCCCATTCATTGTCATACCATGCCAGAACCTTGACCATTCTCTTGTCGATGACCTTGGTTGAAAGCCCGTCCACGATCGTGGAATGGCTGTTCCCCCTGTAATCTACTGATACGAGAGGAAGATCCGTATAATCAAGGATTTCCTTCATCTCTCCCTTTGCGGCATCCCGAAAGAATCCGTTGATCTCTTCAATCGTCGTGTCCCGCTTTACGAGACAGGTTAAATCATTGAGGGAAACATCAGCGGTCGGAACCCTGATCGACATTCCCTCAAGCTTTCCTTTCAGGACCGGCATCACAAGACCAATCGCTTTGGCCGCTCCCGTGGTGGTCGGAATCATTGATTCCCCAGCCGCCCGGGCCCTTCTCAAATCCTTGTGCGGAAGGTCGAGAAGCTTCTGGTCATTCGTATAGGAGTGGACGGTCGTCATGAACCCTTTTTCAATCCCAAGCCTGTCCTCAAGAATTTTTGTAACGGGAGCAAGACAGTTGGTTGTGCAGGAAGCATTCGAAATAACAGAATGCTCCTTCGGATCGTAGACTGACTCATTGACCCCCAGGACAATCGTACAGTCAGGATTGGGCGACGGAGCGGAAATAATAACCTTCCTGACTGTCCCGTTGAGGTGAAGGGAGGCCTTTTCCTTGTCCTCAAAGCGGCCTGTACTTTCGATAACGATCTGAACCTTGAGATCCGACCACGGAATTTTTGCTGGATCCGATTCGCGAAATACCCGGACAGGATGACCGTTCACCAGCAGATTTTCTCCTTCCGCACCAACCTCATCAGGCAAAATACCGTGCACGGAATCATATTTCAGGAGGTGGGCAAGATGGGCTGAGTCGGTCAGGTCATTAACCGCAACGACTTCATAGCGTTCCCCCGAACGGCTCACGCTGTTTTGAAGAAAGGCCCGAAAAGCAAGGCGTCCAATACGCCCAAACCCGTTGATCCCGATTTTGATGCTCATCCATCGATCCTTTCTAAAAACATGGAAGTGGGTAAAGATATCCATTGAATTATGTCTGTTCGGGCCCTCTCTTTCAACACGACCTCGCAACCAGACCAAAAGATCCGGGCATCAGGGCGCTCCCTGAATGTTGTAAAAGTCAGCATCCGGAGCTTTTCCTGATGTCGCATCCCGTGGAGGCAACTCTCCCTTTCGAAAGATCTCCGTAACAAAATGAGTGCTGTTGTCAGCGGCCCTTCTCCCTGTATCAGGATCGATGCGGACACTGACAATATCATCCGGGACGGAAAACGGGGTATTCGGCAGAAGAGGCAACGCCCTCTTCATAATGTCAATCCATATCGGAAGAGCCGCATGAGCGCCAAACTCACCCCTGCCCATGGAACGGTGATCATCCATTCCAACGTAGACCCCAACGGCTATATCCGGAGAAAAACCAATGAACCAGGCATCCTTGAAATCATTGGTCGTCCCCGTTTTTCCCGCCAGAAGCCGGGGAAGGACAAGGGCGTCCCTTCCTGTCCCTTCGGAAATCACGCTCTGAAGCATTGACGTCAGCATATAGTCATAGGCAGGATCATAAACCTTGGTCGGAGAGGGAATATGCTCAAATACGGTCGTCTTCCTGAAATTAACAACCCTTTTGATTGAATAGACAGGCTCCCGGATACCTCCATTGGCGATAACCGAATAAGCCGCCGTGAGCTCAATGGGACGGACCCCCGATGATCCCAGAGCCAGGGAAAGGTCATGACTGAGTGGGGTGGTAAGCCCCAGCCTCCGGCCAAAAGAAATGACACTCCCCACACCAATGCGCCTGACCATCCTGATGGTTGCCAGGTTGATGGACTCCGCAAGGGCCTTTCTCATCGGAACCGGTCCCAGAAAATCATGCTCGTAGTCTTTCGGCCTCCAGACTCGATGATGGCTCCGGTCGGAAAAGACGATCGGTTCATCATGAAGGATCGATGATGGTGTATAGCCGTGCTCAAGGGCAGATCCATAATCGATCATCTTGAATGATGACCCCGGCTGCCGGATGGCCTGAGAAACCCTATTAAACTTGGAACGGCCGAAACTGTACCCGCCAACCATGGCAAGAATTCCCCCGGTCTTCGGATCAATTGCCACAACACAACCCTGTATCAGTGGCACCTGATCGAGAGAAGCCGAGATCACCCACCCCTTCCTGACCGGGATCCACCCTGTCAAATGGGCCATCACGACATCTCCGGGCTTCAGGACATCCTTCGGAGAAAACGGGGAAAGGATCCGGGCATCATGGTCAAAATCCGGCCCCCTCAGAACCTTTGCCGCCCACACCATTTTTGCCTTCGAAATAAAACCCGGGTGACCTTCCCATGAAAAAAAGGCACCTCTTTCTTCGACACTGGTGATCGTAACCTCTTCCCTGCCTCCAAGAGTGAAGGCCCCTTTGTCCGTCGTGGAAAGTGGTACCGTTTCCCTTTCCACTTCACGCAGTTCGCCTGGAGAAAGGTGACGGATCGCTCCGCGGAAGCCTTTCCTCCGGTCTATGGTCCGAAGACCTGACCGGAGAGCGTGCAGGGCAATATCCTGTATCCGGCTGTCAAGGGAGGTAAAAATACGCAACCCACCTCCATAGAGCTGGGTCGAACTCATGGTCATCTCGAGGCGTTTTCGAAGGTATTCAAGAAAGTAGGCGTTCGGGTTCCTGGACTGGATCCTCTGGCGAAAGACGAGTGGCTGGCCATAGGCCTTTTTCATTTCCTCATGGGTGATATAACCCACTTTCTCCATTCGTTCCAAGGCAACAAGCTGACGCCGCTTGCTCGCTCCGGGATGCGTATACGGGGAAAACTCCACAGGAGAGCGAATCAGGCCAGCCATCAGGGCGGCCTCCGGCAGTGTCAGCTGGTGAATATCCTTTCCGAAAAACGCCTCGGAAGCAGCCTGCACTCCATAAGCCCCTTCCCCGAAATAGATCTGGTTCAGATAAAGCTCCAGAATCTCATCCTTGGTCAATACCCTTTCGATACGATAGGAAAGAATGGCTTCCCGAAGCTTTCTCGTCAGATTTTTCTTGTGATTGAGAAAAATATTACGGGCCAGTTGCTGCGTGATGGTACTGGCTCCTTCCCGCAGATATCCTGCCAGGACATCGGAAACAGCCGCCCTGATAATCGATCCGTAAGCCAGCGCCCCATGCTCGTAAAAATGGGCATCCTCAACAGCAAGAACAGCACGAATGACAAGCGGAGGAATACTCTTCAGGGGAAGATATTCGCGTCTCTCCCGGTAGAAGCTTCCGATATGCTTTCCATTCCTGTCATAGATCCGGCTGGTTGTAACAGGAACAAAGCTTTTCAAAAAAGCGACAGATGGCACGCCGGCTTCAATTTTTTTCATGAAAAACCAGCCGGCACCGGCCGCTGCAACGGTCAACGCCAACAGAATAACCAGAAAAAACCAGAACGCCTTTTTTTTCATTGTCTATTTAGTATCCAGGGTGTTTTGGACATTTTCTCGGTCTCGTTTTTTGGGGAGGGGATTCCAAAAAACAGGGGGCGAAACATCCGATCTTACGGACATCCCGCCCCCTGTGGGATCAGACATCTATGATGGCAAAAAACATTCCGGCAAAATCGGCATCAGGAGAAAAACGTTTTCAGAACGTACTCCCCTGGCGGTGATCATGCCTTTGGCTGATACAACGTCCTTACTTCTCGAACGACTTGACGATGGTCAATGATACCAGTGCAGCTGCTCCGACCAAAACAACAAAAATAACGAAAAGCGTTATATTTGGGTTGAAATCAGCGGCCGGTGAATAAGTCCCGAACTTGTAATTTGCCAGCATTGCGTGAATCATGGCGATTCTCCTCTGATTGATGATTGACCCAAAAAACTGCCAAAAAGTCGGCCGACCTTTTGCCACCCCTTGTCAAGATCCGGTCAGGATCATGACAAAAGAAGAAAACGAGGGATCAAATCCCCTCGCATACCATACCAACAAAACGAACCCTCCCGCCACTATAGCGGCAGCATCCGGCCTCACGACCAAAATTCCCGAGGATACACAATGTTCTTCGAACCCTTGCGCCTTATCGGGATCGCAGGAGGCTTTGACTTCGGACAGTTCCTGCCCTAGTGTCCGCTTTGCGGGCACGTGCCTTATAGCACGTTGCATGAAAAATATTATAATGTGGATTGAGAAAAAAAAGCAAAAGCACCGTCCGGGCAAAAATCAACAGCCATGAACGACTGGAAACAATCCGGAAAAAACACCAGACAAAAAGACTTACCGTCCGGGTCCAGTACCCCGGACTTCACCGTCATAATCGATAAACTGTCTCAAGGTAAAAAGCGCCATAAACGGAATACCCGCAGATTCAAAAAGTTCGCGTCCACCTTCTTCCCGATCCACCAGGGAGATGACCCTGAGTACTTCAAACCCCGCTTTCTGGCACGCTTCAACGGCTTTCATTCCGGACCCGCCAGTGGTCACAACGTCCTCCACGACCACAACTCTTCCGGATTGAGGCAGATCTCCTTCTATGGGGCTTTTTGTCCCATGACCTTTTTGCTCTTTCCTGACAACAAAAGACGGAATCGGACACTGATGAAGACCACTGACAAGCGAAACAGCAACACTGATCGGGTCCGCACCGAGGGTAAGACCTCCAACGCCGTCCGGATGAAGTGGCTCGATCAGGTCAAAGAGGATGGATCCAATCAGAAACTGGGCCCGGGGATGCCCAAGTGTCGTTTTTTTTCCGTCAAGATATACGGGACTGACCTTGCCGGAAGACAGGACAAAGGGATTCTCCGGACGATACAGAAAAGATCGCTCATATAAAATCCGGAACAACTCCTGACGATCGATCTGGTTCGTGCGGGAACGATCCTGGGGATTTTGATTCCTTGGAGAAATGCGGAGGTCTGCCAATGATAAACCATTCCAATATGATAAAGAGATGAGTGACCAACGTGATCATGACGAGCAAGGTCCTCCGTTCCGGAAATTCATGCCTCCCGAACAGATCATGCCTTACCTGAAAAAACATTAGTGGGTTGTTGTATCCAAAAACAGGAATCAAAGTCAATCCAATCATTTTTTTAAAGCGGTTTTTGGGTCAAAGAGGATGAATTCCAATCGAAAGGGGAAGGAATTCATCCAAAAATCAGGTATGATGAGAAACCTCAAAACACCGGCGGAGTCTGTCGCCGGGAAACAGTCCCAGCGGTGAGACTACCGCCAAACACAGGATCCCCATTCATGTTCATCAATGAAGTCTGTACCCTCATGTGCGATGATATCCGCATCGAAAACACCAACAAGCTCATACTGATCGGTCTTTATACACCAAATCCGGCGACCCCGATCCCCATCATCGGCGTCAGGGGCCTTCCACTTTCCATTCCTTCCCTTACCTTTTTTCAGCTTCTGGACACAGACCTTACTGAAACGAGAACATTTCAGGCCAGGATCGAGCATCTCGACACCGGAAGGATGGCAGCTCCGGTTTTAAACGGGCAAATCCAGCTTGCCCCCGGACGGGTTCCCAACCTTATCAAGTTCACAGGCATCTCGATCACCAAGGAAGGCCAGTACAGCCTGGTCCTTGATATTGCAGACCACCCGGTCAAATTTACGAGTTCGTTCGACGTAAAGCTTTTTTAGACCATGAGACCAACCCTGGGGAGTGTGTTCTGCTGTCCGTAATAGGACAGGGAAACGCCGTACCACTCCCAGGCGTTCTTTCTGTGTTCCAGAAAATGGTTGTAGAGCCAGCGGCACTCTTCCAATTGTCGATTCAGGAGAGCTTCCTGTTTGCGGGGCGGATACAGCCGATACCTGAACGTTTTACGCATGTTGTTGCTTTAGTTTGAAAAATGAGACAATGCAAGCATTCATCCATCTCTTGGCGAAAGAACCTAAGAGGGGGAATTCTGCGTTGAACATGCTAAAGCTGTCAGAACTGTGCGTTGGAACATTAACAATAAGGAGTCGAAATGCTTCTTGTGGCAAACTGGAAAATGAATATGACCCGGGCCCAGATTGACGATTATGTTGACGTTTTGTCAGCTTCAGCGATCTGGCCGACGCTGGAAGAAGCGGGGATCGAAATTGCCCTCGCTCCTTCCAGCGTCTACCTTGATCACCTTGTCAGGGTCATCCGACAGAAAGAACTTCCGGTTCGTGTCATTGCACAGGATGTCTCAACAAGAACATCGGGGGCATTCACGGGAGAGGTCGGAGTCCCCAATCTCCTGGATATCGGCGTAAGCGGAGTCATCCTGGGACACTCCGAGCGCAGGCGTTTTTTTGGGGAAACGGACGAAGATGTTTGCGACAAGACAGATCTCTGCCTGCGGGCCGGACTGATGCCGATCATCTGTTTTGGAGAATCAAGCTCTGACAGAAAATCCGGACAAGCCTTT
This sequence comes from Nitrospirota bacterium, assembly GCA_021838765.1. The sequence continues at coordinate 29,566 of JAKCCY010000012.1, forward strand.
GAGGTGATCAAGACCCAGCTGCAACCGGTTGCGGATCGGGCCGGAGTGCTTCGGGAAGACGGTGTCTATACAGCCCTTTTTCTCGCCTATGAGCCAATTTGGGCAATCGGATCCGGAGTCGTTGCCGGAGCATCGGATGTCTGTGAAGTGACCGCATATGGATTTGATGGATTTACCTGGCCGGAAAGACCTAAGTTTCTTTACGGAGGATCGATCACAGCCGATAACATTGTTGAAATTTCTGCATGCGACAAATTATCGGGCTTCCTTGTCGGAAGCTCCTGGCTTGACCCCAAATCCCTCCTGCGCTCCGCCCAGAAAATTGCTTCGGTCATCATGGAAGGCTCACTGAGCAGAAGGGAGCATTGATCAGCTCCCCACCACTGAACTTGAGAAGCGGTTGTCATGGAGAGCAAGTCAAGTATTCACTTAAGACCGCAACAAACATATGGCTTGTCGCTGTCGGAAACCTTGGCAATCGCCCGGATCACCGCCTGAGAGGGAAGAGGCGAAAAACTTCCCGGACTTCCTGGCACAGAAGATCATGGAGATCATAGGCATTGAAGACCTTGGCAAAGAACGCCTTTTCGGAGATCCAGCCACACGCCTTACTGAACCATTCCATCGGTTTAAAAATGACCCCGCCCTCTTCATCCGGCGCCATCGAATCAACCCAAGGTCATCTTCTTGGAGATTCTTCCCGTTTGAAAACATTCCTGAAATCAACCCCTAAAAGAAAGAAGAGCGCATTCCTCCCTCCTGGCAAGAAACGCCTGAGAGGGAGAATCCTGCGCGAAAACGGATGAAGCCCCTGAAGAAGCGGAGTGCATTGGCCGGCAACCTTTCCTGCCCCACAAGCTTTCTTTCGATTCTCGAAGAAGCCAGAAAGGCACCTCCCCTGAGAGCCGCAGTCGTCAATGCATCAGATCCACTGGTTCTCGAAGGCGTACTCGAAGCCATGCAGGAAAACTTCATACACCCTGTCCTTCTGGGAAACGCCTCGGTGATCAATGATTTTTTCAGCCGCAACCCCGCCCCTGTTCCCGTCGAGATCATTGAAACCGGCTCCGACCGTGAAGCGGCCGATCAAGCCGTTTCTCTTTTCACAGACGGCTCTGTTCAGATCCTCTTAAAAGGCCATATCCATACCGATACGCTATTACACTCGTTTATTAAAAAAATCCCTCTTTCCACCAGAATTTCCCATGTCTTTGTCGCAGAGCTTCCCTCGTATCCCAAACTTCTTTTTGTCACCGACGCCGCGGTCAACATCTCCCCGGATCTCTCCAGCAAAATGTCCATCACCCAAAACGCAATCGATTTTGCAATTCTTATGGGCATTCAGACGCCACATGTTGCCATTCTTTCCGCCATAGAGACCGTCAATCCGTCCATACCGTCAACAATCGATGCCGCATGTCTTTCAAAAATGTCGGAAAGGGGGCAAATCCATGGAGCAGTCATTGACGGTCCACTTGCTTTCGATAATGCCATTTCCGCCGAATCGGCCAGGGAGAAAGGGTTCGAAAGTCCTGTTGCAGGAATAGCCGATATTCTTGTCGTACCCGACCTGGTGTCAGGAAACATTCTGGCAAAAAATCTCGAATATTTTGGAGGAGCCACATTGGCAGGAGTCGTTATTTCGAGCCATTCTGTTCCGGTCGTACTGACATCGAGATCGGACCCTCCCCGATCCAGACTTTTGTCAACAGCCATAGCGGTCCTGGCCCATGAACGGCTTGCCCGGAAAAAACTCGGCAACATATAGGAGGGAACGTCCCTCAATCGGTCAATTCGTTGCAACCCTCAAAACCCGGGCGTAATCTCTATACATTAGGTCTTGGCCTTTCATCTCCTCGGTTCATGCCTCAAATATCCTCTGCGGTTGCTCAATAACAGCCGGAGAGGGGGAGAACAGCGATGATCGGGATCCGTATTCATGGAAGAGGAGGGCAAGGGAGCGTTTCCGCAGCTTACCTTCTCGCCCTGGCGGCCTTTGAAAGCGGACTGTATGCCCAGGCCTTTCCCAGCTTTGGAGCCGAACGCCGTGGTGCTCCAATCAGCGCGTTTGTTCGGATCGATAAACTCCCTTTCGCACGCCACTGTCAGATTCTTTCTCCTGATTTCCTGATCGTCCTGGACGACTCCCTTCTGTTTCTGCCTGAAACACTCAGAGGATTTGATCCTTCCGGAGGGATTCTTGCAAACTCCGGGAAACAAGCCTCCGATATCATGGAAAAACTTGCTCAAAGGGGTCTTTCAATACGTGAAAACATGAAAATAGCGACGGTCAAAGCAACAGAGATCTCATTGTCCCATCTTGGAAAACCCATCCCGAACACCGTTCTTGTTTCAGCCTTTCTCTCTCTGACCGGGACCATACCCGGAGCATGTCTTGAAAAGGCACTTGCCAGGCGATTCTCCGGAAAAACCCTTGAAGCCAACCTCACGCTGGTCAGGGAGGCAGCCGTCAAGGTGGAAAAAAATGCATGGGCAGCCTTGCCCGAAAAAGACAGGAGTCAAGCCCGTGCTTGAAGCTCTGGAAGGATCCCAGGCTATTGCAAGGGCGGTCGCCATGTGTCGCCCCCAGGTCGTGGCAGCTTATCCGATCACTCCACAAACCCATATCGTGGAAGGGCTTTCAGGACTCATATCAAGTGGCACCCTTTCCGCACAATACATAAGCGTAGAAAGCGAATTTTCCGCTGCATCCGTTGTCATGGGCGCCTCAGCCGCCGGCTCCCGCTCCTATACCGCAAGCGCAGCCCAGGGAATCCTCCTCATGACGGAAGTCCTCTACAATACCGCAGGGCTCAGGATCCCCACTGTCATGACGGTCGCAAACCGGGCGGTCTCGGCCCCCCTTTCAATCTGGAACGACCATCAGGATTCAATGTCCGTTCGTGACAGCGGATGGATCCAGCTTTATTGCGCCAGTAACCAGGAAGCGGTAGATACCACCATCCAGGCCTTTTTCATCTCTGAGAAAACCGAAATTCCGGTCATGGTCTGCGTCGATGGCTATACACTGACCCATACGCTCGAACCGGTCGATCTCCCGGCACAGGAAGATGTCGACGCCTTTCTTCCCCCCTTTCGTTTTCGCAGAACACTTGATCCGGGAGCTCCCTTGACCGTGGGAACCCTTGTTTCTCCCGATTTTTTTACCGAAGCCCGCTATATAAACCACCAGGCCATTGAAAATGCAAAAGAGATCATCCGGGAAGCGGACGATCTCTTTTTTGGGCTGACCGGTCGCCGTTCAGGAGCCCTTATCTCCCAGTCGGGGAACCCTTCCGGAAAAACCGGAGTTCTGGTAATGGGGTCTGTCTTTGGCACGCTGTCGGATGCCTTGGCCTCCCATGATGAGAAAGATCAGATCCGGCTCTTAAAGCTTCGATCATTCCGACCATTCCCCAACGAAGAGCTTCGGGAGGCAGTCCGTGGACTCGAGACACTCATTGTCCTCGACCGTTCACTTTCTCCCGGAAGTGGCGGAGGCATTCTGGGCATGGAGGTCCGATCAGCCCTTTTTGGACAGAAATCTGCACCAAGGATCATCAATGCTGTCGCTGGACTCGGCGGACGAGACCTTCCTCTCTCCCTCCTCGGAAGCCTCGTTAACCTTTCAAAATCGCCCGATACTCCGGAATTTCTTTTTGCAGATATCAAGCGTTCCCGAATCTCGGAAGAAATCTTTCCTGTCAAAAAAACAAATCATGCGGAGAAATCATCATGGAAGAACTTCCCCTGAGCGCTTCGCTGAACCTCCTGAGAGAACAGCAACCCAGATTTACCGGGCTTGAGGCCGGCCATCGCGCATGCCAGGGCTGTGGGCAGGCATTGGCCGCCAGACTGGTCCTTGAAGCGGCAGGTCCGGACGTCATTGTCGCAAACGCCACCGGATGCCTGGAAATTTTCAGCTCAGCCTGGCCTGAGTCTGCATGGAGAACACCATGGATCCACTCGCTTTTTGAAAACACCGCGGCCGTTGCATCGGGAATAGAGGCCGCAATGCGGGCACAGGGAAAGTCAACGCGCGTTCTCGCATTTGCCGGGGACGGAGGGACTTTCGATATTGGCTTCCAGGCCCTCTCCGGAATGCTTGAACGCAATCATTCGGTCCTTTATGTCTGCTTCGACAATGAAGCCTACATGAATACCGGTGTCCAGCGTTCAGGCTCCACCCCGCACGGAGCCTGGACAACAACGTCTCCCGTCGGCTCAAAAACAAGAGGAAAAAGACACTACAAGAAAGATCTTCTCTCCATCATCAGCGCCCACCGGATGCCTTATGCGGCAACCGCCTCCATCGCCTACCCGTCCGATCTTCGCTCAAAGGTCAGAAAAGCCCTCGGAGAAGAGGGATCGACCTTCATTCTCGTTCACTCTCCCTGTCCGCTGGGATGGGGCCATGAAAGCCGCCTGTCGGTGGAAATCGACCGGCTTGCCGTTGAAACAGGACTCTTTCCGATCCTGGAGATGGACAGGGGCAACGTCATCAATGTCATGCCCATCCGGAAAAAACGCCCTGTGATTGACTACATAAGAACACAGGATCGTTTCCGCCATCTTCTTGAAGAGTCCGAGATTGCCCAGGAGGAGCGCGACCATCTCCAGGCCCTGTGCGACTTCAATATAGAACGTTATGGACTGATGGTCGGCCCTGAAGACGACCCTTCCCGGCTCGATACCCAATCCGCAGACACCGTCACGAGAGGCGGTGAACGATGGGCATAAACGACAGGGAAGAGATCGCACCCGGAATCCAGGCCGGGAGCATTGCCTCACCCGTGACCTCCCTCCGTAACTTCACCGGGTCATGGAGAAGCGAGAGACCGGTCTACACACCAACCGATGCCCCTTGCCACTTTGGCTGTCCCGCCCATGAAGAGATCTCTGCATGGCTTGGACTCATGGCTTCAGGAAACACAAGGGGCGCATGGGAAAAGCTTGTCGAAACCAATCCATTCCCCGCCATTTCAGGAAGGGTCTGTCCCCACCCCTGTGAATCATCATGCCACCGGGGCTCCTATGACAGTGCTGTTGGCATCCACAACGTGGAACGGGCACTGGGAGATCTCGCCATCAGGGAGGAATGGACTTTCCCCATGATGCCTTCTGACCATACACTTCCTCCGGTTGCCGTTGTGGGAGCGGGACCTTCCGGACTTTCTGCCGCCTATCAGATGAGAAAAAGGGGATACCGGGTCACTGTCTTTGAAGCTCTTTCAGAAGCTGGAGGAACGATCCGGAGTGCAATCCCCTCTTACAGACTTGACAGGAAAGTTCTTGACAGCGAGGTCACCCGCCTTTTCTCCACAGGCATTCTTTTTCGTCCCCGCCAGCGCCTGGGACGCGACTTTTCCCTTGAGGAGCTTGAATCGGACTACGGTGCCGTCTTTCTCGCACCAGGAGCACAGAAGAGCCGGAACTTTGATGTGGGAGGAACGACACCGGCCTCGATGAGACATGGCCTGGAAATACTGAAGGAATACCAGGATATCGGACAGGTCCCCCGCTGGAAAAAAGTCGTTATCGTCGGCGGAGGAAATACGGCCCTTGATCTGGCTCGCGTCCTTCTGAGAACGGGGAGCGGCGAAGTTCACATCATCACCGAAGAGTCCCTCCCCGGACAAGAGACCACAAAAGAGGAACTGATGCCGGGAAATCCCCAGGAAATCGCCAGAGCCATCTCCGAGGGGGTGACCATCCATCCCAACAGAGCCGTGAACCGGCTCATCCTTCAGAATGACAGGGTCATTGGAGTGGAGCTTGTCCATGCCCGGAAAAAACATTTCCCGGGAACGACCGGACGGGACTCCTTCGAAGGAACGGAATCCGTCATGATGGCGGACCAGATCATTCCAGCCATAGGACAGATCCTCTCCCCGGACGGACTTGAAAACATCGCCCATGGAAGGTCCCGACTGACAGTTGATCGCAATGGATTTCTGACGGGCTCCCGTCGCATATTTGCCGCAGGCGATGCCTGCCCCGGGGGAGGAACCGTCAGCCATGCCATTGGAAGCGCCTGCAAAGCTGCCGATGCCATGAACCTCTTTCTCTCGAGAGAAGTCATTCCTCCCGATTGGGAGGCAAAGTCTCCCCTCCCTTTCGAAAATCTGAATCTGAACTATTTCGATTTCTCTTCCCCGATGACCCCGCCCGTCTCCAGCACAGAGATCCTGTCCTGGGATGAACCAGAAGAAAGTTTTTCCGAAGAGGTGGCCCGGAAAGAAGCAGGCAGATGCCTGTCCTGCGGAGCATGCCTTCGCTGTGACAATTGCTGGACACTCTGCCCCGACAATGCCGTCCTCAAGTCATCAGGAACAAATCGTTCTCCCTATATTCTGGATTACGGATTTTGCAAGGGTTGCGGGATCTGTGCGCATGAATGCCCCACGGGATTCATCAAGATGATCCCCGAGCCCTGAAAAATTCCGGTTGCATCATGAAAGACAGAAACAGGAAAGAGAAAACGGACAGGAGTCAAAACTCCCGAATGAGAAAATACTCATACTGACAAAAGGGATTTCGCTGAACGATTACATTGGTGCCGAAGACGGGAGTCGAACCCGTACGGCTTTCGCCACACGCCCCTCAAACGTGCGTGTCTACCATTCCACCACTTCGGCACATGAAACGAGGACAAGGCCGGCATTCTAGCAAAAGAACAGACAGATCGCAACAGCTCCTAACGATCAATCCGTCCGGACCCCGGACGGCCGCCGGAAAGGGACAGCAAAAAGTATCCCAGATAAAAAGTGACAACACCGATGATGAAGAGCTTCAACAAAAACATCATCGTCATATTCCGGAAAAAGAACAGGATAATGTCCGCAAAAGTGATCGCCAGCCCAAGGGCCTGGATCGATCTGGCCAACGCCCACATCACGATTGTTCACCCCTTTTCAAAACGCACGACCGCACACGATCGGAAACACTCTGTCCAAACCATTCCCCATAGAGGACAAGACGATCCGAAAAGTCCGGATTTTCCCTGAAAAAAGCCAGATCCACCCGGGATATCTCCTCCAGGGGCAGCTTCTCAAGCAGAAGAGCTTCCCGAAGGCATCCATGCTCAATGGAGATGGTTTCAATACCTTCCTCCCTCAGCATGGCCCCCATCTCCCGAACAATCATCCTCGAAAAAAGCGGATCCGGCGGAGAAGATGTGGCGGCAATCAGAAGGGAACCCATGTTATCCTGCGCAAGAGACCGCATCGTTCGCCCGGCCGAAATCGTCGCCGTGTCGCAAAACCCGCCGGCCGACTTCACCCTCACGGCAATCTCCCCATTCAGTCTCGAATCATCGGTCATCGCCCACACCAGGCAGTACCCCGTCTCATCTCCAGGATGATATTCCCTCCTGATCCATTCGATCTGGCCCGACAATGCCCACCCTTCGACTTCTTCCAAAGCCACCGGAGAAACGACACGGACCCTGGCACCGGAAGAAAGAAGCCGCCGGATTTTCCTTTGAGCCACCTTTCCAGCCCCGACAACCAGTGCCGGATGATCATAAAGATCAAGAGCCAGCGGGAAAAGGGACACCGCTAGATCTCCCCTTCCCTTTGCCAGTAATCCAGAAGAACCTTCGATTTTTTGGCATAGGGCGAATTGGGGGACTGCCGGATCAGCTTTTTCAGAATTCTCGCCGCCCGGGATTTCTCTTTCAGCTTGAAAGAGGAAAGGGCGTAATAATATTGGGACTTTTCGTAAATCGTCGAATCCGGATACTTCAGAAGGATCGTATTGAAACGGCCCTGCGCCGCCTTGTAGCGTTTGGTCTTGTAATAGAAGTAGCCTACATAGAAATGAGACTTGGAAAGACGGTCCCTGCAGTAAGCCACTTTTTTCTGGGACCTTGCAACATAATCAGAATCCGGATACTCGTCGATCACCTTCTGAAAGTCGGCAAGCGCCTTTCTCAAGGGAGTCGGATCACGGTCGATGGACAAAATCCGGTAGTAGTCACACAACGCCATCCGGTACTGGGCAAATGCCGCCAGAGGATGGGTCGGATGAAGTTCGAGGAAGCGCTTGTACTCTCCTCTGGCCTCAATAAAGTCACCCTTGAAATAAAATCGCGAAGCCTCATCAAGCAACGCTGAAGTTCCGAAACGTTTCGTCCGGAATGCATGGGTATGGCTGTCAGTCGGTTTCGGGTCCCCAAGACCAAGGATTGAACAGCCGGAAAAAGCCAGGATCAAAAGCACAAACAGACCGGACCGGACAATACTGGAAAGTGGACTTCGAGCAGCCATCCACTCAAAAGACATGATAGAATCCTCCCATGAATCTTCATTCCCCCAAAAAGATCAAACTCCGTCCATCATCCCATACCCCCGCCAGAAGAGTCTACATTCGGGCCATCGGGTGGAACCGGCGGGTCAGCTTTTGTTCCAATGAGGATATCGGCGAAAAAACAGGCCATCGGCCACAAACCATTTCAGATCTGACCGGAATACAGAGCCGGTCACGCTGGGAAGGGGACCCGGTCGATCTTGCCATGGGAGCCATCATTGACCTGGCGAAAAACACGGACCAGGAACTGATCCGGGGGATAGACCTCATCATTGTCTCGACCTCGACACCGGCCCTTCTTCTCCCGCAGACCGCAGCACTGATCTCCGCCGAGATGGGAGCCTCCGGACGCGGCGTCCCGGCCTTTGACCTGCATGCTTCCTGCAGCGGCTATATCTATGGCCTGACGGTAGCCAGATCGATGATCCAGTCGGGAGGACACCAAAACGTCCTTCTCGTGACTCTTGAAAAAAAATCCCTGCAGCTTTGTCCGATTCACGGAGCGGAAACAGCGATCCTCTTCGGGGACATGGCGACCGCCACGCTCCTGTCCGGGGTAACCGGAGCATTCAGGATTGAGGGAAGCCACATCGGAGCCAAAGGCGAGCTGGCACCCATTATTTTTCGAGAGGCCGATTCCTGCAACGGAGCCCCCATTCTGAGAATGGACGGAGGAAGAGTCTACAGGGAAGCCATCCGGACACTGGAACGGGAGATTCCGTCGTTTCTCGAGCGGTTCAAAACGGAGATCCCTGAAATCGACCTTTTTGTTTTTCACCAGGCCAATGGCCGCCTGATCGATTCGCTGGCAAGGCGGCTTGACCTCGACCGGGCAAAGATTCCCGTATCACTCACCCGCTTTGGAAACACCTCTTCATCGAGCATCCCTCTCACGTTGGCCCTGCACCTTGAAAAAAAGGGGGAAATACCAGAAAAAGTCCTTCTTGGCGCGTTTGGCGGGGGAGCGACCTTTGGAATGGCACTTCTGACCCAAAACCATCTCCGTTAATCCTATTCCACTAATCCTCTTCCACCGACCCCATGGACCTGAGCTT
>JAKCCY010000133.1 GCA_021838765.1 Nitrospirota bacterium
ACCAGGATAGCGGTATTGATGCTGACAGACAGATTTTCAAGATCGTTGTTGACCCGTAAAAGTTCCGCATTCCGCTCGGAAAGTTCCTCATTAATCGTCTGAAGCTCTTCATTGGCAGACTCAAGCTCTGCGTTGGAGGTCTCAATTTCCTCATTCGTACTTTGAAGCTCTTCATTCGCCGACTGGACCTCTTCTCCTGTCGCCTGAAGCTCTTCAATGACCGACTGATGCTGCTCCTTCAGTGATTCCAGATAATCCTGCGTTTCCAGAAGCTCCGACTCCAGAAAGGCAATCCTCGAAGAAGCCTGTTCGTCCGTGAAGGATCCGGACCGGGAACCATCATGGCGACCCTTCACAGGCAACAAAGAGCGATGGTCTCCCTGGCATCCCCCTTTCTCGAAGAGGATCAGAAAATACGGACTGGGCAAGTTTTTAAGAGGGATCACCTTCAGTGACAGCAGGACTTCCCCCGACTCCAGGTGAAGAGCGATGCCCTCTCTCGTCACCGTCCTTTGCTCGCTCTTCGCGGTGGCAAGGAGCTGCCTGATCTGGGGAACAAGCGGTCTTTTCATCTGGGAGAAGAGATCAAGACTGGGTTTTCCCGAGGGAGTTTCCAGAAAATCCGCCATTGCACCCAAAAAATGGACGATTTCCATCTGGCCATTGACAAGAACGCCGGGAGGAGCATATTCCCCGATGAGAATCCTGGCGACCTCCTTTTCGGCCTTCCAGGCCGGGAGAAGATCAGCTATCCCATCACTGCCCTTCCTGATGGGTTCAAATCCCGGAGATTTGGGGGAGATGGGAAGACTTGAACCGCCCTTGATATTTTTTTTCCAGTAGATCTTCAGTTTTTTATCTTCAGGAAGAAACAGCACGGAACTTGCCCCGACGGATTCGGAAAGCCCCAGGAGAAGGCATCCTTTTTGAGACAAGGCATAATGGAAAAGACGAATAACCCTGTTCTGGACAAAAGGGTCCAGGTAGATCAGAAGATTCCGGCAGGAGACGAGATCCATCCGGGAAAACGGAGGATCCTTCAGAATGTTGTGACGGGCAAAGACAATCCTGTCCCGGATGAGCCCCGAAACACGATAGAGCCCCTCCTCCCGGGTAAAAAACCGGGACCGCCTCTCAAGTGAAACACCTTCCATCGACCGGCTTTCATAAACTCCCGCACGGGCAATCCTTAAAAGGTCATCATTGAGGTCCGTGGCAAAAATCTGGAAATGGGCCGGAAGAGAATGCTCTTCGCAAAACTCGGTCAACAAGATGGAAAGGGAATAGGCTTCCTCTCCCGAGGAACAGCCGACAACCCATATCCGGAGCATTTCGCCTGTCCTGCCGCCCAAGAGTCTTGGCAAGACTGACTCGGAAAGCTTTTCAAACACATGAGGGTTCCTGAAAAACGCGGTCACATCGAGAAGGATGTCCGAAAAAAGAGCCGCAACCTCTCCGTCGCTTTTTTCCAGAAGACTGAGATAGGCCGGGAGCTCCCGGATATCGGAAAGCATCATTCTTCGGGTGATCCTCCGGAGAAGAGGACGGGATTTGTAGAGGGAAAAATCCACGCCGGTACGAAGCTTAAGAAGTGCCACAACCTTTCTGTAGTCATCCGGAACAACGCTGTCTTCTTCTTTCTCAGCCGGAAGGGACTCTTCGGAGAAGGGACCTTCGTTTTCAAGTCCGACTGTTGGCTGGTGAAGCGAGACAATTTTCTGGGCAATCAGAAAGGGGGGGAGAATAAAATCCACCGACCCCGTTAAAATGGCACTTGTCGGCATTGAAGGAAATATCGCGGTGTCATCCTGGGCCAGGGTTACCCCGCCATGGTTTTTGATTGCCGAAATCCCGGCAGAACCATCCGAACCGGCCCCCGAAAGGATCACTCCAACGGCCCTCTCCTTCAGATCAGAGGCCAGAGACTCCAGAAACTGATCGAAAAGATGCTGGTGGTGGCCGCCCTCTCCGGTGAGATCCGACGGGGAAAGGACCCCGTTCCGGATCAGAAGGGATGTTCCTGGAGTGATCACGTACAGGTGATTCGGCTTGACGCGGACCGGAACCTGAACGGGAACAACCTTAAGAGAGGTTCCTTTTTGAAGGATTTCGGAAAGGACACTTTCATGGGAGGGGTCAAGATGCTGGAGAAATATATAGGCCAGACCGCTATCGGGAGGAATTCCCTTCAAGAATTCGTTAAATGCCGAAAGTCCCCCGGCAGAGGCCACCACACCGACAATATAAGGAAGTTCCTTCGCGATCTCCGAAGAAGCCTGACCAGGTGGCTTTCGACCAGTCATCCTAAGCATCAAACAACTCCATCATGAGCTCGATAATAGAGGCCCCTTTTTGATAAATCATCCAGATCAGAGGAAGGTGTTTATTTCTTATCGTAACATTTTCACTAATAAAGGCAAAAAGTCTTCAAATCCTACAAAATTGTCACGAGACCGGCACAGGAATATGGAAGGCTCCATCTGCCTTTACGGAGGCAGAAGCCACGCCGAAAGGTCTACTCCAATGGGCAAAAACGACGAGGGACAATCAAGAATCGCGCCCGTATTGCCAAACGTCCTGAAGTCGTCCGGCACAAGTCACGTATTGGCGATTGGGAGGGGGATACCGTCATTGGGAAAAATCACACAGGAACACTTGCCACACTGGCCAAGCGGCGGTCGTGACTCATCCCTTAAGGTCCCACAAGGAGCTTTTCCATCCCATGACCTTTGACAATGGCAAGAAATTCGCCGAGCATGAAAGAGTCGCCGCCATGCTGAAAGCGGATTGCATGAGAACAGTAATAGCTTGTGCTGCGGTCTTTTCCCAAGGGCATGGGATGCTCGAACATCAAAAATGGTCAAGGACAACTTGCCCTGGACCGTATCAATCATAAGCCACGAAAAGTTCCGGGATACCGGTCGCCCATGGGATCCCCCTTGGGGTGGAAATCCAATATGCCCAATCACCATTGCCTGTTGCACTTCAGACTTGAATCCAAGAGATGACATCAGATCTCCTTTGCCAATTTTGACAAAATACTCCCCTGGAAAGGCTATTTGGACAGGATCAGCTTAATTGGCATCGATATTACGATCCAATGTTTGATCAAATCAAAACCAATGCCCAAGGAGGATCATCGATGCCAAATGAAAGTTTAGTGGATCTCTCCCGTTTGCAGTTTGCCGTTACGGCTCTTTACCATTTTTTGTTTGTGCCCCTGACCCTGGGGATGACTTATCTTCTGGTCATCATGGAAACGGTCTATGTCATGACAGGAAAGCCCATCTACAAAGAGATGACCAGGTTCTGGGGAAAGCTCTTCGGAATCAACTTCGCCCTGGGAGTCACGACAGGTCTGACCATGGAGTTCGAGTTCGGAACGAACTGGTCTTATTATTCCCATTATGTGGGAGATATCTTCGGAGCGCCCCTGGCCATTGAAGCTCTGATGGCCTTTTTTCTCGAATCCACCTTTGTGGGCCTGTTCTTTTTTGGATGGAACCGGCTCTCCAGAGGCGGCCATCTTTTTGCCACCATCATGACGGCGACAGGAACCAATCTCTCCGCCCTGTGGATTCTTGTGGCCAATGGATGGATGCAGAACCCAGTGGGGGCCCAGTTCAATCCGGATACCATGCGCATGGAGGTCACAAGTTTCTGGGCTCTCTTTCTGAACCCGACAGCCCAAGCCAAGTTTGTCCACACCGTGAGCGCAGGTTATGTAACAGCCTCCTGCTTTGTGCTTGGTATCAGCGGCTGGTACCTCCTGAAGAAAAGACATATGGAAGTCGCCAGGAGATCCTTCCGGATTGCCGCCGCCTTTGGCCTTGCAGCCACAGTCTCTGTCATCATCCTTGGCGACGAGTCAGGATACCTTGATGGAATCGGGCAAAAAACGAAGCTTGCGGCCATGGAAGCCATGTGGGACACCGAGCCGGCTCCGGCCTCATTCAACCTGATCGCAATACCGGACCAGAAGAACATGAAAAACGATTTCCAGATACGCATCCCCTGGGTCCTTGGGCTGATCGCAACCCGCACCTATGACACAGCCATCCCCGGAATCAAGGAAATCGTGGTCAACAATGAAGTGAAGATCAGGAAAGGGATCCTTGCGGTCGAGGCTCTCGAAAAATTCCGCAAGGATCCCAAAAACACCGAACTCAGAAAAGAATTTATGTCTGAAAAGGATAATCTCGGCTTTGGACTTTTGCTAAAAAAATATACACAGGACGTTTCCCTTGCGACGCAGGAACAAATCCATCAGGCAGCACTTGATACCATCCCTCGCGTAACACCATTGTTCTGGGCGTTTCGGGCAATGGTCGGTCTTGGATTTTTCTTTCTGGCTCTTTTTGCCGCCGCTTTCTACTATTCGAGCAAAAGCCAATGCGACGAGAAAGCGTGGCTTTTAAGGCTCGCGATTTTCTCCATTCCCTTGCCTTATGCCGCAAGCGAGCTGGGATGGCTTGTCGCGGAGTACGGACGGCAGCCATGGTCTATCTATGGGATCCTCCCCACCTTTCTGTCCACCTCATCCCTCACAACCGGAAGCCTGATTTTCTCTCTCGTGGGGTTCACCCTGTTTTATACCGTGCTTCTGGTTATCGAGATTGTCCTGATGAGAAAATATGCGAAAATCGGCCCCGTCTCCGAGCTTTATTCCGAAACCGACACATCGAGGGGCGTTTCAGGAATGCTTGATAAAGGAGACCTCCATGTTTGATTACGGAACACTCAAAGAGCTCTGGTGGGGGCTTGTCGTTGTCCTTCTCTCAGGGTTTTTTATCACGGACGGATTTGACATGGGCGTTGGATTTCTCCTGCCGTGGATCGGAAAGAGCGATATCGAGCGGAGAGTCCTCCTTAACAGTGTCGGACCACACTGGGAGGGCAACCAGGTCTGGTTCATCACCGCAGGCGGCGCTCTTTTCGCTGCCTGGCCCATTGTTTATGCCACCGCCTTTTCGGGATTTTATGTTGCGATGCTTCTGGTCTTATGGGCACTTTTCTTCAGACCTGTCGGCTTTGACTACCGCAGCAAGATCGAAAATCCCTCCTGGCGAACATTCTGGGACGGCGGACTGTTCATCGGAGGAACCGTACCGGCCATGATTTTTGGTGTTGCCTTCGGAAATCTCTTCATAGGGGTTCCCTTTCGCCTTGACAACTCGATGAGGTCTTTTTATGAAGGAACCTTCTGGGGGCTACTGAACCCCTTCGGGCTTGCTTCAGGAGCCCTGTCCCTTTCAATGATCGCACTCCACGGTGGCGCATATCTTCTTGTGCGAACGGAGTCGGTCCTTCAAAAAAGGGCGGCAAAGGCGGTCACCTGTCTTTCCCTCCTCACCGGACTCCTTTATGCGGCCATTGGAGTCTGGGTCACCCGCATCCCGGGATACAGGATCATCTCCGGACCCGGGCCACAGGACATGCCTAACCCTCTTGCAAAAACCGTTGTCCGGGAACAGGGTGCCTGGCTCAATAACTTCCACGCCCACCCGGACTTATGGGGTATCGTGATCACCGTTTTTCTGGGCACATTCCTTGCCTTTCTGGGAGGGTGGCTTAAAAGCGGCAGACTCGCTTTCACCGGGTCAACACTGGCAGGAGTGGGCGTGATCCTGACCGCTTCCGTTTCCCTTTTTCCGTTCATTCTGCCGTCAAGCCTTGATCCGGGTGCCTCCCTCACCGCATGGGATGCCGTATCAAGCCGTTTGACGCTCCAGATCATGTTCTGGGCAACGTTGATCCTCACGCCCATTACCATCATCTATACAAGCTGGGCCTACTGGGTTCTTCGCGGCCCTGTCACCATTGAATCAGTCTCGCGGGAAGAACACACTCTTTACTAAAAAAAGGAGTTGGGATCATGTGGTATTTCGTCTGGATTATTGGAGTCACAATGGCCGTAACCCTTTCGGTCATGCATGCCCTGTGGTTTGAGCTCCAGGAAGAGCAGGTCAAGATCGATCATTTGACCCTCACGACCATGTCAAGTCCCCCATCAAAGCACGAGTGACTGCTCCCGCCACTAAACCATGCAATGGTTGTAGTGGGGGCTTTTGGGGCTAACCCCGAGACGAAAGCCCGAGTCTCAAAATGTTCAGGGAGGCGTTGTGGTCCCGATCCTTTTCCATTCCACAACACGGACAGACATACGTCCGGCAGGACAGCGGCATCTTCTGCCGGTGTCCACAGGTACGAGAGAAAGGAGAAGAATTGCGACCACGCCATATCACGGATCGAACGGTTCATACAGCGATGAGAGTTCATTTCATTCACGGTGATGTCTTCGACAAAGATCCGTCCGTACTGATTCACGATCTTCGTCGATTTCTGGTGGGCAAAGTCGGAGCGCTGGTTCGAAATACGCTCATGAACTTTTGCCACGACCTTTTTGGCCTTTATTCCTTCAGGAGATCCTTTCTCCTGAAGAGCCAGTTTCCGCTGGGCCTGCGCCAGTCTTTTGGCGGAGCGTTTCAGGAACTTCGGGTTTTCGATGGCCGTTCCATCCGAAAGGGAGGCAAAGGTTTTAGGAATCTAGCAAAAACAACATGAACACTTACATTGAACTTGCCTGGGGATTGATCCGGCAGTTCCATTCCCCATGAAATTCCGCTGGTTCAATGGACAGGGCGGTGACCATCTCGTCATCCGGCACCCTGATCCCGGCCTCATAGCGGTTCTCTTCGAGGCCCGCCTTGATTTTCAGGCCTTGCCAGGTCGTGGTGCTTGCGATCAGATTCACCACGACTTCCCGACTGACCAGGGAACGTCCTCTCCGGTTGGCCGTGATGTGGCAGAACATTCGGTGCTCGATCTTGTTCCACTTGCTCCGTTCCCGGAGGAAAATGGCACACCTGGACCGGAATAGAGAGTTCGTTGGCCAGCTTCTGGAGCTCGCTGCCGGATTTCACGATTCTGACCCCCTCAATTTCAAATCACTGCCCCCCTAAACCCCAAATCTCTCGCACCCCTGATTTCCAATGGGTGAGGGTCACATCGACGGACAGGTACTGGCTGAACCCCAGAACCGCTCCAAAGAGCTCGCAGACCACGAAGGACCGCGTGACCGGATCCGTGTATCCAAACCCCGGACGGCTTCCCTTATAGTCCACCTCGCAGCACGCTCCCGGAGGATGGGTCCGTCCGAACTCCAGGGGAATGGTCGGACAACGCCGCTTGTATTCTCTCCAGAACGAAACGTAGGGAACCTTTCTCAACAGATCCTCCCGGGAGAGTCCTTCCTGGTAAAGCTCCCAGTAGTGCGCCAGGGCCTGTCCCCGATCGACCGCTTTTC
>JAKCCY010000013.1 GCA_021838765.1 Nitrospirota bacterium
AATGCCTGCCCCGCCATCAGCGTCATGCCGATACCGAGAGAGACAGCTACGGCTGCCGTCTTGATTGACCGAATGCCCCTTCCCTTCGGATGTTTGCTCTTGTTCAAAGTGTCCTCCTTCGGAACGCCTGCTGCCAATTCTTATTGGGCAACAGATGGGTTAATCTCCCCCCCCAGGGGCTTCTGGTCGGGAACCAAGCCGTCATTGCGTCGTCAATCGCGCATGATTATTCATCTATAATGGCTTCCGGCATCATTCCCGCCACACATGGATCGACAGATGTATACACCCTCCCCCCGGAAAATGCAATAAGCAATAGACCAGAAAAGACTGTCATCATCTGAGAGAATGAGGAATCAGGAAAATCCATTCTGAAAAAAGAAAGCTGTTTATTTCATATAGTGGATAAAAATGCAAAAAGCTTTTCCTTTTCAGCCCCATGCAATGAAATTTCACGAAAACCAAGAACAAGGTCTTTCCGATGAAGCGCCTCCTTGGTCGAGTCAAAAATTTTCTGAAGCCGACTTGTGATGATGGATGCATCCGCTTCCAGTGTTTCAGGAAGAAGGAGAAAAAGATGGCCATCTCCCGCACGGGTGAGAGAATCTCCATTACGGATCTCGAGACTCACACCTCGCTGGAAGCGATCCATGAACTCCTCCTCCATTTCAACCGCTCCTTCCTGATGCTTGAGATCCTTGACAGAAAAAACAAAAAGCAGTGTTTCCGTCTTCAACCGGTCAGCCCTTTCAAGCTCCTGGAAAAGCCGGTTCTCGAAACCTCTTCCGTCAAGGACACCGTACCCATCGAATGTATCCTCCGGGATTTGGTAATGGAAACGCGAATAATCTTTCAGATGAAGCTCCAGAGCCGAAAGCAGCTCGACCCGGCTCTGGGAAACGGAGCGAAACCATTTCCCGGAATGTTCGTTTCGAATTTCTGAAAAATAGATCAGATAAGAAACACCCCTCTGGTCGAAAAACAAAACACATAGGGAATCGATATTCCCATCGGTAATGGTCGTCATGCCAAAGGCTGCCTGTTTCCGATCCAAGTCTCCTGTCTTCATTGTCAAAAGCAGATTCTGTGTTGACGCAGACAAAAGTGAGGGACGAAAAAATCTTGGGAAACGTGCTCCTGCCGAACGGGAGAGCAATGTATGAAAAGCGGAATTGCTTTTCAGATGATAAAGCGCTACGCAGGACAAGTCCGGCTCTGAGGAATTGGCCTGAAGTGTTTGAAGAAAGCTGTCCAGCCTTTCCATGTAAGATAAAAACGTTCCTGGAGAACGCGAAACGGTTGAAGACAGGAGGGGTCTCCTGTTTTTTTTCGACCGGGTATCCGGCAAGTCCTTCTTGGGAGGAGATTTTTCCAGTTCCATGCCATCGGAATCATCTGAATCCAGAAAAGAAGAACCCTCGCTCGGGACGGAAGATTCCCTTTTCTGTTCGCTCCGGATAACCCACCCCAACAGAATAATCCCAACCCCCAAAGCAATCAGCAAGACCGAAATCAGAAACGGATGTTCCTCCAGACCGGAGGTGCTTGGGTTTCGATGGGGTGGGTTTTCAATGAGTCCTGAATCAGAATGATCGGGAAGTCCGAGGTCTTGCTGTAAATCCTTTTGCGCCCGCTTGAGAACATCGAAATCCACCGGATGAGCGACAGAAGAAATGGATTCCGCGCCACAGACAGGAGCTGTACTGAAACCCCATAGACAAAACAAAATGGCAAGTCCGACAAGCAAGTTCCCGATCTTACCGTATCGCATTCTTTTCCCTCGCATCAGTATCCCCGGCAAAGGATGCTTCCATCCGTCAGAAACATCCACCACTTCAAAGATTGGATCCTATCGCTCAAAATAGTTGAAGCCATGCCGATCTCTAAAAAATTCTGTATCATGGTTGCAGAAGACGAAAGCCGTTTCCGTTCCAAACGAATGAAGACCATTTATGATCTCCCGACATGGCTCTGAAACTGGAAAAACATAAAGATCAAGACCCATCCTGAAGGGATAACTCTTGGTATCCAAGAATTTCTCCATGATAAAAATGCCATTATTTTACAAGATTTTCATCTTTTCACTTTCGATTTTTCTGATCGCGATTCTGGAAGGTGACTATTTACTCGAGAATCAGATTGAAGGGAGAATTCAGGTTCTCCTTGAAAATGAAACCAAAATGATCGCACTTCAGATGGCCAAAACGATTGCAGCTCCACTGCTCCTTGAAAATCGGCTGCAAATCGAAAATGTACTGGCCAATCCCCCCGCCGGCTCCGGAATCAGCCGCCTTCTCATACTCGGAATGGACAAAAAGATCATAGCGGATACAAGAGAAGGCGTTCTCAACAGGAAAATCTCTGATTACCTGAAATCTCTTCGGAAGGGTTCAACGATAAGGATCATCCCGGACATAGACCAGGGAAACGATGCACTTCTCGTAACACCGATCCTCTATGCTGGCATCAGAATCGGGACACTTCTCGTGATCTTCTCCGAAGATCCAGTTCTCGCTGCACAAAAAGACATTCGTCACTCCTTTTTGATCATCTCCCTTTTTGGAGCCATCCTTTCTTTTTTTGGAGCTCTCATCCTTTCCAGAATGCTCTCCAGACCTGTCAGGGAGCTTCACCGTGCCACACAGGCCATTGGAAAAGGAGATCTGTCCGTCACGGTGATTCCAAGCTCCAATGATGAGCTCGGGGATCTTGTCCTGGCCTTTAACGGAATGATCACTGAACTGAAAAAATCCGATGCGCTGAAAAATGCCCTCACACGTTATGTCTCCAGAGATATTGCCGAACGGGTCATGGAACATCCTGAACTCATCCATGTTGGAGGGATTCGCCAAAAGGTCGTCATCCTTTTTGCAGATATCAGGGGATTCAGCACCTTGTCCGAAAACCTGCCGTCAGAACAGGTCGTGACCCTTTTGAATGAATATTATCTTCCCATGTTCGAAATCATCCTGAGCCATTCCGGATACATCAGCAATATTATGGGCGACGGCATCATGGTCGTATTCGGAATTCCGGAATTTCTTCCTTCCAATCCCGATTCAGCATTAAAGTGTGCCATCTCCCTCCAATCGGCCATTGCCTTGGAATCTTCAAAAAGAGTATCGGAAGGGTCTCCCGTTGTTGAGTTTGGCATTGGGATACATCTGGGCGACTGCATCGTGGGAAATATCGGTTCAGGCAGTCGAATGGAGTATACTGTCGTGGGCCAGGCGGTCAATATCGCCTCACGGATTGAATCTCTGTCCGGACCGGGAGAAATCCTGATCTCCGAAGACCTGAAAGAAGCACTGCATGGAGAGATTCATTGCTCACCCCCTCAGCAGGTGCTTCTCAAAGGTATCGAGTCGCCTGTGAGAATCTTGAAAGTACTGGAGCCCGGGTAAGCGAACGAGTATAGTATTGCCTTGTCGACAGCAAACGGCCTACCAGGAAAAAATGAGAATGAACCGATTGGAAAGTCTGAAAACATTGCTCCCGAAGGTGAACCAGACCTTCGTCACAGGATTCTTGTTTCTTTGGATTCTTGCAACCTTTTCTTCCTGCACAGAACAGGTTTCACCACATAAAGAACCTGTCACTCCAACACCACAGGAATTGGACCAGCTGACCATCCAGAGAATCAATCATCTGTTGGCCATCAAAAATTATCCCGCGGCAAAAAAAGAACTCTCCCGGATCCAGAATCCTTCCCTCAAGTTATCCATGCAAAACAAAATCAGAATGGATTGGGACAAAAACGATATCAGGGACGCGGACGAGGATTTAAAAAAAGGGTTGGGCATAGAGTCTCTCGAAAAAATGGAATCCCTTAAAAAAAGGGACCCCGTTTTTTTTAAAAATCATCCGGAGATGATTCCGAATGAACTGACAGAAACTTATCTCGACAGCCTCATCTCCACAGGCAAGGAGTTCCAGGCCTTAAAAGAAAGCAAAAGCAGTTTCCGTCTTCCGAAGGATCTGGAGAAATCGGTTGAGACCGATGCCTATGCCCATCTGGCAAAACGCCGGCTTGATGAAGGGAAAGATCATTTCGCCCTTCTCGATATCAAAAAAGGGCTATCGATTGATCCATCCAATCAAAAACTGGTAGAGATGCAATCCATACTGAAAAAGAAAGAAAACCACCTGACCGAAGAAGGGTTCAAGCAATATGGCAAACAGCATCTCAGGAGAGCCATACGTTACTGGAGTGATGCTCTCCTTCTCTCTCCGGGAGACAAGTCCCTTAGACAAAACATCTCTCAAGCCCAAAAAATGCTTGAACGATTAAAAAGCCTGCAGCATATTGACCAGAACCCAAAATATCCATCCGGTAAATAAATCCTCACATAAGGGAGCCTCACATGACCGACCAATCATCAAACCCTGAAAAAATCATCGACGTTCAATGGTTTACAGATCCTCTCTGCTCCTGGAGCTTTGCCGCAGAAAAAGCCATAGGGGAATTTAAAGACACAATGGGAAACAGGATCGTCTTCCATCATCGAATGCTGCCTCTTTACCAGTTGCTTGATACTTTCCTGGCAGCCCACGAGATGAAAGCTCCTTCTGAATTTGCCTCAAAGGTTCGAAAAGCCTCCAAAGCCACTGGCGTGGAAATGACTACGACCCCATGGGAAAAAGGAATTGTTCCAAAAGATGGTTCCATTCTTTCGAAATGGGTTCTGGCAGCTCTATCGATCGATCCCGTAAAAGGAGATCAATATCTTCGACAACTCCGACGCGCTTTTTTTGTAGAGGGAAGAGATCTTACAAAAACAGGATCGTTAAGGGATCTTGGGGAAAAAGTGGGGTTGGATCCGGAAATATTGGAGAAACTGTCTTCCGGGGAAAGCATCCGTCTACAGCTCGAATCCGATATCAAAAAAGGATCCGAAGAAGGTGTCTCTGTCCGGCCAACTCTTGTCATGGTCAACAGCGGGGGAGACAGGATCTTTATCGGTGGACTGAGGGATCCCGAGCTTTTCATTCATGCCGCTGAAGTTTTGATCAGCGAAGCCTAAGGTCAGCTTGTTTGAAGGTGTCGATAGATTCTCAAGGCTTCCTCCAGGGCCAGATCCACAGACTCGTCCAGCACCGTGATGTGGCCCATTTTTCGACCAACCCTGGCCTCTTTCTTTCCATAGAGGTGCAGTCTTGCCTTGGGGCTTGAAAGGGCGACTGAAAAATCCGGATCGCCCTTCACCCACAAATCCCCCAGAAGATTGACCATTGCAGCAGCTCCAGTCAGGACAGGAACAGCCGGAGGAGCTCCGACCAAAACCCTGATCTGCTGTGAAAATTGGCTAATGCCGCAGGAATCAATTGTGAAGTGCCCACTGTTATGGGGTCTGGGAGCTAGTTCGTTGACAAGAACCCTTCCATGGCTATCCAGAAAAAATTCGACCGTCAGAACACCCTCGTAAGAAAGACGTTCTGCAATCAAAAGAGCAATCTCCCGAGCCACAGCCTGGACGTTCGGATCCACGCTGGCCGGGGCAACGCTTGTATGCAGGATTCCATTGACATGAATGTTTTCAATCAAAGGAAAAAACGCATATCCATTTTTGGGATTCCCCGACAAGATCAGAGAAACTTCTTTTTCCAGCGAAATCCGTTTTTCCAATAGGCAGGGAACATTTCCCAGCTGAAAGTAGGCGGCTTTAAGATCTGTCAGGTCCTTGACCGGAACTTGACCCTTACCGTCATACCCCCATCGACTTCTCTTCAGAATCGCTGGAAAAAGATCCAGTTCTCCATCGTGCATCAGCTCCACTTCTGACTCACTCTGGAAAGATCGGTATGGTACCGTTGGGATGGCCAGTTTATTCAGAAACTCTTTCTCGAGAATCCTGTCCTGAGCAACCATAACCGCCACGGGATCGGGAGATAGACGAACGGACTGGGAGAGAAGGTTCATCAGCTCGGACGGGATATTTTCGAATTCAAGGGTTGCGGCAGAGACTCTGGAGAGAAATTTCTCCCTGAGTGGTGCCGACAGAAAATCCCCCTGAATATGATCATCCGAAAGCATCGCAGCCGGACTTTCCGGGTCAGGATCCCATGTACAGACCCGATACCCCATTGTCCTTGCAGCGATTGCGGCATATCGCCCCAGCTGACCCCCACCAAGGATTCCCAGCGTTTCTCCAGGAAGGATCACTCATCCTCCGGAAAAGAAGCTTCCAGAACAGACTGTGTCAGGTCATTCCGGTAAGCGACCAGCTGATCCGATAGCACAGGGTCAGACAATCCCAGAAGGGAAACAGCAAAGAGAGCTGCATTTTCGGCTCCCGCTTCGCCAATCGCAAAAGTGGCGACCGGGATTCCCCTTGGCATCTGGATAATGGAGAGAAGGGAGTCGATTCCCTTCAGGTAGGTCGATGGAACCGGAACACCCAGGACCGGGAGGGTTGTCATCGATGCCACCATTCCAGGGAGGTGTGCCGCGCCTCCAGCCCCGGCGATAATGACCTCCAGCCCCCTCCCCTTGGCCCCCTTGGCATAGTCATGAAGAAGATCCGGCGTCCTGTGGGCAGAAACAATCCGTTTTTCATAACAGACTCCAAAGCGTTCAAGAATCTTTGAAGCCCCCTTGAGGATCTTCCAGTCCGAAATGCTTCCCATAATCAATCCCACTTTTGGAGTGGACGTTCCCATCATGCCTCCTTGAGATCTTGTGAGCGCCGATAAAATACCGGGCATTATCTCCAAAGATCAAAAATTCTTCAAATTTTTTCAAAATGGGAGGGTTCATCCCATTCCAAGAGCCAAAACATCCCGGTTCATTTGACCAAGATTCAGGGAATCATGTAGATTATCAGGGCTAAACATTATACGAAGGAGCAATCTTTGTCACATCCCGAAACCGGTGTAAAAGTTCCGTTTGAGATTGGTCCCGAACCGGTTCTCATCCGGAAAGAGATTCTTGAGAACGGTCCCAGTATTGAGAGCTATCGCGCCATTGGCGGCTATGACGGACTGACGAAAGCTGTCCGGACAATGACTCCCCATGAGGTGATTTCGGAGGTCAAGGATGCTGGTCTCAGGGGCCGGGGTGGATCCGGTTTCCCGGCGGCGATCAAATGGGAAAAAGTCGCATCGCACCGGGTCAGGGAACACTACATTGTGGCGAATGGCAGCGAGGGAGAACCAGGCAGCCACAAGGACCACTTTCTGATCACCACCAACCCCCATCAGATCCTCGAGGGAATCATCATCGCCTCCTACGCCGTCTCGGCCAAGAAGGCCTTACTGTTCGTCAAGGAAAGCTTCCCGGAAGGAATCGCCATTCTTCAACGCGCCAGGCTTGAAGCGATCGAGGCTGGCTTCCTTGGAGAAAATATCCTCGGATCGGGCTTTTCCGTTGATATCGAGATTTTTGTCGGCCCCGCCGCCTATATTGCAGGAGAGGAAACGGCCCTTCTCGAATCCCTTGAGGGACGTCCGCCAAAACCAAGAACAAAGCCCCCCCATTACCCCACCGAACGTGGCCTCTATATGTGTCCGACTGTGGTGAATAATGTTGAAACCTATGCCCATGCAGCCCATATTCTCAAGAACGGCTCGGAATGGTTCCGAAAAAGAGGCACAGCAAAAAGCCCGGGGACAATGGTTTTTGCTGTCACAGGATCGGTAAGGACACCCAAAATTGTTGAACTCCCCCTCGGAACACCCATCAGGGAGCTGATCTTTCGCTATGGTGGAGGGCCACTCCCAGGAGAAGAAATCATGGCCTTCTTCCCGGGAGGTCCCTCTTTCGGTGTTCTCAGCTCAAAGCAAATGGATGTCCCTCTGGAGTATGATGCACTGAGAGCCTTGGGATCCGGCATCGGATCCGGAGGAGCCATCGTCCTCTCCAACAAGGATTGCCTGGTTGCCACATCGCTTGAGTTTGCAAGATTTTATGAAGAAGGCAGCTGCGGTCAGTGCCCTCCGTGCAGAATCGGAACAGAAACAATTGCGGGCCTTCTCGAGCAGATTGAAACAGGACAAGCTCCTCCCGGTATCATCGACCGGATCGTGAGAGTCTCTGAAATGATCAAGGGAAGAGGCAATTGCGGCTTGATCACGGCATCAGCCTTTTCAGCAGAAGCCCTGATGAAACACTTCACCAACGAAATACTTCTTCATATTGAAAAGGGAACGTGTGTCCATCATCACAGAACGCCGATATATAACCAGTTTCGTTCCACGGGGACAGACAAGTAAGCGGGCTCCATAGGTAAAGCCAATTCATGCAGAAAATTTTGGTTTCCCAATGAATTGGGGAGGCGGCTGCCCATTTGAACTCTTCGCCACGATGAACTGGTTCAACGATCATCTTTTTCAGACAACCAGGAGCAAGCGATGTTTTCCCAACCTTCCTGGAAGTTCCATCTTTTCTTCTGTACGGGAAATAAATGTCTGGGAAAAGGATCCGAAGATCTTAAACTTCTCGCACAGAACAAGCTTAGTCAGACAACACATGCAGGAGATCTGTTAATTACAAAAAGTGGATGTCTCGATTTGTGCGACTATGGTCCGATTGCTCTTTTGTACCCAGAAGGAAAATGGTTTTCTTCCATGGACGAAAAATCAACAAGTGCCATGATTGATCAGATTTTAACCGGTCAGGATGTTTTACCAAGAAACATAATCTACCAGATTCCCGGAAAGGACGGTTTAAATAAAAATGGGGTATAGGATTCGGAAAAAGACTGAAGTTTTTGCATCTCCCCGTCAGGAAACGATGACAGACTCACCGTTATCCCGGCCTGCGAGTAGTGGACCAGGTGGAGACCGAACCAAAATCTCCCTGGCGATCGCCGGATCCATTATCCTTATTCTTTTGGTGGGAACAGGTCTTGCATCCCACATCATTTCCGACAAAAAGAAAAAAGAATCCGATGCCGCGACAATCGAGGTATCGGCCGAGCAGTTATACACACAGGGCCAGCACGGAAGCACTGCCGATCTTGAAAAATCAAAAACTATGTTCAAAGAAGTCTATCAGAAGTATTCCGACACCAAGAGTGCGGCTGTTGCACCACTTTTCATTGCAACGATCGACAATCAAGAAGGAAAACCCAAAAATGCAATCGACTGGCTTCACAAGGGATTGGAAAAGAATGCGGGAAATACACGTATTCTTCCGTTCTATTACGAAAGCATGGGGGTAACCTTTACGACAACAAAAGAATATGACCAGGCTCTTGCGATGTTTCAGAAGGTCATCAAATTTCCCGAGAAAATTCTTGCAGATGCTGCCTACTTCAATATTGGCATGATCTATGAAACACTGAACCAGCCGGCATTGGCCCTCATCAATTTCCAGAAGCTCTCAAAGGAGTTTCCGAATTCCCCTTGGGCAGCCGAAGCAACACCTTACCTCCAGCGAAATGGAATGCCTTCATCGCAAATGGCTCCAGCTCCCCTTCCATCAACTCCCACAAAGTAACTCTTCTTTCCGGAAAAAGGCCTCAACGGCTTTTTCCGGAATCATGGACCCCTTTTCTGAACTCCTTCGCATCCAACCAAAGATTTCATGCATTTTCCAAGGGACCCCGGATCGATCCCCTTCAAGACATTGAATCAACAGGATATTCTTTCAGGAGGAATGGCTATTCGTTCTTGACAGAGTGTCAATAAGGTGGTGGAAGGAAGCCATCTGGTCAAAAAAAGGGCATTCTCCCGAAGGAAAATGCCCTTTAACAGTACACCCGTAAAGCGACTTTATCTGGCAGGAACCATGATCGTTTCCCCTTCGCGAAGAAGAGAAGAGTGAACCAGATGATTCTTATGGCGAATGACGCCAATGCTTGTGCCAAATCGTCTTGCAATGGCAAAAAGGGACTCACCCCTTCGGATGCGATGAGGCAACCAGTTGCTTGCGCCTTGCTCTGACCTTGAGGAAGCGATGACATTCCCATAACCTCCGCCTGGAATGGCCAAACGCTGTCCCACACGCAAAACAGAGCGAGAGTGGAGATCATTTGCCGCCATGAGGGAGCTCACCGAGACCCCATAATGATGGGCAATCGTCCAAAGAGACTCTCCGGAGCGGATCACATGGCCACCTCTCCTTGAATCTGCATACTCGACATGTCTCCTGGAAGACGGAAGACTTTCAATGCTCGCCAGAAACTGGTCTCCCTCGCCCTTGGGCACATTGATCGGAACATTATGCATGTAGGGTGGGGTTGACCAACGGGTCAGAGACGGATTCATCTCTTTGAACTCCCTGTAGGAAACACCAGCGGCTCTTGCCAGTACCTTCACTTCAGTCGGCCTTTTCAGCTTCACGGTATCGAGATTGAGCGGATCATCGTACTCGATGTCGGTAAACCCGTAACGGGCAGGATCCTTGGCAATCCGCATTGCCGCGATGAATTTGGGAACATAATCCTTTGTTTCATTCGAAAGGGCTCTCGTATTCCGGATCTCCCAATAATTTTCCGTTCCGGCATCCGCAACGGCGTTAGCAACCTTCCCCTCACCCGCATTATAGGCGGCCATTGCAAGACTCCAAGAATGAAACTCATTATAGAGATCTTTCAAGTAACGGGCCGCCGCGCGCGTGGACATCATCGGGTCACGTCTCTGGTCAATCCAGCCGTTGACAGCCAAACCATACTTCTTGCCTGTTCCTGACATGAACTGCCATAAACCGGCAGCCCTTGAATAGGAATAGGCCCTCGGACTGAATCCGCTTTCAATCAGGGAGAGATAAACCAGATCCTCAGGCAGACCCTCCTCGCGGAAGATTGCCTTCATGTATGGAAGATATCGACCGGAGCGCTCCAGCCACACACGAAACTGCCGGTGAACGGAATTTTGGAAGTACTGTGTATACCAGTCGATGCTCGGATCATCCGGAATCCGTAAAAAGGATTCCTGAACAACCGGACCCGGAGTCGCAGGCTTCAAGAGCGCACCGGTACCCCCTTGGGCAGGAGAAACAGGAACACCCTTCAGTGAATCGGCATGATCGATGGTTGTTGGCGACGGGCTGGGAATGGACGGAGGCAGAATATTCTGTGTCAGGGCCTCGGCTTTTGGGGAAGGACTCCCGATGGAAGAACATCCACCGGCAACCAGAGTGATTGCGATAGAGAAAAGAACCCCCAAACGAGCCTGCGATGATTTACTCAATACAACCTCCTTGATAAAGCGGCTTCCCCTCAAATGCAGGAAGAAAAACCCGAATATAGGCGGATAATACCCTAAGAGAAAGTAAAAATCAATCAATGCAGAAAAGGCCGGATGGGTTTTCGAGAAGAGAAAGCCCTAATAGAAAAGCCAAATGGGCAATCCAATCATCAAAAGCGAAGAATAAATCCATCCAATCGATAAAATAAAAACAAATTAACAATAGTTATATGTTGTAAATCAATTCAATGATCGAGAAATTGACATGGATCACAACTCCTCATCATAATTAAAATGTAAGAGTGATAAATGTTTTTTTATACCAACTGGAGGATTGTTATGTCATTTTTCAATAAAAACAATCAAAATAACAATCTTTCCGTTACATTAAATAGTAATCAAACTCAAAAAAGCATTTTCATGTATCCTGAAGTCGTCAAGTCCATTCTTGACTCCATCCCTAAAGTCGGCATCGCCATTGCCAGAAAGGAGATGGGGAACAGCAAAGTCGGCAACGAGATTTTCTATCTGAATGAGACGATGAAGGGCATCATCTCCTCGATGGAAAAAGACATGATCAAGGACTATGGAGTCGCTGCAAAAGATGTCCTTGGAGGTTCCATCCACCGCTTCCACAAGGATCCCGACAGGATCCGGGGCATTTTATCCAATCTCCGCGAAGGAGAGATCCGAAAAAACCAGATCATGGATATCGGTGGCTCAAAGCTTCTCTCCACATCACAGGTACTTGTGGATCCAGTCTCGAGGGAATCACTGGGGTACATGACGATCTTTATCGACATTACCGAGGGAGATGCCCTGGAGCACAGTATCTCAAGCCAAATGGAAAATGCCTTGTCCGTTTTGAAATCAGTGGGAGACCTCGATACCGCCACAAAAGAAATCTCCAGAAATACCTCGGGAATTGCTGATGTTTCAAAACAGACACAAAAAGAAGCCGAGGACGGGCAGCATGTCGCATCCCTTTTGAAAACGCAGGTGGGGCAAGCGGGCGATGCCATGAACACACTTGGAGATGTCGTCAATGCCCTGGCATCGAGAAGCCTTGAAATTGGAAAGATCATCGAGGTTATCAACGATATCGCCAGTCAGACCAATCTTTTGGCTTTGAATGCGGCGATTGAAGCTGCACGCGCTGGTGAGCAGGGACGCGGATTTGCCGTCGTTGCAGATGAGGTCCGGAAGCTTGCGGAGAGAACGATTCGCGCGACAAAAGAGATCGGGGATACCATCAGGGAGACGCAGGAAGATACCAGCAAGACAGTCTCGATGATCAAATCCGCTCTGGAAAAAGTCTCCGGAAGTCAGAAAATGTCTGAAGATGTCGACCGTGTCTTCTCCTCAATCGTAGCGAGAAGCCAGGATTTATCGAAATCCCTTTCAGAAACAGTCTCTGCCACAAAAAAACAGTCGAATGAGGTTGAAGAGATCCGGAAAAATCTGGAACATGCCCAGCAGGAAGCAGAAAAAACGAAAGAATTGCTCAAAAAAAATAAAGTCAATCTTTAATTCGGGCCGGAGGCTTCCATGGAAGTCTCCGGGAACCGTTCGCCCACATAACCTGATCGATTGCCGATCATCTCCATATTGCCGAATCTGCCTCATTTGACCGCCGACACTGCCTAAAAGAAAACTTTCGTGTATTCTTGTATGGTAAGGGTGTCATTCCATCGTCTGATCAAAACGGATCACAACCAAACACTAAACAGGAAGCTCATACCCTATGACCAACCCCAAAAAGATCAATGAAACCATTCCCCTATTGGAAACGCTTCAGGAAATCGAGCTTTTCAAGGAATTGCCCCCGGAAGATCTGGAGGATATGTCGTCCATCTGTCGCTTGCGCACCTACCGATCCGGACAGATCATCATACAGGAAGCGGATTCCGGCTCGGAGCTGTTCTTCCTTGTTTCAGGATCCGTCAAAATTTACACCGAGGATTTTGAAGGCAGGGAGATGATTCTGACCATTGGATATCCGAATGATTTTTTTGGTGAAATGGCCATTTTCACAAACGATATCAGAAGCGCTTCCGTTTCCGCACTGGAAGCGACCATACTGATCTCGATGGAGCGGGAAGATCTTCTATCCCTTTTGAAAAAAAGTCCGGTCATTGCCCTGAAGATCCTGTCCGTGATGGGAAACCGTATCAGGGAAATGGATAATCGGCTGATGCATATGGCCTTCGGGGATGCCTATTCAAAAATCGCAAGAACCCTTTTGAACCTGATGGAAAAAGAGGGACAAAAGACCAAGGAAGGGATCCCTTATATTCATGACAGGCTAACAAGACAGGAGTTGGCCTCCCTTTCTGGTCTGACGAGAGAGACCGTCTCCCGATCACTTGGGACATTTGTCCAGACAGACACCATTCGCATCAAGGACAACAAAATCTATCTGGTGAACGAAGCCCGACTCAGGAAAGAGAGTCAAACACACCCAATCTGAAAATGTCACAATCATGGAGATGAAAGAATGCAGCCCTACACAAACCCGACACTTTCCCAATGGGGCCCCACCGACTATATCATCGTAACCGGGGTCATCATTGGAATCAGCATGGGCATCTATTACATTTTCAAGGCCATCCGGGCCATCAACAAACCCTGACGGATCTCCGGAGCGGATGGAAGCACTCCGGCATATATCCTGAGGTACTCACCAGTCCGCTCTTCCCATCCATTTTGCTTGTCCATTGAGTGACTTCTGTATGAGAAGAAGGTCTTTTTATCCTGATAAAGGTCTAAAGCGCGATCCAGAACATCGATCACCCCTTCTTCCGAAAGAGATGACATCCAGAGACCATCCACACCGTCTGAAACGGTATCCCGAAGACCTCCCGTCGGAAAGACCAGAGGAATGGTTCCATATCTCATGGCGTACATCTGTGCCAGTCCGCAGGGTTCATAACGGGACGGCATCATGAAAAAATCCGACCCCGCATAAATCTGGTGAGAGAGCCCTTCATCAAATCCGATGACAACATGGACTTTTCCCCTGTACTTTGCCTCGAGTTCCAGCGCTTTTTTTTCAAGAACGGGATCTCCCGTTCCCAAAAGAAAAAAGGAAAAGGGCTTTGCCTGCCCCGACAACCACTGATCAAGTGCCAGAAGCAACAGGTCGATCCCCTTCTGTGATGTCATCCTTGTCACACAACCGATGACCGGAGCATCCGCAGAAGAAAAGTTTCCTTTTCTGATCAGAGAATGGCGGTTGATCTCCTTGCCGGAAAGATCTGTCCTGGAAAAAGGGTGCTCGATCATCGGATCCGTCAACGGGTTCCAGACATCATCATCAATTCCGTTCAGAACACCCAGAAAGCGCTCCCCACGATATTTCAGTGCTCCCGAGAGTCCCGCGCCCAAAGGTTCGGAAAGCACTTCATTTCGATAGGTCGGACTCACAGTCGTCACATAATCGGAGAAAACGATCCCTCCCTTGATCATCGAGAGATCGCCATAATATTCAAGACCGTCAAAACCTCCCCAGGAAGCAGGAAAACCCGTCAGGAAAAAGAGATCAAACGGAAAAAGTCCCTTGAAAGCAAGATTATGAATGGTAAAGACCGTCCGGATGGAAGAAAGACTTGAATCCTCAATGGACTTGAGTCGTAGGAGCGGAAAAAACATCCCGGTTTGCCAGTCATTTCCATGGACAACATCCGGAAGGAATCCAGTCTCCCCCATCCAGACAAAGACCGCCAAAGACCAGGAGAAATAACGGATGAAATTGTCCGGATAATCCTGACCGGCCTCTCCATAGAGCCCTTTGCGATCAAAAAGGTCATCCACCAGAAGGAAATCAAGGATTGGCCCTGATGGACAGCTTCCAGCACTCTCTTTTTGATCCGCTGCCCGAAAGACCCTGAGCGTTTTTTCTCCCCATGGAGTTTCGAACGTCAGGGGACCACCGACGGGCGTCAGCCTCGGATCGGTCTCTGCGCCCAAAAATCCCGGACAGAAAATTCTGACATCCCCCCCATCGGCCATCGAACGAAGGAGCGCTGGAGGCAGTGCCTGGGAATAATCTCCAAGACCACCGGTCTTCATGAAGGGAGAGATTTCAGATGTCAGGAACAACAGGGATCCAGGGGTATCGACAAAAGGAATTTTCTGAACGTTTTCCAAAGATTCCCTAGGCAGCTTTTTCTCCATTATCTCCAACTTGGTTCAATATGAACAAAACTCCGAAAGAGCCACCACGGAGCGACATCATCCTGCACCCCTACTTTTAGAGGGAGTGGATATTTTCGACAGACAGGATTATAGTGGAGCCAAATGGGTGTTGTTCGCAAGTGGTCGAGTTCAAAAATGGAACATCGGGCCGGAAAGTCGGTCTTGCTTACGTTCAGAAAGGGATGTTGTGCATCTACCTATTTCAGAACTGAGAAATGTTGTCAGAGGCTTCAACCAGATTGCCGATGATTCAAACTGGAACAGATTCAGGGATCTTCCGTGGGAACTGCACCGGCCAGAGCTATTGTCCGAGGGGCAGAAGGGAGCCGTCTCCTTTGTGACCATCGTCGAAGATCATCTTCCGGGTTATTTTCAGGAATATCAGAAGCTGTTCCCTATAGAGACGGCTCCGAATCAGGAAGAGGCCATCCATAACAGGGAGCTCTTCCATTTCACCGTACGATGGGGTCTCGAAGAGGATCGCCACGCCCAAGCGCTGGCGCTGTATCAGATCAATTCAGGCATCGAGCCTTCCGAAGAAGCGCTCGAAATCCAGATGATCCAGGAAAATCTGAAAGACTTCTCCATCGGGTTTTCTGAACCGGTGCAGGTCTTTACCTATACGCTCCTTCAGGAAAAAGCCACACAGATGTACTACCAGTCACTGGCCAAGGGTGTGACAGAGCCAGTGCTATTGAAACTTTTGAGCTTTCTTTCGAAGGACGAGGCGAGGCACTATGCATTCTTTGCACAGATGGTCGAAACCTTTATCCGGACCTTTGGCGAGGATGTGCTTCCACAGATCGAGGAAGTCGTCTTCAACTACAAGATGCCCCTCCACAACACCATGAAAGACTACAGAAGACGGGCGATCAAAATGGCCAGGGAAGCTCCGGGATATGACCGGAACGCGCCCCAGTCCATTCTTGTCTCTCTCCTTGAGAAACTCGCCCAGAAAGAAAATATCCCGGCCGCTCCGGCTGTCCTGAAGATGGCCCAGAAAATTCGCGAACGGCTGAACCTGAAGATCACTTACGCCAGCTGAAGAAAACCCCATCCATAATACGGGTGGGGGTAGACCGGAAAAAACAGCTCAGCCTGATGATGAGGGAAGGAACGATCATAACGCTCCCTTCCCTCATTTGAGTTTCTGAACCCCCGGAGAGTTCGATTACAACACCAACCATCAATACCAATCTTCCAAACGTCCCGGCTGTGGTTCCTGTCAAACCCGTTACGCCGTGGTTTGCCCACTTTGACCTCAGACTTCTTCTGCTGTTCCTGAGCCTTGCATTTCTGGCATCATTTTATGGCAGCGCTCTGGGGAAGTATGGACGGGCCGGTCTTCTGCTTCTTCTGATCGGTGTTTACTACTTTGTTCTCTACTGGGCTACTCACCAACCTTGACCGGGTCCTTCTTCCGTTTCACCCCAGCGATCCCCTTGACCCAGTCCATCCCCTTGATTTCAATGAAATCCCGAAAATCCTGATCCGGATTTTTCTCAGAGAGGTAAGACCCAATAATCGACGTCAGGACCGGAGCCACCTGCTCCCCGGATAAACGGACACCCGTTCTCTGGTTAAACGACTTTCTGCTACCGGTCTGCCCTCCCAGGAAAAGCTCGTAGCCGTCGATCGCCGCACCCGACTCGTCCTTGATGGAGACTCCCTGAAGTCCGATCTCGGAAATACGCTGCTGGCCACAATCGTTCGGGCAGGCCGTCACATGAAGATTGAGCGGGTCGGAGATTTCGCCAAAACGCTCATGAAGGGTTAGCGCGAGATCCCGGGAAAACTCCTTCGTCTCAACAAGAGCTAGTCGGCAGAACACGTTGCCGGTGCAGGAAACGGTTCTTGAGAGAAAGGATCCGTCAGTGGGATTGAGACCAAGACGGAACAACTTTTCCAACACCAGTGGAAGATTCTTTTCCGCTATCCCTGTCAGGATCAGGTTCTGCATCGAGGTCAAACGGATCTCCCCGTTCCCCCAGGACTCCGAGAGATCAGCCAGCCCGCTCATCACAGCGGGAGAGAGAGCCCCCTGATTGATCGAAAGGCCGATATAACAATGGCCGGATCCGTCCGGGACCTGATGGACACCGATGTGATCCCTGGCGGACTGAAAGCCCTCGACTTCGATTCCTGATGGCTCCCAAACAACCGGAGAAAAAGAAAGATAGGACAAGAGAACCTCTTCGAAACGATTCCTGTCCCAGCCATGTTCCAGAAAGAGGAACTTCAGACGGGCACGGTCCCTGTTTTCCCGAAGTTCGGATCGGTCCCGAAACAGGGAGGCAATCCCCCTGAGAACGGGAACCACCTCCTCATACTTGAAGAAAAAGTGAAGTGGTATGGAGAAGTGGGGACGTGTCGAGAGCCCACCCGCCACCCGCAGGGCATAACCATCCCCATGAACGGGATGATGGACCGGAACGATCCCGACATCATTGATCTCGGGAAGGGAGCACTGGCTCTTGCAGGACGCAATCGTGATCTTGAACTTTCTGGGAAGATTCCAGAAATCGGGATGGCCCTTTAACGCGGCATTGGCCTCTTCAAGAAGACGCCTGTGACACTCTGCCAAAGGATCCCCCGAGAGATCGGAGACAGGGCAGCCGGTGATGTTTCTCGTCACATCGCCACAGGCGCCCATGGAGTCGATCCCTACCTCGCCCAACAGTCGAAAAATCTCGGGAAGATCCGATGGCGTGATCCAGTGGAACTGGATATTCTGCCGTACAGTGATATCGGCGGTCCCCCTGGCGTACCGCTCCGAGATGAAGGCCATCTGCCGGAGCGCCGCAGCTTTCAGTATCCCTCCCGCAATGCGGGTCCTGAGCATGAAGTATGGGACAAGCCCTCCGGCCTTCCCCTCTCCGTCCCCCTGTGGGTAGACCCCCCACCATCTGAGCCTGAGGTTCAACACCTCGGGTGGGAAAGCGTCATATCCGGCGCGAGCCATATCGCAGATCTCTTCAAGCTGGGTCCATGGATTCACGATCGCCTTGGATTCTTCATGGGCATCTGCCTTGAGTCGTGCGGAGGATTTGACAGCCGGATCTTTCGACATTTTGCTTTCCCCTTCTGAGAGACAAGTTCTTTCTGGATAAGACCTGATAAATAAAGTTTAATAAGTTACTAACGTATAAACAATACCATAGATAAAACTGGATGGTCAAGACGACAGAATCATCTCGAGGTGTTTTTCCTGAAAAACAAAGAAGATGGGGACGGTTCTGAAATAAATTGACTTATCCCGTAAAATCCCCGATAGTATTGGGAGTTTTGAGCCTTCTTAATCTTGGTATCAGATCAAAAAAGAAAAAAAACAAGCGTCCGGATCGTCTTCCCTCAATACACTCGATGAAGACATTTTCACAGGGATAACAGACAAAATGGTCGGCAGGAGGATTCAGGCAATCATTTCTCATCTTGGGTCTTAT
This sequence comes from Nitrospirota bacterium, assembly GCA_021838765.1. The sequence goes on from JAKCCY010000013.1 coordinate 18,771, forward strand.
TGGGTTGTTTGCGCCTGGGGATTGTCGTACTGATATGAAGCTTTTTCAAATGAATCAAGGCTTATCGCCCACAATATGGAAGTGCGCCGGATTTTTACGCTCACAAAATGGATATTGGAAAGAAAAAGTCTCAAAAATCCCGTTTGAGGCTTCCTTGATTGCGGTTCTTTTTTTGGGTTTTGGAGCCTGCGGACAAAATACCCCGTCAGGAGCCGCCAATAATCTGAATTTTTCCGCCGGAATGGCCATGTACGCCTCTTCAACTCCCGCAAACTCCTTTGCTGTGGTAACCGATTACGGGATCAGGGAGGTGTTGCTCTATCCTGGAACAGATCTGACCCAATATCCAAGCCCGTCGGCGAACCCGACCCAGATCTCCCCTGTCGCAACGATTTCAGGGCCGTTTCAGGGACCTTCCGGGGCTTTTGTCTATCCGCATGCAACAAGCTCAACGCTTACGTATTTCAGTGATATCAAGCCAATACCCGCATGCGGAACCACCAGTCCTCCCGCTCTCATTGTCACCGATGCTGTGGCCAATTCCATCTCGATTTTCTGTAATTTCAACTATACGAACCCTTCCCAGAGCCCAACGGTCACCATCCAGGGGGGCAATACCCAGCTGAATTCTCCGGAAGGAGTGGCTGTCGCGACCGTCCCTCCCACCGGACAAACATCTATTTCCGCTCCGTTCATCTTTGTCACAAATCTTGCGGGAAGCAACGTTCTGGCCTTCGACACCTCCCAGATCACAGCACCGGGGACCTATAACCTCGCCCCTTCCGGAGGAATCAATCCCGGAACAAACGGGACCCCCGGGGCACCCCAATCCCAGCCGACAGAGCTGAACGCCCCTGCCGGGATCTATTTTTCAAACTCGACGAATACTCTTGTTGTGGCCAACACCGGCGCCGGCACCGTCAACCTCTATCCGGATGGAGCGGCGTTTGAAAAATCGTTCTCAAACGATCCTCCTCCGATCTTCTATGCCGGCGGCAATACCTATATCTCAAGCCCGGTGGGAGTCTGGGTGAACAACAACACCCTTTATGTTTCCGATACCAGCGGGAACATTCTGGTCTGGGACAATTTTCTTTCCAGCGGAGGAAACTACAACCCGACACGAAGGATCAACGGGCCAAACGCCAATCTTAATACTCCGTATGCGCTCACGTTTGACTCGATCAACGAAAATCTGTTTGTCTTTCAGCAGACAGGCGATGCCATATACGGATACAACACCCAGATTTTCTATGGTGGAGATACGCCACCGACATATGATGTGACTCCGGTGAACCCGTTTTTGAAATAATCATCCGTCAAGATTGTCCTAGAGGGCGATGCTCTCCTTAATACAGGAAAAGAATCAAAACAGCAGTCAACCGTTACAATGTGAGGATCTGTTCCCATGAAAATTGTCCCTTTTCAGAAAAAACCTGACCGTTCATTCCTGATCAAGATTCCCGCCCTCTTTCTGGCAGTTCTGGCGACATTTTCGGCTTGCTCGGGAAGCAACAATACCTCAAGCACCCCCATTCCGCTTCCCAACGGTCAGGCAGGATCACTCATCACAGCGAACGGGAATCTTGCGGACTGCTTTGCCATCACCAGCACCAGCAGTCTGACACTTTGTACAAGCTCAACTTCATCCGCTGCAGGATCCGAGGGAGTCACCGCATTAAACACTTTTGTTTCATCTTCTTCTCTTCCGGTCCTCGTCGTCGGAGCCAATAACGGTGCGGTCAATGTGGTCCCAAATGTCGATTCCACATCATCATCTCCCATTCCCTGTACTACTTCTTCTTCTCCAACATATGCCATCTCCGCGGTTGCGGGAGTTGCGACATCATCCGGAGCCAATATCTTCGCCGCGTCAGGAAACATGCTGTACGGATTTACATATTCATCATCATCATGTAATGCCTTTAGCTCCAACTCCTCAATCTCCATATCCTCCGGGACGATTACCGGACTGGGGATTGTCAATAATGTGTTGTTCGGGGTCACAAGTAGTGGAAGCTACTTCGCTATTAGCGGTGCAAACGCTTTGACCGGATTTTCTTCCTTTACCACACAACTGACAACACTTCCGAACTATCCCGTTTCCGGCCCTATCATCAAAGGGATGGCCATCGATCCCAACGGACTGGTCTTTTTTGCGGACGCATCCACCAATACAGCAAACAATGGCGGACAGATCACGATTTACCATGTTTCTTCAAGCAATCCAAACACCCTTAGCCCCAACAACGTACAAAGCTACTCGGGAAACAACAACGGCGTCGCCATGAGCGACCCCATCGGCATTGCGGTCTCGGAAACAACCATCACAAACTCGAACTACTGCTCCACCGCCCCATGCGATTATATCTATCTCCTGAACATCGGAAACAGCATCCAGCAATATGTCATGCCGGTTCCCACCCCGATTAACGGGGGTGTGTCAATCAACCCCTTCAACCTCCCCTATACCGGCTGCGAAATGACTGATCCTGTGGCACTGACCTCATTTCCTGCCCTGAACCAATCGCCCTTCAGTACCCAATCACAAACAGGCCCTTTTGTCTTCCTCGGAAACAAAAGTCTTTCAAGTCTTGGGCCCTGTTCGGGAGCGACAACCTATGGAAACAACGTCGTTTCATATGGCATTACCGGACAATAGCGATCCTTCAAAGGCCAGTCTTTCCCCACCCCCGGATCCTCTCCCATGACTCCGGGGCTTCGGGACCTTCTGGATCTTTTCGAGCAGGATCTGACCGTGGGATCCGGCTCCGCCCAGAACACCATCCGATCCTACCTTCTTGATCTTTACGCCTTTGAAAAGTACCTCTCCGAACAATCCCAAGGGCTGAGCCTCCTCGATTTTCCGGAATCGGAAGTCCTGTCCTACTTCACATTCCGCTCCGATCTCTCGGTCCGATCCCGCTCCCGCATGCTCTCCGCCATCCGGAAATGGATCCTCTTTCTCGAACACCAGGGCTACCCGGGATCCGATCTCTCCAGAATCCCCTCTCCAAGGCTTTCAGCCGATCTTCCGACCGTTCTCTCCAAAGAAGAGGTCAGACGCCTCCTGGACGCCCCTTCAGGCGACGATCCTGAGGGAATCCGGGACCGGGCCATGCTGGCCCTTCTCTATGCCTCCGGGATCCGGGTCACGGAGCTGGTCGAACTGACCATCGACAGGGTTGACCTGAAGGAAGCCGTCATCAGGGTTCAGGGAAAAGGAGACAAGGAACGATTGACATTCATGGACGAGGAAGCCATCGAGCGGATCAGAACGTATCTCGAACAGGTCCGGGAAAAGATTGCCAGAAAGGAAAAAATCCTTTTTCTGACAAGACTTTCAAAAGGATTCACCAGACAGGGCGTCTGGGTGATGGTGAAAAAACACGGAAAACTCGCGGGGATACAGAGCGACCTGACCCCCCATACCCTCAGGCACTCCTTTGCGACCCACCTTCTGATGAACGGAATGGACATACGCTCCATCCAGCTTCTTTTGGGCCATGCCGACATCCAGACCACAGAAATCTACACAAAGGTCGACATCTCGAACCTCTCCAAAGAGCTCTCCGAAAAGCATCCCAGAGGGCAGGCAGACCAGGAAAACCCCTCTGTTACAAAACCCGATCCATCCCAAGAATAAGTCCCGAGACCAGATCGTCAAGACGATTCAAACCCTCATCCGTACAGACCACCCTCAAGTTACGTACAAGCTCTTCCTCTCGTACAAATCCGTTCGCAACGTACGAATCAACCATCTTCCGTACATACGTATCGGGAATCCATTCTCCCAAATCCTTGAGGGAAATTCCTGACCGAACTCGCATACGGGTTAAAAGCCTCTCGATAAAGAGCTCCTCATCGGAAAGGCTCTCCCGTACGGAAAAAGGGTTCTGTCCTTCATTCGTACGATCAACGTACTCCCTGAACGATCGTACATTCTCTGTACGGATATTCCGTACGCGCTGATGGGCCCCCGCACCGATCCCCAGATAGTCCGCCCCCTCCCAGATCAGAAGGTTATGGAGACAACGGCTCTCTTTGCCGCTGGAACAGTTCGCCACTTCGTACCGATCCCATCCGACATCCGAAAGTGCGGCGATACAGTCCAGCCAGTCGGATGCCGCTTCCTCCTCGATTCCCTTGGCCGTACCGCTGCGATCATGATGTGCCAAAAGACTCGTCTGTCCCTCAAGTGTCAATGGATAAAAAGAAATATGCTCAAGACCCGCAGCCAAAAGAGCCCCTGCAAGATCCTTGAACGCACGCGTATCGAAGCGTCCCCCACCCACAATAAAATCCATGGAAACAGATCCCGGGAAGAATGGCCGGATCCCCGAAAGAAATTGGACAGGATCGAACACCGGAGTCGATCGTCCCAGGAAGTTCATGCGATCGGCCTCCCAAGACTCGATTCCAATCGACAGCCTCGTGACCCCGGCCTCGGAAAGAATCGTTAGATTCTCCTGTGTCAGACCTTCCGGACGGCTTTCCACCGTCCACTCAAGAACCTTCTTCCGAAAAGGCTCAAACAGCCCAAGAAGCCTTCCGAGATCCTCTTTGGGAAGAGATGTGGGAGAGCCACCACCGATGTAGAGGGTCAGAGCGGACGCATCCTCGATGTAATCAAGAACCCGGGAGAGCTCAAGCGATAGCGCATCGAGATAGCGCCCCGCCTCATCCATGCGGGTGGAAACAGGTATGCTGCAGTAATCGCACCGTTCAGGACAAAACGGAACCTGCACATAAAGAGGAAGGATGGTGTCCCGGATTTTTTGAGCCATGGGCAATCTTACCCTTTCTCAAAAAAGAGAGGGAATTTCATTTTCTGAAATTAGAGGTATTGCCATTAAAAATAAAACCAACATATTTTAATATAATGATAAAACAATAAAACTTGAGTTTCATTATAGATATTGAAGTAGCACAAATTAATGTTGGACTATTAATAGTCTATTTGTTGTCATTTGCCACGAACAAGGGTATCATGAACGCGTTCACACGTAAGAACATCCTCTTGACAGAACATTCGTACAACAGATTCCGAAACAGTTCGTACCATGATCTGAAAAAAGGACAGGATCCTCTCTCCATCGAAAAGGAATCGGACATGAGCTACCAGCAGGAGTCTTACCAGTTTCTTCAGGAGACCCGTCGGGAAATCGACCGGCTGACCCGGAGAATCGATTCGCTGAAAAAGGTCGAACAGCTTCTCGATGGGATACTCTCCGGAACCGCTCCCTTCACCCCGGATCCCCCCTCCCGCCATAGCCAACCGGATCAGAGCCGGGCCATCGATCCTGAACTGTCTGCGCTGCCGCTGTTTTCAGAGTCCAGACGTGGTGAAAAAAATCATGTCTCGCAGATGGACAGACCGGACCAGGACTCCCGCCATACCGGAAAGGAATCTCGAACAGAAGAGAGAAAAGAGCCGGTTCCAAAGATCCTGTTTGAGCCACCCCCTTCCTCCGATACCTCCCGGGCCAGTGGTTCATGGGGAGACCTTGCGATCTTGGCCCTGAAATCCTCTCCCAATCCTCTGAGTCTTGATGAGCTGGTCTCCCGCATTTCGAAAATGGAAGGATGTCCTCCCTCAAACGACCCCAGAAATGCCATCCGGGTGGCGCTCACAAGGAGAAAGGGAGATGTCCGGCGGGAAGGAAGAGGGTTTTACCAGCTCAGCGACGGATAATCGTTTCAAATCAAAACGAAAAAGAGGCGGATTGGAGGTCGAAGTGCAACAAATAAATGCGGTTTTTGAGCGGATCTTCCTATGCGGAAAACTCGACAGGGGTTTTACTCTTCACCTTGGAATGGTGAATTCAGAGTAGCACGTTCGGGAGTTTTTTATACACTTCAAAAACACGGTTGGTGAGACAGCGACACGCTTTGATTTGGATTTGGAAAAAAGGTCTTTTGCACAGCAAGTGGATTTCACGGGAACCACTCCCCGATAAGTCTCTCGTGAAGGATTCGTTTTCCCAAGCCCGACCAGATCCAATCTCCCAAATTTCATTTGGAGAGATTGGCGCCGGAATAAAATCCTCCGTCAGGCCAAGAGTAGTCCGGAGAAATGGATTCAATGCTTCGGTGCCGGAATTCCGGATCGTCCTGCGCTTGCCCTCTCTCCGGATGGTTCGAAAAAAACGGAGATTTCCAAGAATGCCAAAATACAAATCCAGAGCCTGAACGGATTTCAGATGACCAAAATCCGAAAACGAAGACCGACGGGCCTGGAAGAAGATCCTCTCCTGTTTTCAGAGACAGCATTTTTTATATTTCTTCCCGCTTCCGCAGGGACAAGGATCGTTTCTGCCGACCTTGTTCCACCCCAAGGAAGACGGCAGAGCCTGGGCGACAAGGCGAATTTCCGGTAGATCAAGGTCCAGGGAGGAAATCAGTTCGTTGTAAAGATCTTCAAACTCCTGATGTCTCGTTTTCATGCTCGGGGAAACGAACATCCACCGCGAGCGGTTTTCCAAAGCATCTTGGGCCAGAGCGAAAGCCTCTTGTTCCATTCCCCGCTTCCGAAGGGAGAGAATACGGTTAATGACGATCTCGAGACAATCCGGATTCAGTTCATAGGCACGGGCTGTGCAATCAAACGCGGCACGGGGACGATCGAGGGCAATCAGAAGGTTGCTCAGACGATGAAGAGAGTGCCAGTCACCGGGGCTTTCCCGGATTCTTTCCTTCACCCTTCTGAACGCTTTCGGGAGCGGCTCGGTGAGACCATCGGAGGTCACAGTGTTCAGAACATCCACCAGCGGAGTGATCCTGACCCCGCTCTCATGGGCCATCGAGATCCTCATCATTTCGGCGGTCAGGCAAAAAATCCCGTTTGAGTCGAGATCGAATTCACTCCACCGGTCGCAGGACAGGCAGACAAACTCCCCTGATATCAGCGGCGCGTCGCGCTTGTCCCCAATAAAGACCCTGTTCACGGTGTAAGGGTTTGACTTTCCGCAACTTTGACATCGAAGGGAAACGGTCAGAGAGGACTTCTCCGGATCCATGAGATTTCCGGAGAAATCTTTCGAGAAGATCTTTTTAATCCGTTTCTGCTCCGCTTCGATACCTTCCCTGATTTTCGGGAGTTCCGGGTCCTCGACCCCGAAAAGTCGGCACAGCCGATAGTAGGCCGCATTGACAAATGGGTTTTTCCGCTTAAGTTCGGACTTCAGGTGCGAAAGGAACCTCTGGTCAGCTGAGGCCAGGGCCATGTCGCACCATTGCTCCATGGACTCTTCGTACAGATCGTCGATGTGTGCCAGAAGGAAGTCCGGCAGATCCTTTCCTCCAACGGATAAAATCACCGAACTTCCGTAGATCTGCTGAGAAGAGTCCAGGGTGTTCCATTCGGTCATGAGCGTATTTCCCGCTCTCTCTCCGATCGCGATCAGGGCATCCATGGCAGCCTCGGAGAGAGCGTCTCCCGAGGAGTCATCCATGCAGGAGATCAGAAGGGGGATGAATTCTTCCCGGGCGAGAACCCCCATGGCCTGAACCAGAAAGAATCCTCCATAGAGATCCCTGACCTCGTCTATCGCCCCTTCCATGGCATGGAGAACCTCTATCGCCGGGAATTCCCTAAGATGCTCTGAGAGCGCTTCGACATGCCGGTTTCTGGAGATATCTGTGATCAGAAGAGAGATCGTCTCTTCAAGGGAAAGATTCCTCGTATCGAGGGTTTTTCGCTCGAAGATGTGGGCGACTGCGGCCAATATCAGGGCGAACATCGGTTCGACAATGCTTTCGGACAGGCGCGACCGGTCTTCCGGAAGCGCTTTCAGGATCTCTCTTGGTCCGGCCGAAAGATGGGCGTGTTTTTCCAGAAGGGCAATCGCTTCGTTCAAGGGACTCTCCGAAAGAAGGATCCGATCCATCTCCGAAAAAGGAGCGTCGTCTTCGAACAGGCCAGCCACTTCGGAAAACGAGAAAACTCTTCCGCTCCGGATTTCCGAAAAAAGATCGAACCAGGCATCGTGATCCAGAAGAATACTGGCGATGGATCCAAAGGGATCACCTCCTCCTTCGTCAGCAACCATTATAGCGGCAAGAATTCCCGGAGTCTTCGCGTGTTCGAAGTGGAAAGCCACCCGCAAAAGAGATAAAAGAACTTCGGAGGATGGGCTCCGGCTGAGGATCTGCTCCAGGAGAGAATTTGCCGCCGGCCCGGGCAGAAGAAGAAGGGTCTCCGCGATCTGTCGAAGGACCCGCGTGTCCGTCGGGGAAGCGTCTTCGATGAAACGAGCAAAGAGTTTCGCGGCACGTTCGGGATCGATCACCGAAAGAACGCGGCAGATGGGATTGGTCCCCTTCCCTGCTTCTTCGGGAAATCGTTCGGCCAGAAGATCGGCATAGGAGGCAAAGGAGGAAGGGGGAAGAGTATTCAGCAGTCTGTGGAAGAGCGCCAGTTCTCCAATAAGATGGGAACGAAGTGCCCGTTCGTTGAAAAGAGTCTCCTCCAGCCGTTTTCTGAGTGGAGATCCTTCCGGACGATCCTCGTAGAAATCGAGAAACCCATCCATCATGATGGGGTCCCCTGTCAGTTCAGCGGCAAGGGGAAGCCAGGATGGCTCCATAATGATTCCTTTCCAAAACGGGGCTTGAGTTCCCTTAATTCGATAGTTGCAGGGATCACTCTATCAAAATAATGACTGGCGGAAAACAGGAAAAAAACCGAAGCTACGGAATGGCGGCTTGGCCTCAGGTCCCCGGAAGTTGGCCTCGACCTTGCCCCCCGGAAAATGACCTCCGGTCGATTCCCTCCTGGATTTCGAGAATCCGGGAAAGATCCAGATCAAGGGCCGATGCGATCTGGTCGGGTGTCAAAACCTCCTTTTCAAGGAGTTTGACGACAGCATCCCGCTGGCCTTTCTGAAGCCCTTCCTGAAGCCCTTTCTGCAGACCTTCCCGCAGTCCTTTCTGCAGTCCTTTCTGCAATCCTTCCTCAATCAGAATATCGACAACATTGGGCATGTGTTCCTCCTTGACCAGTTTTTCCGAGATTTTTTTCAAGGTCTCCGGATTGTCGATTCCATGGCATCCGAGAAGATAGTTTAACACAACCTGCGTTCCATTCGCCTCAATGGAACGGAAAAGAGGAAGGACGGAAACGAGGGCCTCCTCAAGACTTCCGAAAATATGTTTCAAGGCCAGGATCGGCACGAGGGTGTCGGGGTCCCCGATGGCTTCCCGGATCTTCTCATCCGGGATCGGGCCCACGTCGAGCACCTCCGGCGCGAAGTCCAGGGCGATGGATTGCAGGACCTCCGGGGTTTTCATGAAGTCGGCAAAACGCCGGGGAAGGCTCCATCGTTGCTTTCCGTGGTGGAAAACGAGCGAAAGGACTGGCGTCAGGGGGCGCCCATCTTTGCGGTCCCGCGTCCAGAGAGCCAGCATGTACCGCAACAGCCCAAGGAAAGTGTCCTTGTCGGGAGAGCTCTTGTGCTCGACCAGAAGATAGATCCGGGTTTCCGTTCCCGACAGACGGGCGGAGAAGGCCAGATCCATAAAGGAGCGCTCCAGAGCGTCATCAACCGACTCGGTCGGAATGGGGCGAAGGGAGGCGAAGTCGAGACTTCGGACGATATCGGGGGGGAGAAATCCTTTCAGAAGACGGGAAAAAGATCCGGTTCGCCCCAAAGTGGCCTTGAAAAATTGATCGTGAAGGGCAACGTCGCCCATTGGGTCAAAACTCCTTTCCGGGATTCAGCGGATCGTTCCGGTCCACTGGGGATCACGATGAAAAAGGTAAACGGAAAGAGAGCCACGAGATCAACAAGGGATTATCATAACCACGCCATTAAAGACTTGCCCATGCCAGGAATCCCCACAGATTTTTCTGATAGCTCCCGTATGTTGGCTTCATGCCTTGTCGTTTCCGCTTGTCTTTCCATGATGACGACCTGCCATGACGATTCTGATCCCTGAAAACGCCAGTGTGTCTATCGATAGGAGGACAGAATCCGTTCGATCGGACGAATCTCGGTGGGATAGCTCCATAACACATTTTTCAGTCCTGACAGATGGTTCGGCAAAACAGACGATGCCCCCTCGTACAGGGCATTGACCGTTGCCGCCAGAACCACTTTTTTCCATCTTCGATCGGAGATGAAAACCCCCTCGTTTCCAAGGGAACGACGAAGTTCAAATAAACCGTCCCGCGTCTCCGCTTCCCATGGGAGCCTCATTCTGGCAAGCCCCGGGATCAGGGAGAAAAAGTCCGGAAGAAACCCTCCATCCTCATATCCATCAGTCATCCTTTCCCAAAAATCTCCCGACTGGAAAATCATCTGAAAGAAACGCTCCCGGGATTCCATCGGACGCAAAATGCAACGATAGGTGAATCGGTCATAAAAAGCCTCAAGCCCATCTGCCGGAGACGGACTTTGATTACTCGCTCCAAAAAGACTCATAAGCGGGACAGGAACGGGATCCGGATGGTAGAACCGTCGTTCGTTCATGAAGGACAGAAGCCCCAGGAGAAGATCTCTCGGAGCACGAAAGACCTCGTCCAGAAAGACGATCTGGCAGGAAAGAAGACTTTTCCCCGAAAGAGTCGGAACAAGAAGATCGGATAGATGCGAGTCGCCATGCAAAAGCGTCTCATAGAGTGAAATATGTTCAAAAAAACCGGAAAACGTTCTGATGATAAGACTTTTTGCCGTTCCAGGGGGACCGATCAGATAGACATGCTCATTCGCCAAAAGGGCCAGAATGCAGTTTCTGATCACCTCTTCCCGCTCTCCGAATCCCTCATTCATCCGGGATTCTATCCGGGAAAGTGAATGCAGGAGCCGGTCCAGGCGATCCTGGCAAAGCCTTTCCGGACCATCGATCATTTTGGATCCGACTGGGAGACCGACGGAGGGAATCCATGGATGATCATGATGGAAACAGGAGCCCCCGCAGAAAGGGTGTAGGTTGTCTGCTGGTTTGGCACCGGCATGACCGACTGGCTCGACCCGACAACCGCCCCCGCTTCCTGCATGGCCAGATCCGAGCCGATTCCGGCGTTGCCATACCCCATATATCCAATCGCATTGCCACCCATCATGAGGGTGTTTTGCGCGACCGATCCGGCAAACTGGCTGCCCGGATGGCGGGAGACATCGACAGGAACACCCTCCCGCCCCCCCTGCATCGCATACCCCGTCATCTGGGCCTCCAGACCATTGCCGTAGATCACCCGCATAAATCGCATCATGAGCCGATTTTCAGGAGAAAGCCCCACCGGATATCCCATAATCTTCAACGAATGGGCGATTGGGATGGGGCCGGCCGTCTGGGGTGGAATCAGGACAAAAATGGGAGCTCCCCCCGAAGGACCGTCAAAGCGTCTCATGACCCGCCCCCTGAGAATCGTCCCCGCGGGGACCGTCGGTCCGGGAGCGACTCCTTTTTGCCCGGAAGCTTTTCTGGCAAGCGCCAGGGATTGTCCTGCTCCGCTGATGAGCGGACCCAGGAGACCAAACATGTTTCCCTCCCCCTGGGGATCCCCAACCGGACTCCCTGTGCCATCAACATAAATGGTACTTCTGGTATTGAGCTCGTGACCCTCGCCGGATTTCCCCCCCTGGGAGTCTCGCCCCATTCCGAAGGATCCCGGATGGATCACAGAAGGAAGATTTTGCCATGACGTCCGGGAATCCAGAACTCTTCCCCCCTCCTGTCCGCTTGTCCATGAATGATCCGCCCGCTGCTCCCGGTGATCATGTTTTCCCGACTGGCCATAAAAAAGGGACAGAACAACACCAGCCACTGCCGTTACAACCAGCAAAACAATCCTGTTCAAAGCCTTTCTCCCGCAGAAACCGCCTTTATCGCTATTTCTCCGCCGCCGGACGTCCGGACCCTTCCCGACAAAAAGAGTCCTTCCCGTTGGGAAAGCGGAGTGATCTTGCCAACCTCAAGAAGAAGACGTACGTGTTGTCCTGCCGGAACGGTCTTGTCCAGATCTCTCGACCAGTCCATCCCATCCTCATAATGGCGGCTCGTCTCCCACAAAAGGGACTTCTGAAATCGTCGAAGCCGGATCCGTCTGAGTGTCACGTCATGTCCGGAGTCGTTTCTGCAGTCGATGACGGCATACTGATTTTGATCCAGTGAGGAAAATCCCAGAAGACGGACCAAAAGCTTGTCCGCGTGGAAGGTCGCCCTAAGAGGATGCTGAGGATCTCCTTCCTTTAAAAAATCCCGTCTTTTCATCGAAAGGTCCTGACTCTCCTCTTCCTTTAACTTTTTCCGAAGAACGGTCTTGATCGGATTCAGGTTGACGACTGTTTCACTTTTCGGAAGGCGAAAGCTCAGAAGGTCGTCCTCCTCTCCGGGAGGAACGACCAGAAGCCTGAAGGACAGGCGATCATGTTCTGTGTAGACAATCATGTTCGTTCGGCTTTTCAGATCGTATGTAATGGGCTTCACCTTGATTCTGGAACCCAAGACCTCCGCCAGAAAGAGTTTGGAATCCCCGACATAAACCTCGCGGGCATCCTCCGGAAGATCGACGATCGTGACATGGGAAAGGGCTGTGCGGAGGGTGTAAAGACGGCTCGCATCATACACGAGGGTCCGGATGGGAGCCCTGTCCCGAACCTCCCCGGAGCTTTCCTCGGGAGGAATCACCTTTTCCGGAAGCTTCTTGACCATGACAATGTTGTCGGAAGGATCGGCTTCTGTAACCGGCGTCGCATGGACCGGAGCAGGTGGCTCAACCGGGAGGGAAAAGGTCGTTCTGGCCTCGGGAACAGCGACCGGAGGAGTGGGAAGAACTCTCGAAGACGATCGTGCATCGATCAGCCAGACCAGGGGAATGGTGATGACAATCAATGACACCAGAAAGCCGGAGAGAAACATCCTGTTCATGGTCGACCGGAGGTTGAAGGTTTGTCGAGGGACTCTTCCGCATAGGATGAGACCCACAGTCCATAAGGATTTTCCGGAGTGGGCCCCCCTGCCCTGATCACCATTCTGGTCTTCAGGAGGTCATCCCTCAAAAATTGCTGGTCGTCATAGGATCGGACATGTCTCACGCAAAAAGCCCGCACCGAAAAAACCCCCGGAGCCACTTTTTTGGACCGGATCCCGCGAACATCGAGAGTGGACCGGAGTCTCGATCCCGTAATGCTTTCCATAAAATGATTCTTCGAGAGCTCTGAGCCAAGGGATTTCCTGAGCTCCGGCGTCATCTTCGAAAAAGCCTTTTTGAGCCGGTATGGCTCCTCAAACGCATCATACGCGGCGAGATTATTCAAAAATCCCCTTGAAAAAGCGGCAAGGACCGCTTCAGATCGTTCGTCAGGAGGCATTTGGATTTCAGGAAGTCTCACCATCTCTCCTTCTTTTGAAAGTCCCACGACGAGTGTTCGGCTCGGGACATACCAGAAAATCAGGAGCATCCCCAGAATGTCTGCAAAAACCAGCGCCCAGAAAAGGCGGCTCCCCATTTGAATGCGTCGCTCAAGTTCCAGGATCCGGTCCATTCCGGGAGGCGGAGCCATCTCTCCGGAATGATCCCGGCCAAACAAGAGATTCTTCATGAAGCGGGCTCTGGCGGAGAAACCACTTTTTTCTTTCTGGCTTTGGGCTTTTCCGGCAAAATCTCATCAGGAGTGGAAGAAACGGCAACCTTTCTGGCCGCTCTGGGTTTTGCGGCTGTCCGGGAAGACCGGGTTTTCACCTGGGCAGCCCCGGCATCTCCGTCTGCCAGTGTGGTTTTTTTGGCGCTCTTTCGGGTTTTCGGGGCTTTTGTGGCCTCCCCGGAAGCGCTCTCATCCTTTGGTTTCCGGTTCCACAAAAGAGAGGTAAAGGTATAGGGACCAAGCCTCAATTGACTTTTTTTATAGACTCTTCGCCCCTGACCGATATCTTTTTCAACCTTTCCAATCTTCATTTCACCCACCCCGAAAGGAAGTTCGCCCTTGACCAATGGACGGAGAACACTTTCTTCCAGCATCCTTTTACCGGCCATGGAAGCCTGGGGACCGACAAACGAACCGATCCCCTCGTAAGACTTGTCCATCAGAAGATGGGTCAGGATGGGCACAAAGAGAAACATCATCACCAGAACCAGGATCACGCCGATCGACAGCACGCGGTTTCCGAATGCGGTCATGGGACCTGCGGGATTCAGGGCCTGATAGAGACTGATCGAGGCAAATATCGCAATGAAAATATTGTGGAGAAGAAGCCACATCGCGACTTCAAGGGTGTTTCTCGCCCATTGGGCGAGCAAAAAGAACATTCCCGGTATTACCGCAACAGCACATAGAAGCGGGCCAATCACATACAGGAAAGACAGAAGCGCATATCGGACAAGAGTGAACAAAAACACCAGAACCTTCAGAAGATCCAGGAGAAGGATATAGATGATCCCCATCGGATCGGAGAGAATGCTGACAAAAGAGCCCACTTTCCCGGGAATCAGGTTTTGGGACCAGATCGTTTCATAAAAATCCAGAATCAGATTACTGGGGTAAAGTCGATCGGCAATGGCTCCCACAAGAGAGACGCCATCGGTGAAAAACATGGCATATCCGATCATGACCATAAAAACCAGCACGATCTGGACGAGATTCCCGAAAATGGGTTTCCCGTCCCGGAGCTTTCCCCACAACATCAGTGTGGCAATGGGAATCGTCATCATCAAAAGGACCCGCGCCACAAGAAGCACCTGGTCATGAACAGGGGAAAGGACGCAGGGAATGGTCGTCGAATCCTGGAATAACAAGATTCCTTCCTGTCCGGGAGTCCCCTGGCATCCACCCTGTCCCATCAGCGCATCATGATCCAGCGGGGAAGATCCTGACGGATCGTCTGCTGGTCCTCAAGGTTTGCATTATGGGAATGGTCGAGAATCGCTCCCTCGAGCCCCGTCGTGGAAGACTGCTCTTTCAGGAGATAGAGAAGATCCTGATGAATCGACAGGAGCATCTGGAAAATGTGTCCCTGTGTATCGGCACCCAGTCGGAGAGCCCCTTCCGGACTCGAGGAATAGGCCATCTGATGGATCCCCTGTCCGATGGCTTCCTGGCCTGGAGCGGAGGCGATCCCTCCGAGTGCCGCTCCCATCCCTTCACTTGCAGAGCGACTGATTTGAGAAACAGATGGTGGACTGGCCGGAGCGGCCGTCACAGGAATGGAAGGTGGAAGAGCCGGTGCATTCAGAAAATCCTGCCCCTGATTTTTCTCAAAAATAAAGTTCCTGAGACGGGAAAGAGTTGATCTCGTCTGGCTTTCAACCCAAAGGATCCTGCTTTCGATCAACGTGTTTGAGCCCATGACGGCATAGGCCGGATGAGGAAAAGACAGGAAAAGGAGGAAAATCAGCAAACATCGCCTTTTGATGGTTCCTGATTTCATCTCTCCTCCAAAAGACTTTTCAAGGCTTCCTTGAGTCCACCGGTTTCCAGAACACGCTCTTTGACAACCCGATCCTCTTCCGGAGATTTCGCGGAAAGCCAGTACTCCAGAAGACTCGGCTCAAGCCGGAGAATCATCGACTGTCCCTGCCTCGAAAAAAGAACCTCCGAAAAATCACCGGGACGGGAATCCAGTGTGGAAAGAAGTTCAATCTCCCTGGCCGTCAATCCAAACGCCAGAAGATCCTCTTCCTTGCTCGAGACCGGAAAGATCCATTTCCAGGAAGTGTTGTTTAAAATGCCGGCGGAAAGATCCTCTCCCAGAAAATCCTCCGGAGACTGACTGATGGCAATCACCCCGCCACCATATTTGCGGACGGTCCGGTACAGATGGGAGAGGAACGAGGTTCCCCGGAGATGGGCCAGAATGCGATGGGCTTCATCAAAGACCAGAAAAAGCCGCTTTTCTCCGGAACCGGAAAGAAGCCTCCAGAGGGACAGGCCGGCAATATAGGCAAACACAACAGCCTTGAGTGGCTCATGATGCTCAAGACCTGAAAGGTCGAAGGCCAAGAGGCGCCCGGAGGTGGATATGCCTTCTCCGCTGTTCAGCAATGGACCATACATTCCGCCGACCCACGACTCCAGGATTTTCCCCATGCGATAACCGGTCTCCTCATCCTCCCTGTCCCTTCCCCTGAACCGGAAAAGCTCCCGGACAAGATGCGAAAGGACCGGACGGACATCATCTCCGGGGAGTTGGTCATAGACCTCCTCAAGGCAAAGCGTCAGGATTCTTCGATGGAGGCTTGTCACCTCCATCGAAGAGGCCAGGAATGTCTCCACAACACCGCATAAAAAACCCAAAAGGTCGGGATCATATTCCCTTGGGGGCCCAACGGACATCATAATGAAGTGACGGGTTGGAAACGGATTCAGGGAGTATTGTCCGCTCAGATCGATCCGGACATAATCTCCCTCGAAATACTCGCAATGCCTTTCAAAATCCCCACCATTTTCCACGACAATGACCTGATGTTCCCCGGAGTGGACCAAAAACTGCCCGACCAGCATCTTGATGGCAAAGGATTTCCCCCCGCCGGACCGGCCGACGACCAGTCCATTGTGGTTTGGGTCCTGGGGCCGCCAGAAGTTGAGCCCGGCGCACTCCGAAAGATGATTTTTTCCCCAGAACCATGGATCGGGATCGCACACGGACCCATCCCATACAGGAAACAATCTCGAAAACTCCCGGGAAAGGAGACCCTCCCACCGATCATTGGCATCCCCTTCCAGCGGCAAGCCTGAAAGGAAAAGGGGCCACTGCCGATAGGGATCAACTCCAGCCATCGCCCCATTCATGGCGGCAAAGCACTGGGTGATCTGCTCTCCTCTGGAAACCGCCTCCGCTTCGTCCCGGGACCAGACCCCGATGCACATGTTGATCACAAGCGGTACCCTCGATTCGGCAGGTCCGTCGAAGGATCTGGTGAGAAACTCCTCCGCAGACGAAATGTCCGATTCAATCCGATACGATCGTCCGGGCAGGATATAGGTCAGGAACCGATTGATCGTCGCATCGGACTGAACCTTCTTCGCCAGTTTCTCATGGGCGGGTTTCCAGATATTCATGACCAGGTCATGGGAAAAGTCCAGATCGAAAAGAAGAGGAGAAAGGGTTTCCCGATCCACTTCAAACGGGAGAAGCCTCAATGCGTGCATTTTCCCCGACATCCTGAGACCGGATGGATCAACGGCAATGATTCCGTCCTCTTTTTCCCAAAAGGTCGTCTGGCTGATCCTTTCGCGGAGAGTGGAATGACGGGAATCAGAAAGCAGTTGATCGGGAAGCCCCCCCTTATAGAGGGGATTGGCCAGGGTAAAAAGATAGCGGGCCAGTTCATCCCCCATCATCCGCCTTCCCAAAAGACCACACCCCGGGAGCATGGCTTCCACAAGAGCTCCTGCCTTCCTGAGAGATGAGGCAGTCTTCCCGTACTTGCCTATGAGATCGCCCCCAAACATGGAAGAGATCTGCCGGATCGGGTGCCATGAAGGAGCAAGAAGCTTTTTGGTCTCTTCTCCATAAATGACAAGTGATAAAAAAAGCTCCCTTTTTCTGAGGAATCGAATGGAGGCGTCCCTGATCCTCTCCTCGATGAACATTCTATTTTCAGAAGACGATTGATCCTCCCTTCCTTTCAAAAGGGTCGATCCCCATGGCGGCATGAGTTCAGGATTTTCTTGAGGGATTCCGGATTGTTGGCGAATGCGAAGCTGAAGTCCCATTCCCGAGGGAAGGTGGTGCGCCAAGTTTTCAATTCCCCGGTAAACCTGAAAAACCTCGGGGTCCGATTTCATGAAAATATCCGCACCGGATAAAGCCCATGTCAGGGATCCCCGTCCGGAAACGCCCAAAAGGATATCCTGATCGATTGTCAAAAGATCAAAGGAGGACGAAACAGGATGACCTGTTCCCTTGAGCTGTCTGTGAGAATTCCTCATTTCGATGGAATCTCCGGGAGTGGCTCTTCTCTTTCAGACACACCCTCTTCTCTTCTCAGGATCGCCTGCGAGCTTTCCAGAATCACGGATCGAAAAGGGTCCGGGAGAGCGGGCAAATGCGCTTTTTCCGAAAAGAAAAAAAAGGTCATTCCCCGGAGGGTACCCTCTCCATAACCCCGAAGATGAAGGATCAGTCCAAAAGAGAGAATAAAGAAAATCAGGACGAGAAAAAAATCCAGATGAAGAACGAATCCCAGAAAAAGTGGTCCGATAAAAACCAGCAGATCTTGCGGCAACAGCAATCTCCCCAGAGAAGGTGAAGACAGTAGACTGCGGGAAATACGGACAGGATCCACTAAAAACCCGACCAATTGGTCAACGTTTCCCATATGGACTTGGACATCAGCATCAAGGAACCGCCGGCAATGGTCATCACTCCCTGCCGGATGCCGTCCGCGTCATGACTTTTCATGGCGAAACCCGCTTTCGCCATTCCAAGAACAAATAAAAAACTGCCAAGACCATAGACAACAAAATTGGCGACGCTGTTCGCAAATGCGGTGATCTGGGAATTTTCACCATAGTTTCCGACAAACAGATTGACCAATAAAGCGTGGGGAACCATTCGAACCTCCTTCTTTTGTTTTCCAAACAAAAGCAAGGAGCATGCCAAATAAAAGATACCGTTCACAAAAAACTTTATGATGATTTCAAATACTCTTAGACAAAAACATAAAAGATCTTCAATGAAGAAACGGGCCAAAAAAGAGGAGCCACGTTCCAAAACTTATTTTTACCAATATGGGACATCATGTTATGGAAATGCCTGTTTTTCTTGTTGATAACAAGAATCATTATCCTTCACAAACGGGAGCCACGACAGGCCCGAAGGATGGAACAGGAAGTCCTCTTGGGCTAGAATAAATCGATCCATTTTTAGAAAACCTTAATCCGTCAGGAGGTTCAAGATGAACCCGGAGTTGCCGATCATGGCCCCCAAAAACGAAATTCCCGGGATTTCTGCGGAGTATCCCATCCCTCACCTTCAAGAAAGACAAAAACAACCGGATACTCCGCTTTTGGGGTGGATCGGATTTGGAAGCATGGGGTGGGCAATGTCCGGAAGACTCCTTGATGCGGGCATGAACCTGACCGGATACAACAGGGACAGCACCAAAGTTCCCGTCAACAAAAGACTGAAAGTCGCAAAAACCCCCGGTGATGTATCAAGGGATGCCCGAATCCTGTTCATGATGCTGACAGATGGCCATGCAACACATTCCGTCCTTTCAGGCGAAACCGGAATTCTCTCCCGACTGTCTCCCGGGACGATCGTCGTCAACATGTCAACCATCTCCCCGAAGGAAGCCGAAAAAGAAGCACAAATAGTCGAAGACGCAGGAGGCATTTATCTGGACATCCCTGTTTCCGGATCGGTTGTTCCCGCCCAGAACGGACAGTTGCTTCTTCTGGCGGGGGGGCCGGAGAAAGAACTTGCAGAACTTGCCCCCATCCTCTCCATTCTTGGAAAGGAAACGCTTCATCTTGGAGACGTCGGCGCCGGAATGACGGGAAAACTGATCATCAATACCCTTCTTGCCGCACAGATGGAATCCTTGGCCCAGACGGTTTCTCTTGGGGAAGATCTGGGGTTCTCAAGGGAGAGGATTCTCGACCTTGTCTTCAAAAGCCCTTTATCCTGCGCCTTCTATCAGTTAAAAAAGGAGAACCTCACCAAAAGGGACTATCCCAAAGCCTTTTCTGTCGCTCTGATGGAGAAGGATCTCGCCCTCGCACAAAAAGAGTGTTTGGAGCGTTCCATCTCCTCAACCTTTGCAACAGAGCTTCGAGGTCCCTTCCAAAAAGCTCTGGAGCAGGGATTCGGTGATCAGGATCTATCCGCTGTTTTTGAGGTCTTTCGAGGCCGGAACCCGTCATGAAAGCTCTCCTTGCACCCCCTGATCCGACAGGCTTGAAGGTGATCGCAACGAATGTCGTCAAACACTATGGAGAGTCCGATCCATCCCGTCCCCCCGTTATCCGGGGCCTCTCTCTTTCCATCACCGAGGGGGAATGGGTCGCACTGATGGGAGACTCCGGTTCCGGAAAATCCACCCTGCTGAATCTTCTGGCAGGCATCGACACTCCC
>JAKCCY010000014.1 GCA_021838765.1 Nitrospirota bacterium
TCTGGATCTGACCGGTGAAAGCATTGAAAGTAGTGAGGAAGTGGCTGATGGCATTATTCTGGACTACGACAAGGAAGGTCACATGGTTGGCATCGAAATTTTAGATGCCTCAAAAAAAGCAGGAGGGTTGAACTCTCTTCTCCAAGTGAGCCTGGACGTGGCCCCTGTTTAATGACGATGCTACTGACACACGATGGATGTGGAAACAATCGTAACTTGGACGTTTGGCGGCTTTATGTGTGAGTACAACCATTTCTTGGCCTCACAGAAAAGCATAATTTGGCCCAAAAACCTGCTTTAACCTCTTCCCATCAGAGTCTTGGATGAGAAAAATCAAGCATAAAATGGCCGAGGCTCAAAAAGACAAGCATAAGTGTCCGAAGGATCTTCTGCTTATCGAGTATGAGTTTTGGGGTATCTGAATTCCGTGATTGATTTTCTATTTTCTCCCCATCCCTGTCTTTTAATGTAGATTCTACTTTCATGATTGACTTCTCAGAATCGGCTCTATAATCTTAATCCATACTTCCTGATTGAAATTCCTCCATCTCTGATGAGCCTATGCCCAAATCCGATTCTCTCGTTCCCATCGAAACCATCACCTCCCGGATCTTTCTCATTCGTGGTCAGAAGGTCATGATCGATTCAGACTTGGCCGGATTATACGGGGTCAAGACAGAACGCCTCTTCCAACAAGTCAATCGCAATTCTGCCCGTTTTCCAGAGAAATTCGCCTTTCGCCTCACCCACGAGGAGTTTTCAAACTTGACCTTGCAATTTGCAAGATCAAGATCCTGGGGTGGCCGCCGAACGCTCCCTTATGTTTTCACAGAACATGGGGCAGTTATGCTTTCGAGCGTTCTTCCTCTAGCCGGAAACGCCGGGTCCGGTGGAAACCGGGCCCTTGAAAGGCTTGAGCTGGCTGCGGTGAGAGTCGCACGGCCAGTTCTTAGAGGGCGGGGAACTGGCAACAGTTCCTTGCTACTCGACTCACCTGAAAGCCGAAGATCTAGCGGAGCTCCTGAAGTGAGCAAACTCGGGAAGCTTCTGGAATCGGTCCGGAACAACCCTCTCGATGTTCGCTTCGATGATGCTTGCATGGTAGCCATGTCCTTGGGATTCGAGAAAAAGGGAGGAAAGACACCAAGGATATCTTGAATCTCCAGAACCGGAGTGGCAGAATTCCAGCATATCAAGCAAGACAATTGATCAAGATGATTGAGAAATTTGGGAGTTCATCATGATAGACCACTATACCGTTGAAGTTTTCTGGAGCGATGAGGACAAGGGATTTATTGCCTTTGTTCACGAACTGGAAGGGTGCTCCGCATGGGGAGGAACCCGTGATGCGGCTCTAAGAGAGGTCGAAACGGCCATTGAACTTTGGATTGAAGCGGCAAAGGAAATAGGTCGTCCGATCCCCCTCCCCAACACTCCCGCCCTCTCTTTCCCCTAAGCTTCATCGATCTCCAGCACGAAGCCTCAAACAGGCTTTTTGAGAAGGGTTTTGATACGATGGAGGTCAGGACGATTACCGGACACAAGACGCTTCAGATGTTGGCGAGGTACACTCATTTGAGGGAGGAGGATTTGGTGGAGAGAGCTTGAAATAGCGCCTCCCTTCCCGTAGAATCATCCAAAAGGAGAACCCATGGCCTCATCCATCGAAGCAATCCAGAAAATTCTCCAGGAAACCGTCGCCCCTGGCATCAGCGATCTTCGGGAACGCTTGACGCGCGTCGAAGTCGAGATCAAGCGACTTGACGACAAGATCGACAACGGCCTTGCCCGTCTGGATAACAAGATCGATTCCGTTCGTGGCGAGATTAAAACGGAAATCCACCACTTGGACGACAAGCTCACAACAGCCCTTGAAATCCGGGAACGCTTGGCCGCTCTGGAGGCGAAGGTGGCCGCCCACTAAGGGCAAGTCCGATATTAACTTGAACAGTTATTTTCGATGGAATAATTCCATTCGCCGTGAAAGTCTGCTTTTTTGAGATTGACGGCAGCCAACTCCTCATCGCTGATACGAAGGCCCTTTTCGTAAAGATTGGTATCCAGTTCAGCCGTGACCGTCAATCCGTTTCGCGTGGTCGTGCTGCCAATGAGATTGACAATGACTTCATGGCTGGTCAAAGGCTTCCCCCGCCAGTTCATGCTGATATAGCTGAACATGCGATGTTCGATCTTGTTCCACTTGCTGGTACCGGGCGGGAAGTGGCATACCGAAAGACGCAATCCGGACTCGTTTGCAAATCTCTGCAGCGCGATCTTCCACAGTCGCACCCGGTAGCCGTTGCCGCCGCCACCATTACCAGATCCAAAGAACTCCAAGATCATCCGGTAAAGTAATCAAGCCAGCGTAAATGCTGGCTTTTTTCATGTCCTGAGTCCTGCAAGATCCGAGAAAATCCATGAGCATTCTTCTGGCTCTCTTCGGCAATAGTTCTGTCAGCCTATTCTAACAGTAATTCAAAATTTGAAATCTGATTTAATAATAATCACTTACGTTTACACGTAGAAATCACTGGACACATCGCATATTTTCCGGCATTCTTGGGACATGGACACTCTTCGGATTCCGAACCCCACTCCGAATGCCATTCCCAGCAAGGCCCAGCCTCTTGTCGACCGGATTTCCACCGCCTTCCGGGCTCTTCCGGACGGCCGGAAGCCCGGGAACAACACGAAGTACTCGATGCATGATGCCGCCTGCTCGGCATTCTCCGTATTCTTCACTCAGTCTCCCTCCTTTCTGTCCTTCCAGAGGAATCTTGCTCTGACGACCGGCCGGAACAATGTCCAGTCCCTCTTCGGCGTACACGATGTCCCAACGGATCCCCAAATCCGGAACATCCTCGATCCGGTCAAGGCGAAGGAGGTGGCTCCGCTGATCCAGGAAGTCGGAGACGCTCTGTGGGCCGAGGGATGCCTGTCGGACTATCGGGTTTTGAACGGAACCGTCCTGATCGCTCTGGACGGAACCGACACTTTCTCCTCGGACAGCGGGATCCTCTGCCCATCCTGTCATGTTTCCAACCGTTCGGACGGGAGCGTCCTGCACCGTCACATTGCGATGACCCCGGCACTGGTGGCCCCCGGAGAGCCCAGGGTCGTGGCTCTCCCGCCGGAGTTCGTCGTCCGGGAGGACGGGCGGGAAAAACAGGACTGCGAGATCCGGGCGGCTTCCCGGTGGCTCGACACCTGGGGGATCCACTATGCTTCCTGGGGAGTCACTCTTCTGGGGGACGACCTCTATGCCCACCAGCCCTTCTGCCAGAAAGCGCGGGATGCCGGATTCCACTTTCTCTTCACCTGCAAACCCGCCTCCCACCCAACGATCACCGAGTGGGTCGTCGACTTCGCCCGTTCAGGCCCGATCGGAACCCACAGCGTCATCATCGCCAGGAGCCAGGGAAAGGCCAAGGGCAAGCGGATACCCAGGGTCGTCCGGGAGTGCTGGTCTTTTCGCTTTATGGCCGATCTCCCGCTCCGGGACACCGACGACGCTCTGTTGGCGAACTGGTTCGAACTCACCGTCACCGACGAGGAGACAGGCCAGATTCTCTATCACAATTCCTGGATCACCGATCATCCGGTCACCGAAGACACCCTCGTCGCTCTCGCCAAGGCCGGCCGGGCAAGGTGGAAGATCGAAAACGAGCACATCCAGACCGTGCGACGTGTAAAGCTGTCGCAGTGATTGTTCAATGCAGGCCAGTCTCTACCTGCATAGAGAACCCCGTCTTCCCTGACGGGTAGCCTACCGGAACCGGCGTGGCTGTCAACGGCCGGGTCGGAAGCTTCCGGAACAACGTACCCTCCCGAAAATGGGCTTTTCAGTCCGTGAGGATCGAACAGGACCTGCCAGCATCAGGCGGATCGGGGGCCAGGCTGAAGAAAAGGGCGAACCCAGGTGAACCCTCGTATTAAGGACCGTTATGTGCAATCGGCCATAGATGCTGTTACAGGCCGAATCCAAACGGAACGCAGCGGGTTACTCACTTCGTTTGTGGGAGTACAGGGACGAACGGCTCTCGCCTTCGAGTTCGATCCGGAACGCCTCGAACTCTCCCTTCGCCCCCCGGGCCCGCTCGACCCGCCCATTCTTCTGGCCCTTCTGGCCACTCTTGGAAGGCCGGACCCGGTTCGGCTGACGAGAGCAAGATAAGAGAAGCAGCCTCTTCTCCGACGCGGTACACTGGTATCGATTCCGTAAGAACCATTTGATCCATTCACACCCAACAATCTGGAGGATACCATGAACAACGCTGTCTGCTGGTTCGAAATTTACGTTCAGGACATGAACCGGGCCAAGAAATTCTACGAATCCGTGTTCGAAACCCGTCTCTCGAAGCTGGAAAGTCCGGGTGGGAAGATGGACTACTGGACTTTCCCCATGGAAGAAAAGGGCTGTGGGTCTACCGGCGCTCTCGTCCGGATGGAAGGGGCTCCTTCTGGCGGAAACAGTACCTTGGTGTATTTTGATTGCGAGGATTGCGCCGTTCAGGCCAAGCGGGCTGCCGATCACGGGGGAAAAGTCGACAAGGAAAAGTTTTCCATCGGGCAATACGGATTCATCGCGCTGGTATTCGATACGGAAGGAAACATGATCGGACTTCATTCAATGAAATAACGAGGGAGCCCCGGACGAATACTCCCGCGCTTTCTTCGGCGCGTCGGTCAGAATCCGGACCCGGGGCGAACCGGTTTATACAGGCTGCGTTGAGAGGGGGAAGCACCATGAGCGTCACGATCATCCCGCACCTGTGGTTCGACCGGGAAGCCCGGGAAGCGGCCGGATTTTATTGTTCCGTCTTTCCGGATTCGAAGGTTACCGGAGTGACCAGACTTCATGACACGCCTTCGGGCGACTGCGACGTCGTCCGGTTCGAGCTTTCGGGCCAGAAATTCATGGCGATCAGCGCCGGTCCTTTGTTCAGATTCAGTCCTTCTGTCTCCTTCCTCCTCAATTTCGACCCATCGAAGGACAGGCTGGCCCGGGAGAATCTCGACACGCTATGGAAAAGTCTCTCACAGGACGGCAAGGTTCTAATGCCGCTCGACAAATATCCTTTCAGCGAGCGCTACGGCTGGATCCAGGACCGGTACGGGCTTTCGTGGCAACTGATCCTGACGAATCCAGAAGGCGAAGAACGGCCGTTCATCATTCCATCTCTGATGTTTTCCGGGGCCGTGTACGGGAAGGCACAAGAGGCCAGCGACTTCTATCTCTCGGTCTTCGGGCGTTCGAAACGGGGAAGGATGGTCCACTATCCTGCGGGCATGGACCCGCACCGGGAAGGGACGGTCATGTTCACTGACTTCAGGCTCGAAAACCAGTGGTTCGCCGCCATGGACAGCGCGAGAGAACATGATTCTTCATTTAACGAAGCGATCTCTTTTTCGGTGCAATGCAACACCCAAGAGGAAATAGACTACTGCTGGACGAAGCTTTCGGCGGTTCCTGACGCCGAACAGTGCGGCTGGCTCAAGGACAAGTACAATCTTTCGTGGCAGATCGTTCCGGCCGCGATGGATGAGATGATGGGCTCGAACGATCCCGACAAGGTCGCTCGCGTCATGCAGGCCTTCCTCAGGATGAAGAAACTCGACATCGCGACACTCAGGAAAGCATACATTGGTGGGGCCGATGGCAGTCTGTTCCAATTGGAGATGAGTCTCTGAAAAGAAGATCATCTGATGAGGCATCCGGATCAAAATTGTTCCTGGTTAAAAATCTGGATCTGAGTTTTGTGACTGCCTGATTTTCAGGCCCGTTCCATCAGCTTCTTTGTTGTGGAGCCGGCAGGGGGACGGACAGACCGGATGCTTCATTTCAAGACACTTCTATTTTGGATTCAGGACCTTCGGAAGTGTCAGGTCGGCTTCTGGGATCCGGAAAGATTTTCTCCGTCTCTTCGGTCTTTTGAAGTCTTGCGAAGGCGACTCCATCGGATCAGGTCATCGCATCACCGTCGATAGATTGGAACGGTTCTCGGACGTTTACTTTCTCAGGAAGACCTCCCATATTTCTGGGAGTGATCTTATTCCGGAACAAGACATCTTCTCAGACTAATTCTTCTGGATGTTTCTCGACCCATTCCTGGACAAATTTGACAAAGACATTCGCAGCCGGAGAGAGAGACTGGAATTTCTGGGCGGCAAGAGCGATATTTCGCAGAATGGAAGGTTCAAGAGGGATGACACTGATCCCCGTTCGGTTCTTTGGCAGAGCCAGTCCCGGCAAGATAGCGGACCCGGCCCCGGAGCGGACCATGTCCAAGACCGTTGATATGTTTCTCGCTTCAATCGTTTTCATTCCTTGGGAAATCCCAGCCTTTGAAAAGCCCGATGTTACGAGAGTACCGCATCTTCCCAGACACTGGATGACCGGTTCCGATGCAAATTGGTCGAAAGAAAGAGATTGTCGGCTCGCGAGAGGATGGTTCTCCGGAACGATTCCGAACATCCGGTCCGAAAAGAGAGGAATGATCTCCAGACTGTCGCATGGAGTCGTCAGAATCCCGAAATCGATTGTGTCGGAATCGACCCACTCCTGAACTTCCTGATCGGTTCCCTCGAATACAGAGATCTCGATCCCCGGGAACTTCTGTCTCATGACTCCGATGACGCCAGGAATGATCCGAACTGCAGCGCTTTGAAGAGTTCCGATTCTGACTTTTCCTGTCTTGAGGCTGGAAAAGGACCCCGCCTCCTCCCTGATGCGATCCACGCGAAGCAAGATTTCCCTTGCATGTTCCAGAATCCGCTCTCCGGCTTCTGTTGGAAAGATTCCCCGTCGATCCCTGTTGAACAGGACTATCCCTATTTCTCTTTCGAAAGATGCCAAGGCATGGGAAACCGCCGATTGAGAGATTCCGAGACGCTCGCCCGCCTCTGTGAAATTTCCCAAATCCTTCAACTCCAACAGAAGGCGCAACTGGATAATGGTCATATGAGAAAACCCTCATGAGTTCAATGAAAATCATTAATTTTACTAATACAGTTTTGCACTTTATCATTTAATGAATCAGGCAGCAAGAACAAGAAGACGATATTCATTGAGGGAGGATTCTGATGGGAAGTCGGGTGTTTTTGGGTGTTCTCATGTGTGTTCTGGCGGTCACCTCGTGGGGAGCAATGTTTCCGGTGATGGAACATGCTTTGAAATTTATGGACCCGTTCTATTTGACTGCGATCCGGTACGGGATCGCCTCCATTCTGTTCTTGGCAATCCTTTTCGTGTTCGAGGGGCGTCAGGCGTTCAGCCTGGAAGGGCGGGGGATCTCTCTGTGGGTCTATGGAACACTGGGTTTCGCAGGCTTCGGTTTCCTGGTCTTTTGGGGACAGCAGAAAATTTCTGGACATGATGGAGTCGTCGTTGCGGCTGTTATTGTGGCCACATTGCCGCTTCTGGCTGCTTTCGTGACATGGTTCGCCTCGGGAAAGAAGCCGGCGTCCTATACCATGTTGTCTCTCGTTCTTGCCTTGACCGGTGTTCTTCTTGTGGTCACAAAAGGTAACCTGAGCCTGCTCAAATCGATGGGATCCCGCATTGCCGAGGAAGCGATCATATTGGCCGGCGCTTTTTGCTGGGTCATCTATACTTGGGGTGGAAACCAGTTTTCCGGATGGTCGCCTCTCAGATATACTGCGCTCTCCTGCGTTTTTGGAAGTCTTTCCATCGACGGGATCGTGTGGGTCGGAACGATGGCTGGCTGGCTTCGTCTCCCGAACTGGGGACAGCTTCATGAGGTGACATGGGATCTTGGTTATATGATCTTGCTGGCTGGAATATTGGGAGTTTTTGCATGGAATGCGGGGAACCGCCTGTTGGGGACAGTGAACGGGGTCCTCTTTATCAACCTCACGCCGGTGACCGCGCTCGGCATTTCAGCCATGAAGGGTGAACCAGTGATCTCTGGAGAAGTTTGGGGCTCTCTTCTGGTGATTTTCGCCCTGATTTTTAACAATCTGTGTCAGCGCCCGGTGGTAAGGTCTTTTTTTCTCAGACGGGCGGAATCGGGTCTGAAAGGAAGAGAAAATGCGGGGTGTGATCAGTGAAAGCCCTGACCCCATAGGAAATCAGGAGATTATGATGTCGAGGTAGAAGTCACGATAGATTGATTCACAGGTAAAGAATCACAAGAGGAAAGTGTGGGTATAGCGGGTGACGACATCCACAAGACCCTTTCCGGAATCGGCCGACAGGGCTAAGCTTTCGGCCGTCTTTTGAATCAGAACTAGCGCCTTTTCCAGTTCACGGGCATTGTCTTCGAATCTCGTCTGATTCAGGGTGTATCCCCGTAGAAGATGTTGTCTGAGAATTCCGCTGGCCCACTGGCGAAACTGCACCCCTTCACGGGACTTGACCCGATAGCCAACAGAGATAATGCCATCAAGGTTGTAGAACCTGACTGGCTTATCCGAACCAGCAATGTGCAAAATTTGCACATTGCATTTTTCATCCAGTTCCCGTTCATTGAAAAGATTGCGCAGGTGCTTTGTAATCACCGATTGTTCACGGCCAAATAACTCTGAGATCTGGTCCTGAGTCAGCCATACAGTATCATTTGAGACCGTGACCTCGATGGAGCCCCGATCCGTCCGGTAAATGACGACATCCTTCATTCCGTAACCTCTCCAAGCAACTCGGCAATTTTTTTCTCGACCTGCTTGAGTTCCGTATCGATCTCTTCCAGTTTGCGGGGCGTAACGTATTTGTAGAAGAAGCGGTTGAAGTTGATCTCGTAGTCGACCCGGCCGATCTCCTTGTCCTTATGTTCAAGATAATCTCGAACCTTCGTCCGCATCGGCTCAAGAACACATTCGAGCCGTCTCGGGAGGGCAAACGGGAGGATGATCTTTTCGAAGTCGGTGTGCTTGAAGTCACCCCGGAGATCTTCGGCGTTTTTCCAGATGAAGTCCGCAAGTGTTGTCGCCCGTCCATTCCCGTTTTCCGCCATGTCACCTCCAAGCATATTTTTTACACGACCCAGAATATCAGATGAAGGGGTATGTCAACCATATCTTGATCTTGCATAAAACGATTGTTTACAAACTTGCAGATTGGAGGGTTTCAACCACAAATTGCACATAGCCAGAGGAGGATCATGAGTAATCAGGTAGTTTTTTGAGCAGAGTTCTCGGTTTTTTTCGTGAGGGGTCGTTCTAAATTTGTGCTAGTTTGCCGACAGGAACCGGGATCCATATGGAAAGTATCGGTATAGTGCAAGATTGGAAAATGGCTCAAAATAAAGAAATCGTGGAAAATCGGGATAGGTTTGTTGTGTGGGTTGTGCCCTTTTAAGGCGAGTGTGCTGGGATCGAAACCCAGGCGGCTCACCACACAACCCTCAATTATGAGTCTCTCTTCCCTATTCCACTCAAAAAAGACGGCAAAATCACAACAACCTGGATCCTCTTCCCTTTTCATAACATCCCAATTCCTCACAACAGAAAACAGATCCCGTCGTTCTCCTCTCTCAATTTGATCTGTACCTATTCGTTTTCCAGTATGGGCAACAAAAGACACGCAACCCAATCCCGCCATCCCCTATGTGTGATAACGAACAGAAAGCCCCGGAAAAAGACTGTAATCTCGATCCGAGCTTACCATTTGGCTCAAACTAGGCCCATCACATCCCATAAAGGAGTTTCCCATGATGACTGAAACATTAAAAGACAAATCAAAAATGAAACCGCAAGAACACCACAAGGAAGCGGCTCAACATCATGAAGAAGCGGCAAAGCATCACAAGGAAGCCAGCAAGATGTATGAAGCAGGTGACCACAAGACTGCTGCACACCATGCTCACTCTGCGACAGGGCATGCCAGTTCTGCCGAAGAGCATCAAAATGAAGCCAGCAGAAAACACGCGTCCCTGTTTGGTGACAAAAAGTAACAGACTCCATACCGCAGGACCATGGTCCAAACCATTGGATCACACCGATGGTTTGGACCCATTGGACAATAGCATCAGGTTCAAACAAGTTTGACTTTTTTCCACTGGCGACAGGGAATTCAATCCGATCCTGAGCGTCCAACAGAGAGAGAATATCTGACCGCATTTTCAATATGGGCGACAGATAGCATTCCCCCCTTATCAGACATCAAAAAAACAGTGTTTTTTCTATTGCCTATTCGGGATTGACGCGACAATCGGTAGGGAGTCGATGGATAAAGTCCCTTCCAGACAACCTTGTCATTGGCGACCCATCCATTATAGGAAAAAGAAAAGATCTTCCGGGAAATCGGTCCATGCAATCGAACATATCCGGTCGATTTTGATAACCACGGTCCCAAGGGAGGCTTTTTCAATAGCTTTATGGTTGCCTTTCTTTGATCCGGTGCAAGATATACATAGAGGCAGCCCATCCTGTGACGAAATCCGATCACACCGGATGAAATCTCCGGATAAAGCTGGTCAGCATGGTCAAAGCGAACGGTCGTATCCTTTCCATAATCCTCGATGACCCAACCATTCCCTTCTCCAGCACCCTCCTTTTGAATATGTGCACTGATATATCCCTGTTCCACCTTTACAAAACCAGAGGCAAACATCGGAGCAATATTCTGGGTAGACACCCAGGACAACACTTGCTTCAAGGCATTCAGGGAAGACTCCCTCTCCCCTGCATAAAAGTGAAAATAGACGTCGATCGGATCCACTCTCCTTGGTCGATCGGTCCGCTCAAAGGTCTTGATAACATTCAGATAACCGAAATATGGACCTTTCCAGTCATTTGTCAAAATATAGTCATTCACATCACTATTGTAATATTGGGTATATCCATCAACTCTTCTAAAGTAAGGAAAAACAAAAGTATAGGATGGAGCATTATTATCAAATCGGGTATCCGATCCGTTGATATTCAAAACGGAAGTTGTTGCAAGCTGAGCAAGAGCTGCCCGCCCTGGTCTTGTGTCCCCACTCCATTGCAATAGCATGACTTTCTTGCCCGGAGGCAAAAGATTTTGATTGATCCAGTCGATTGACCCGTTTATCTCCATCCTGAAATTCAATTTGTAATGAGGAATCTCAATATGGACCGGTCCCTCATCTTTTTGCTTTTCTGTCGGCTCCCAATAGAAAGGATGTGAAAATGTATGGGAAGCGGCCTCTACATTGGGTAATGCAAAAATTTTTCGTGCCCAGAAAACTCGGTTCATTGATCCCTGGTAGTGCGGGTCAATCTGACTTGTGATAACAGATACGCTAAAGGGAAGATCAAACTTCTGGAACACTTTCTGATAAAGAACTTCAGCAGACATCCTCCGGCGTTCATAGAGGGAGAGGGTATCAAAAGCATCTCCATCAACCTGACTATAAAAGATACGCATCCCGTTAAGGGTCGTCAGGTCCATTCGGGGAGTCTTTCTGACAGCCAGCACTGTTTCAAGAAAACGAAAAGGATCTACGAACCATAGAGTATGGGTGTTATCAAGGATGGGCCACCGAATCATGAACGGATCAAAGACCATCCCACCCCAGCTTCCCGAAATAGCGTAAACACTTTGAAGGCCTTGGTTTCTGGGAAGAGTACTTTTTACGCTTAAAAATACCTGATTTTTGGATGATATGTTGACTAAAGGCCTAAACTCGGAGGGAAACTTCGGAAGAGGGTATTCGAATCCTTCCATTTTTGAATCTTTCGCAACATAATCGAGCCCGAAAGAGTTTGTATCCCAATCTCCAGCTATTTTAAGCCCCATCCGCGAAAGAGCCTTCTCCCTCGATTGCCTGACATCACTTCTGTTCACTTGATCCGGGGGATCTTCAGGAAAGGATTCCAGAAAGATCACTTTGATCTGTCTCTCCAAAAGAGCGTTTATGAAAGTCCATAAAGCCAGTGGATGAGGAACGGGATTGTCATCAAACTGAAAGAAAACAGCCCTGGTCCTATCAAGCTCCTTGAGATGCGGGAACCCATCACGCATATTGCGGTATCGTGCTTTCAACCCAAGGTCATTCAAGGGAAAATCCCAATATTTCCGAAAATTGTTTTCATCCTTTGTTTCACGATATCGACCGTAATAGATCACAAGAACGGACCGCTCAAAAGACGTTTTTGGAGCAGGGTGTGATTCGGTCTTGTTCCCAGGCAATCCGTTTTCAAGAGAATCTCCCGATACGTTCGGCCTTAAGGCAGGACAGAACATCAATGTCAGAATCAATACCCAAAAAGGCAATTTTCTCATATCAGCAAAGCCCTATCAGGTTGTCAGGCAATAGGTTGGCGCGTTTCATTCACCCAACCTTCGGTGGAATAGCAGATAACGATGGAGCGAGTAAGGGTGAAGTCCCTTCCGATGACGATTCCTCGACAGGCAAATAATCCGGTGGCTGCATAAAAACCGTAAATTCAAAGTCATTGACTCCCTGATCGAGGAGAAGATATCCATATACGGCAGAAAAAAGACATGCGCTGAGATAGCCGAATCCTTCGAAGCGAGGGCTGAGAAAGATAGCCAAACTGGTCAGGGATCCATTTAAAAGAAAAAGAACCCAGGCCAGACGAGCCACTTTTTTTTGCTGATTGAAATAGAGAAGCAAGGTAAATTCCATCGTCAGAACCACCTGGCACAATCCGCCAAGAGCTCCCATCCGAAATACTGGAAGAGCCATGAGATCCGCATGAAAAAAACGAAGTATTCCCTGGGCGTTTAAAACAACCATAAAAGTGACCGCTCCCTGGATCTTCAGAATATATCCAAGCCCTCTCCTGATGAAGCGAACCATTTGTTCCTTGGCTTCCAGAATTTCAAAGAATGGACGCTTCCCTTCCAGAAGAACAAAAACCATTCGATATCGTTCATAAAATCCCGTTTCAAAATAAAAGACAAACATGGCCAACGTCGGAATAACCGTCAGAAGCGCAAAAAACATTCCGATATCATATATGTGGTTTATATGAATGAACCCGACTACTTTTTCCGAGCCCGGAGCATACCAGTAAAGAATTTTATCGATCCAGATCCCTAACGTCATCACAAATCCAAGCACAGCAAGATTCCATCTTTTTTTCAAGAAACGCAGGAAACTCCTGTTCCAGAAAATCGGTCCCGGAAACTCGACAAAGATCCTGACCGCCAATAGTGTTACGATCACCCCCTGGCCCATAAGATAGCCAAGAAGGGCGCCGGCAACCCCTCCATAACGTGCACCCAAAAGAGTCCCCAAAACGCTGGCCAGGGAGCCTGAAAAAAAAGCCATCCCCACCGCACCATAATCGTGAAGCGTGGAAACCAGTGATGTCGTTACCCAGAGAAGCATGAGAACAATCAGAAGATTGAAAAAGGAAAGTCTGACCAAAGGCGATAGGTCCAGACAAAAAATCAGAAGCCCTGACAAGGGAATTCCAAACAGAAGTGTTATTCCGGTGACGGTGATATAAATCGAACGGTTATCTGAAAATTTCATCTCAAAAAATCGGTCTGCGATGAAACGTGTCGATGGAAGCTGGATCAATGCAACCAAAATCAAGGTTGCCGCAAACGAAAAGGTCACAAGCGATCTGAAGAGAAGATAATCCTGGACGTGGGTAAAGTAGCCCATGCTTGAATAGCTGACAATCAAAAGTCCTGCTGTTGTCAGGATCCATGGTCCAGCAGCCACAATCGCCGACAGGATAAATCCTGACACAATGGAAGAAAGATCTTCCCGGTTAGAGAGTTTTCGAAGGGCGAATCCGATACCCGCCATCAGCCGATCCCCTCTTGATAAAGAGTCCGATAGGCTTCGAAAAGCAGATCTTCCCGGTAAAAACGTTCCATCCTCAAGCGGGCGGCGTAACCCATTCTCTTTCTAAGGCCATCATCTTTCAAAATCTTGAGCATCGCCAAAGCCGTTTCTTCAGGATTGCCGACCGACGTCACGATCCCGCCAGGACCAAGCGCGACATCTTCCCGAGTTCGACCATTGATCAATTCATTACAAGCTCCGACTCGGGTTGTTACAGAAGGCACTCCAAAAATGGCACCTTCCATCACCACAAGAGGCTGTGCCTCTGAAAGAGATGTCAGGACCAGAAGATCCATCTTCGGAAGATAGTCCTCAACCCGGACCGATCCTGTGAACTGAATCGCATCCCCCATTTTGAGGATTTCAACGAGATTCTGGCATTCCTTCACATATTCCGGATCCTGGTTCATGGGCCCCATAATCAGAAACTGAACTTCGGGCAACTGGTCCCTGACAATCCGGCAAGCCTGAATAAACGTTTTAATATCCTTTATGGGCACCACACGACCAATCATAGCAACAGACAATTTTTCACTCTGGGCTTTTTGAACTTCTCGAATTTTTGTTTCTGAAAACACCCTGATCCCGTTGGGAATGACCTTCGTTTTCTCGGCAGGAGCTCCATCACGTATTTGTATGCGGCGATTTCCCTCAAAAAGGGTAATGATATGGTCAGAATAGTGATAGACAATGCGTCCAAGCTGTTCAAAAATACGCATCCAGAATCCCTTGACTGATGTGTTGATTGGACGAATTGTCATATCGTCGCGCGCGTTTCCGCTTCCAATCCACTGAGCCAGGGCAATTTCTATCTTTCTCTCCCGTGTATACAGACCATGTTCAGTCAATATCAGTGGTCTTTCGTAAGCCAGTTTGCCCATAACGCCCAAAATTCCGGCGTAACCCGAAGCAAGCGAATGATACAGGCGGGCTTTTGGAACCGGACTTGCCAAAAGGGAAAAAAGAGGGAGATGAGTTGTTCTCCACATCCAGAAAAAATCGATGAAGGACTCTTGAGAAAATTGTTCTTTATAAAATTTCTGGATCAAATTCCACGCCTCTCTCCCTGAAGACAGCGTCGTAAAAAGCTTTGAAGACAACCCCATTCGGTAAAAAATTCCAAAGAGTCTCTCAAACGCTTCTGGCGAACCGGAAAGAAGATCCCGATGAAAGCTTTCGATGACTCCAAGAAGTTCATGCTCCTCATTATCATCGAGTGGCTCCTGGGGTTCTTCATTCTCTGATGACCACTGCCCCAAAGAGAGGTTGCTCACGCCAATGACATTATTCGGGCGAGGAAACAACCACGGTCCAGGTTCTTTTTCCGCGATCAAGCAATGGAGGTGAAAGGTAAACTCGGGAAGATTCGTTATAAGCTGATGGGTCCAGGAGGAAACTCCTCCCGTAACATAAGGATAAGTCCCCTCGAGAATCAAACAGATATCGGCAATTTGTGGAGTTTTCGAGTCGTTACTATCCATTGTGCACACCAGAATCTGGCGGATCGGACATCCAGAGATCGAGATAAGGCGGGATCGGAATCTTCTCAAAAAGGCTCAGAGAATCTCGAATATCTTGCTGGAGCTCAAAATACTCTCCATCCTGATATCGCCTCATCCATTTCAGGAACTTGATTTCCTTTCTCCCTCCCAATGTCACGATCCTATCCATAACCAATGTTTCAACCTCCTCATTCCCCTTCGAAATCGCCTGGGATCCAATCGAAACCAGCTCTTCCAAAGAAAAGAACTCATTGCCCCTGAGCGCGATCAGATAGGCGGAAAGCCCCGTCATGATCAGGACCTCCGAAAGTTTCTGTCCCACAAGGTTTGAGATGGCGTAATCAAAATAGGCCTTTCCGATCTCAGAATAGGATTTATGCTCTTCATCCATCTGTTCGAGGGTCCGGATTCGCTCCTGATAGCCTTTTTCAAGTCTGGTCAAAACGGTCGAGGCAAAAAGCCGTACCTCTTCATCAGGATCATTCCATGCCCCCTTCAGGGCTCGGATGGCTCTTGGCGAACCTCCCTCCGAAGACAACCGATCAATGAGTGCCTGTTTCAGGGGAACGTCTCCCCATTTTAAAATATCCCCTGCCGACACAATCTTTCGATCCGCTTCAAGAATTTCCTCAAGCGATACGTAAGTGAGCCGGGTCATCTTGCCGGCGGGGTGGAAAATCGCATTCAAGGTGGGATCGTCTGCCAGATAATTTTGTTGTCGGGAGAGATGAAAAATCAGATAACCCGCACAGCCCAGGACTGGACCTACAATCGGCAAAAGAAATGGGATCGGGAGATAAATCCAGCGAGCCGGAGTATCGATTAAAAAAAATCCGGCAGACCAGAGAAGACAATCCGTAAAAACCCATTCAAACAATTTTTGTCCTGAAAGATGACCCGCCACCAGAAACAAGATAAAAAAAGCAAGGATGGCAGAGAAAAACATGAACAAATAGAGCAACAGTCGACGATATCCTGGTCGGTGAAAAAAATCTCCAGGAAAAAGGCCCTTCTTCCGGGAAATACCTCTATGCGCCAAAATATTTACTCCAACCGGTCAAGTGCAACAGTTGATTCAGATTTTCCGCTTCTAAAAAAGCGTCCGATGGATCAAGCAAACGAGCCTTAATGGAAAGACTCCCCCGTTTAAGCCTTGGAATATCCGTCCCGGACCATGTGCTCAAAACTTCACCCTCAATAAACTCCAGAGCATTCAGGTCGGGCTTGGGGAGAAGAAGCCACAGGGAGTTTCCATCAAGAGGGATTCCGATCAAGGTCCTTTCTGTCAGAAGAGGTTTTCCCTCGAGGTTTCTCATTCCTCTCAATGCCTTTCCAAAAAGAACAACATCCTCCCATGAGGGTGTTTCAAAGCAGACAGCTATCAGTCCGATTTTCTCGGCTTCTTTTTCGATCAGTTGTTTCTCCTTCTGGAGTTCCAACCAAAACCCTTGACCGCTGTAAAATCCGGTTGAGGGGTCCTGAAGGAAAACCGAATCCAGACGAATCATCAACGAATGGTAAAGCTTATTGTCGTTTTCACCCCGACCGTCTGAGGGGAAAAAAGAGTGCACTTGCAATACGGGTGTGACTTCTTGAAGTAACGGAAAAGAGGACAAGAGCTCATCCCATAGAACGAGAAACTTTTTCTGAACAACTTCAGCTCCAGAAAGCGACGTGTGGGGAAGGCAAAGACAAACACCATCTCCGTCTCCGGTCAACCCAGAAAAATCCACATCCCTGAGAAGACGCTTTACAATCTCCCGAACAGACAAAAGGGCCGATCGGAAATCCGTTTTGGAACCCGCACTCGAACGAAAAGAAACCTCAAGCAAGGAAAATGATGCTTGATACCGGTAAGACTTGCTCAATTCTTCTGCAGCTCTCCTCGCAAAAAAAACAGGCCGGAGAAACCCAGTCGTTTCATCTATGGAAACACTTTCCCTCGTTTTTTTGTGAGATTCCAGGAACTCCAGCCGGGAACTCGCCCGATCAACAATCATCCTCATCATCTGAAAGAAATCGGGTGTTAACTTTTCAAACGGAGCATGCCAGATGACCAACAAGAATTCGACCCGATATTCCTCTGATAAAACAGGGTAAATACAAAGAGGCCGATGTTTTTTTCCAGAAGCAAAGACTCCTTCTGGAAAAATCCCATTCTCCCGAATCGTCATGGCCTGCCGTGAGTCATAGACTTTAAAAAATGGGGGATAGGATCTGTCAACCCTATCCGGGCACTGAAAAGATCCTGCAGAGCCTTCAAGGAAGAAGTGATCCCGATCCCGACGATACAAGGCAACGGAATCTGCCCCTACGAATGAAACACAAAGAGAAAGCAATGTTGAAGGAATGCTGTCGATCTCATCTTTTTCAAGAGAACGGAAGACATCAAAAAGCTCTGTCGCCAGATTGGGATCAAGGAAGACTCTTTTTTCAAGTTCCTTCTTTGCCTTGATCAGAATCTCGACTTGAAGGGTCGCGGTCCGGGCCGCATCTTTTTCCTTGATAAATTGGGACTCCAGATCCGAGTATCTTCGGGATTCAGCGTCCCTGAGCTCCCCCACGATCATCCCTGAAAACAGAAATGCCGAAGGCCACAAAAAGGAAAAGTGACCTGGCATCAAGCTATCCCAATGATCCTGCCAGAGAAGTAACAGGTAGTAATCCAGACACCCCAAAAGTGCCGAAACAACTCCTGGCAAAAATCCGTATCTGGCAGCGATGAGCAGAACCAATGGGAGAAACGGATGGAATCGGGGGAGAATGAGTGAAGAGATCCCGTAAAACTCCAGAAAGAATCCTGTCAAAATCAGAATTCCTCCCAGAGCTTCGAGATAAGGAAGCCACCAGAGCTTTTTCTCCCGCGTCCAAAAGTTCATCGGGTCTATTTCCCTCGGGAAACCGAAGTAGAGAGAGTCCAGTCCGATACATAATGGGGGAAATCTTCTCTCCTGGAGATTTGCTCACATTTTTTTGTAAAAGCAGGATGATCGGGATCATCATAATCAAGGGCCAACACGACAAGTTCCGGATTGCGCTTTTTTGCCTGATAGATCAACTGAAGAAAAGACTGTCTTTCATCTTCCGGGACAGAAACATACGTTTTCGTTTCCTCATCGAAACGGGAGCAGAAATCTTCAAAGAGAACTCCCGAGATTTCAGGAGCAATGGAAGGCAGAATCTCAAACCCCCTATTCACAATGATCCGAATACCCGGATAGGAAGCATGGACAGTTTGAATAAAGCTTTTCATCGCCCGGCGAATCCCCTTGCCCTTTATAGGATGTTCCTTACGATACTCCAACGGGGAATCCAGCGTATCCAAAAAAATCCCGCCGAACCGATTCCGGAGATCGTCTTGGATCTGCCTTAAAAGGGCCTGCCTGAAAGAATCCCGCCGGATATCTGCAACTCGCGAATGCCAAAAGACGTTTTTGGATAAGGTCACTCGGGAAAGCTCACCGGGAATTGCTGACAACTCTTTCGACACATTTGTTCCCGGATCAATTTCCCCGAGCGACAGATACGCAAAATAGACAGTTTTCGCATATGGAGCCGGTCGATAAGAATCCTGCACAATGGCCCAGTCCACATGGGAAAAGGATTTTGGGGAAGGTCCATAGTAGACAATGAAGTGTTTTGGCCCAGATGAGGTGGGCAGATGAGAGGCGCCCGGAATCTCATTGTGGCAAGATGCTACCAGGAAAAAAATACCCAAAGCACAAAGAATTTTTAGAGTCTTTTTTTTACTGTCTGACAAAGCGTTCAACCTCGCGTCGGATCAGCTTGCCAGAGAGCGAAGTCAAAGTCTGACTGCAACCCCAAAAACAGGATCCGACCCCAGATGCCCGAACAGACCAGAGAATCTTTCCGCTGGCAAGGTCGGTCATCATCCATGTCAACCCGACAACGGGCTCACTTTCAAGTTCAGAGCGATAGCCATATTCAATAACTGAACCAGACAGGATCATATCGACCCCCATCGATCTGAGCCTGTCCCGCAAACCCGGAGGAATATTCATGGCAGATATCCCACCCGGAACTTCAAAGGGAATCGATTCGGAGGAAACGACCCTTAAGGAGTTTTGACGGATCAGAGATGATATCAGGATAGTCGTTACCGACTTTCCCGCATCAGGGGTTGTCGTCAGATTGGAAAAGGGAAGAATAAGAACGGACAATGGAGCATTGGAAACAGGAAGATGTCCGGAATGATTCTCCGATGTGGAAGAACACCCTGAAAACCCCAGAATCAACACAATAATAACAATCCAAGAAAATCTCCCGGAAACAAGAGATGATCCCTTTAAAACCAAAGATTGAATCCCCATACAACCTCCTGAGATGCACCATTGTAAAGAACGGACTGATTGAAATAGTCTCCGCTAGCAAAACCTTCAAGATGAGTCGAAAAACGGTAGGAAAGACCAGCTCCTCCCTCATAGGACGGAATATGGGAATAAATATCTTCATATCCCCCAACCTGGGCATTGAAGTTCAAGCGGTTGTGTATCTGATGCTGGAAAACCAAAGCTGAAAAAAGAAATTGCTGTCTTTCAAGAATAGGCACCAGTGCGGCAACTGATTGGGATGGACTCATCATGCTCCAGTCTTCATATCCAGCCAAAAAATCAATCTGGGGAAGCGGATCCAGCACCCAATCCATCATTCCCATGGTATTGTGCAAGGTGCCAAAAGGAACGGTTGCATTCTCCAGCGTATAATCAAAAAGCCAGCTCTCTGCCACAAAAGAGAGTCTGGGAGATGCGTTCCATGTGATCTGGGCCATATATCCGCTCTGAAGACCATCTCTCACAATCGATTGTCCAAAATCTCCCCAGATCATATCGTCAAATCCCTGAACATCAACGGCAATGGAAGATTGTTGTCCGCTCACATGAATATAAAATCCCGGAGAACCGGTCAGACGTGTATCACCGGCCTCACCGGTTATTTGCCAGCCCGGAGAAGGAGTCCATCGGATCCCGGCATAGGAGAAGTCATTCGTTCCCCATCCTGCCCCCGAACCCACACCAAGATACTCCGTTCGACCTGCAAAATAGTTGATATTTGAATAGAGGGGTGTCTCAATTTTCGTATCGAAGATATAGGATGCTCCTCCCGGATAAAAAATCGCAAAGTTTTGATTTTTCAGACTCCAGTCCTTCATATCATAGAGAGAGAGCAATCCGCCTGTGACTCGGGGAGCCTGCGTTTCCCCCTGGGAAAAGATATGGGAATCGAACGATTCTTCATTATCAAGTGCTCCCTGAACTCGATAAGAATCAACAAGATCATTCCAGATAACCTTGTTGGGAGCTTTCCGGTACAATCGCCAGAGGAGTTTCTGTGCTGTATGAGTGTGTCCTTCTTTCATCAGAAGCTCTCCTTTATAGATCAGAAAATCCCTGTCGTCAGGGTGATTCGACAACCATTTATTCAGGTAGTGAAGCCCTTCTCCGGGAGTCCCAAGTTTTGTGACAAGTCTTGCTGCCCAATAAAGACCTTCCCTGTCGTCCGGAAATAACCGAAGATACAAAAGGACATCCTTATAGGCCACTTTTTCATGACCCAACGCACTCTGAATTTTGATACTGTAGAGAAGTTGTTCTTTTTTCTTTTTGGAAATTCTAGAGAGAGGGAGCATCGGATAAGAGATCTGTGATCGCAAAACATCGGAATTGGAAGGGTCTCCTCCTTTTCCCATTTCACCATTACCCTCTGAGAGGTGTTTTTGGAGCAATTTCCATGACAATCGGTCCATTTTTCTGGCCATCCGATTATCCCCCATCTCATGAAATGCCTGTCCCATGTGATAAAAGATCCGATAGTCCAAAACTCCGGCTTTCGTTGCCAGCCGA
The DNA here is from genome assembly GCA_021838765.1 of Nitrospirota bacterium. The sequence goes on from JAKCCY010000014.1 coordinate 21,115, forward strand.
TAATATCGGATAGCCAAACGGAACTCCCCATGGCTATAAGCATGATTGGCGAGAAACAGAAGCGCTGTCCGATTATTCGGTTGAAGCTTTAAAAGATGTTGGTAATGAACCAGGAGTTGCCGATTATCCCCGGACCAGATCTTGTGTTTGATCAAAAGGGCAAAACCTTCCGGATCGGATGGAAGGAGCTCCACAAGCTTTTTATCATAAACAAGCGCACTGGAAAGCTGATCCGCCTCAACAAACCAGTCAGACGCCTGAAAAAGAAGAGCCCGGTTGGATGGATAGGCAGCAATCACCCGATTAATGGATTTTTGGGCCAGAGCGTAGTTTTTCTCCCAGATCAGGATATGAGAAAGCTCCATGCTCATGGACGCGGAAAGATCAGGATAACGGTCAAGAACGGCCACAAGATGTCCCAATCCTTCCTTATGGGGACTCTCTTCAAAAAGGCGAAACAGTTCAAACTGGTCATTTCTAAACTCCATTCGGCCATCTGAACTTGCCAGACGAAAGAAGATCCCCTTGAGTGTCTCCGTCTGACCGGCATCCCTGAAGTAGGGAACGGATCGGCGAATCATCTCCACGTCCCTGATCGCAAGTCCTCGGGCAAGAATGACACCACCCGCCATTGTTTCATCTCCCTGGTCAACGTTATTCTCTGCAAGGTCGGATCTTAAAACATCGAGCTGGGGATTGAGAGATAGAGCCTGTTTGAGCAAAGCTCCCTTAAGAGGGAGATTTTTATGATTTTCAGCATTTTGCCAAGCCAGTCTCAGGTCAGGAAGCGAAGGTCCAGGCGGTTGACCCAACCATGTGAGGAGGTCTTTTTGCGCCAGACCGTCCAAATGATACCTTAGATCCAGGTCCAGCATGCGAACATGAAAAAGTGCCTCAGGAAGGGGGAGTACCTTCTGCCGTTCCTCCATCAGCATTCTCGTTCTCTGATACCAGCCCATCTTGTCGGCCAGCCAGACAGCATTATCCCAGTTATCCTTATTCTTTGGCTCCCTCATCAGTAAACGCTCAAAGATTGAAAGTGCATACCCCTCGTATTTTTTCTGATAAAAGTACCATGCGGCAGATTCCAGGACGCTATTGTCCGAAATATTGGAAGATGCTTGTCGGTAAAGAAGATACGCATCCACAGGGCGACCCAGGTGAAACAGGGAGCGAATAGCCGGCATCAGGGAGCGGTCAAGTCCGGCATTCAGACTTTTCATTCGATCCGTCATCCGGATAGCCTCGGCATATCGCCCCCTTCTATAGGCAAGGTTCATTCTGAGTTGTAGATAGTCGATCCTCTTTGGAAATTCCGTTGTCAGCTTTCGAAGCGTTCTAGCTGTGTCATCAATATTTCCAGTCTGTGAGTCATATATCAGGATCGTTTTCCAATAATCCATATCACGGGAATGACTGTCGGCAAGACGGTGCAGGATTTCGAGGGCGGCATCGGGAAGATCCATCAGATCATATGATTTGGCAAGATTAACCATATCCTTAAGAGGTAATTTTTCATTCTGCAAAAGAATGTGGAGCTGCACCGCAGCTTTGCCCGGCTGATACTGGTCAAGATATAGTCTGGCAAGTTCCAGCCTGTCCTGATACTCCTCCGGATTTTCCGAGACAAGCTTTTCAAGATAACTGGTCGCCTTTTCCGGATAGCCCTGCAATGCGGCCACTCTTGCGGCATCCCTGAGACCCCAGACCGGGACCTTTTTTTCAATCAGAACTGGAGCCAGCAACTGTGAGGCATAATCATAGTTTCCTGAACTGATCGCAAGGTCCACATATTCAGCCCTTGTCGGAATCAGAAAAAGAGAAACCACATAAAAAACAAAAGAGATCAACAAGATCCATACGAATCGAATATTCAGAGTATCAACCTTAATTGAATACAGATTGTTATCGATCAAGAAACAAAGTTTGGGGGATTAAAAAGCATTACCATCATACACCATTAATAATAAATAAATAAAATACAAAATTCAGGAAAAGAGCAAAAACATGAATCAAGCGTCCTGTGTTTTCGAGTCACTTTCTTCTTGAAGCGTGAAATACCAGGTTTGTGCGGAATCGCACATAAGCCACCACAAAAGATCCACAAAAACAAAAAAAGTTAAATATCAAAAATATTTAAATACTGGCACGAAAAATGCTTAATGGTTATCTATCCATTCAAAACACTTGATCCTTTTGACAAAAAGCCAGCGTCCATAAAAAACAAGATTTCAAATATATGATGGAGGATTTTATGACCTTAAACGGAGACATCTTTACTTCAGCACTGATGCTCATTGCCCCATGGCCGCTTCTGATTGTTGGAGCTGCTCTTGGTATCAGGGCAAACAACCATATTGCCCTGATCAAAAAATCATCTCTGGCCGCATCCACATTTGCCTTGATTGCATCGATTCTCGCCGCTTTTTCGTACATCATGACACAAGCCGTTCCCCAAAATTATTTCTCCATAGATCTTCCGGCAGGCCTGGGTGCTTTTTCTATTGATACATCCGTTACACCACTTACCATTATTATGCTGGTCCTGGTCGCTTTTGTCGGGACAATTGTTTCCCGTTACTCTCTGCGATATATGGATGGCGACAGAAATGAGGGACTTTTCCATCGTTGGCTCTGCCTCACGCTTGGTTCATTCTTTACCTTGATCGCAGTCGGCAACATCTGGGCATTCTTTGCCTCTTGGGTTGCAACAAGCCTATTCCTTCATAAACTTCTGATTTTTTACAAGGAGAGACCGATTGCCTTGATGGCGGCAGGAAAAAAATATCTGTTCAGCCGAATCTCCGATGCAACCCTTCTGCTTGCAATCATATTGATCGCGAAAACCCTTCACACAACAGAGTTTTCGGGTCTTAACGAGGCACTTACCGGTTTGCACTCTCCTTTACCCGAATCGTTAATCGTTGCGGGATATTTGATCGTCGCAAGCGCCATCCTCAAAAGCGCCCAATTCCCATTTCACGGATGGTTGATTCAGGTCATGGAAGCACCAACACCTGTTTCCGCACTTCTTCATGCTGGAATCATTTACACCGGTGCATTTCTTGTACTGAGAATGAGTCCACTCTTATCGATTGTTGGAAGTAGCAGAGACGTCCTGATTGTTTTTGGAACCATCACCATCCTGACCACTTCGCTGATGATGCTCACAGAAACGAATATCAAGGAGTCCCTAGCCTACTCCACTTCCGCCCAAATGGGCTTCATGTTGATGGAGTGCGGAATGGGTCTCTACAGTCTTGCGGTCATCCATATCCTTGGACACTCTGTCTACAAGGCTCATGCTTTCTTGTCATCCGGCAGTGTTGTTGACCATTTTCGGACTCCATCATTTAAGGCAAAAGAAACACAATCCTCTTCCCGGAAGACCTTCCCCGGTCTTTTATTCGGAACTGGGATGACCCTAATGGTTGCCTGGCTATTTGGCATGAATTTTCGCGAACAGCCGGCACTTTTGATCCTTGGAACGATTCTCTCCGTTGCTGTGGCTCAACTGATGCTTCCGGCCCTGACTGCAAGACATCCCCGAAAAGGAACATTAATCGTCTGGATCTCTGGAATCAGTGCACTTGTCCTGTCCGGTTATTTTGGGCTTCATCAAATTTTTGAACATCTTCTGGGAAAAACACTTCTTGAGCCCAGATTCCCGGAAAACCTTTCGGAGATTCTGTTAAGTCTCTTCATAGCAGCAATATTCCTTTTGATATTTACTCTTCAGGCCAATCTTCACTCGTTGGAAAAGAGCCCCTTCTGGAATGCCATGTATGTGCACATCTATAACGGGCTCTATGTAGATACCATCATCAGCAGACTGATTCGCCGCCTGAATTTTGGAACCTCGGCAAAGGCGGCAGGATCTCCTGTTCTGAATCATAGGGAGGAGCTTCTATGAAAACGGCCAGTGAATATCTTGACCTCAGTGAGAAAATAGAAGCTGCCTGTCAAAAAATTGCTCCACTATGGCCACTCAAAAATTTTGTGGCAGTCAACCCCTATTTTGGACTCAGGGACCAGCCGTTCGAAAAAGCCGGAAAAACCTTGTTAAAGCTCACAGGGACAGGGCTCTTTATGGACAGGGAGTATTACCTGGAGCAGATGAAAAAAGGTCAGATCAGCAATCAGGATCTTGAGATGGCGTTATCGGAACGAGGAATCCACAGTGGCGCGGAAACATTCAAACTGCAGATGGAAAAGGGTTCAACAAAGAATATCAAGCCGGCTTCCCTTTTCAGTGATATCCTTTCAGAACACGATCATCAAGACTGGTCCGGATTCATCACCGAGAGAATCAGCCACTATTGCGCATCATATTTTGATGAGGGACAAGCTCTCTGGAAAAATCCTTTTAGGAACCAATCCTTATATAACGGTTGGGTTGCATTCTCAAAAATTGATAAGAGCCCATGGGCAATGGGTCTTTCTGAAACCAGGAAATGGGTGGAAAAACTCCCGGACAACCCGGACGACTGTATTTCATGGGCGATACAGGAGCTTGAACTCCCTTTTGAAGCGATTGACCTCTATCTTCACAAAGCCATCCTCAGCATTTCAGGGTGGGCCGCTTGGGCAAGATACCTTGATTGGCAGGCACAGCTCAAACAGGAACAAAATCATTCGGCGAAAGATCTGCTTGCAGTGAGGGTGTCCTGGGATGCTCTGCTTTTCATCATGAAAAAGTCTCCGGAGATTTCCTTAAAATGGAAGCATGCCGCAGATCATTTTCTGACCCAATCACCGCTTCCTGAGCAACCGATAGAATCAGTTCTTCACAGAGCCCTTGAATTCGGTTATCAAAAGCGTTTGATAAATGCCATCAGAACAAGCCTAAACTCTGATGTCAAGGAAATACGACCTGATCTGCAAGCCATTTTTTGTATCGATGTACGCTCGGAAATCTTCCGGAGAGCACTGGAGCAAGTTGCGCCATCCGCAGAAACTTTGGGGTTTGCGGGATTTTTTGGCATGCTGGTGGAATATCTTCCATTTGGTGCCACGAAGTCCAAAAACCATCTTCCCATTTTATTTGCTCCGACATACCGTATCAGGGAGATTCCAGAAGGAGCATCTAAAACAGAGCTAGAAGAACTCTTCAACAAGCGGCATCTGCGGGTAGGAGCATCCGATATATGGAAAACATTCAAAACATCAGCGGCTTCCTGTTTCTCCTTTGTTGAATCTGTGGGAATGCTGTCTGCGGCGAAGCTCATCGGAAACACAATGGGCTGGAGCCGACCAGTCGCTCACCCTAACCTGAAAGGGTTAAAGACCAAAGAACTCCAGAGGATGTCTCCCGCCTTGGGAAAAGGTCCTGAACTCTCCGCAACAGGAAAAGAGCTTGAATCAGGAATCCCGGAACATGAAAGAGCAAATGTTGCAGAGTTTATTCTCAAAAACATGGGCCTTGTCCGGAATTTTTCACCCATCGTACTTTTGGTTGGCCACGGAAGCAGCACACTGAATAACCCTCAGGCAACCGGTCTCGATTGCGGAGCGTGTGCCGGACAAACGGGCGAAGTCAGCGCAAGGGTTGCCGCAGCATTATTAAACGATCCAGACACCCGAAAACAGCTTGCATCTGATAAAGGGATTGTTATTCCGGATGACACATTCTTCATACCGGCACTCCATGATACAACCACCGATAATGTCACGCTCTTTGACATACAGTCACTTCCGACATCTTTGGGAGAAAGTCTTGCTCGCCTTGAAACATGGCTTTTTCAGGCAGGGCAAATCAGCAGGATCGAAAGGGCGGGTCTCCTTGGAATCAAAGAGCTTTCTCCTGAAAAAATTACAGATAACCTCAGGAGAAGGGCCAATGACTGGTCTGAAGTGCGGCCAGAATGGGGATTAGCTGGAAACGCGGCTTTTATCGCAGCACCCAGAAGCAGAACGGTCGGGATCAATCTTTCCGGAAGAGCCTTCCTGCATAATTATACTTGGCAAAACGATCCTGAATTCAAAACGCTTGAACTGATCATGAGTGCACCAATGGTCGTGGCAAACTGGATTAACATGCAGTACTTCGGATCAATGGTGGATAATCGGTTATATGGAAGTGGAAACAAGGTTTTGCATAATGTTGTCGGCGGTTCCATCGGTGTGCTTGAAGGCAACGCAGGAGATCTGAGAACAGGACTTGCCATGCAGTCGCTTCATAACGGAAGAGAATGGATTCATGAACCCATTCGTCTTCATGTTGTCATTGAAGCACCACAATCTCCCATTGAAGAAGTCATCAAAAAACACACCCTTGTCAGGGAACTGATTGAAAACGAATGGCTTTACTTCTTCAACATGGATAGTGATGGAAGGCTCCATCAAAGGATCTCCAATGGAACATGGCTGGAGATCACTTGAATCATGCAAGATTCCAATCTCCATAAAAACAGCGGTTTGCCTTAGGATGGGCCGGAGGAGAAGACCTCCTCCGGCCCTTGAGGTTGCTTTATGAACCTAAATAAGGTTTTAGCCGGACCATTGCAATTGGCTTAATAGTGGTAGAGGACGCTCAAATGAGCAAAAACCGAAAAATCCAATCTGGTCCCAATACTATGTACCCTCTTCCGTTGGATCAGCTCCCGTCGAAAATTGGTGAGAGATCCTTGCCCATTGGAATATGCATATTCAATGCCCATAAGAAAGCTCTTTTCAAAACTCCACTTTTCGAAACCATGTCCAATGGCTTGAGAGTCGAAAAAAAAGGATTTCCTCTTCTTTCTGATGAAATATTATCTTTTACCTTCTCCGAAAAATATGAAAAGGAATCCATCACACAATACCAGACCAAAGACCGGGATGGACTCCCCCATATCATCCTCTGCAGAGTCTTTGCGGTTGAAAAGGGATCTATGGATCCAGCTGTTTTTCTTGCCCATATTCAAGACATGACCGATATCGAAACACAATCAAGGGAAAGCCTCATAATCAGTCGATATCAGGCAGTCCTCGGTAAAATTGCCCATCTGGCTGTCAGTGGGGCCTCACTCAAGGATGTCGCGGATTTCACCTCCAGAGAAACGGCCACAGCTTTAAATGTTGAGTTTTGCAAGATTCTCATTCCTGGGGATTCTGATCCACTCCTGCATCTTCTTGCCGGGGTAGGATGGCAGGAAGGACTCGTTGGGAGTTATGTCCAGGAAGGGGGCATTTATTCACAGGCTGGTTTTGCCATCCGGGAAAAGAAGGCGGTCATTGTTCGGGACATGGGTGTCGAGCACCGATTCTCACCATCGACTCTCCTCTCAAGTCATCATGTTCGCTCAGGTGTCAGCGTACCCATGATGTTTCAGGGACAAGTTCTCGGCGCAATGAGCATCCATACTGTTTCCGCTCGTAGTTTTGATGCCAGGGAAATCGATTTCCTTGAAACAGTGGCCAACACCTTCGCAACAATTCTTGATCGATGGAAAAGAGAAGAAACCCAATTATCCCTCTATAAAAGACTTTTCGCTCAAGTTCAAGATGGGGTGATTCTCACTGACAAAAACGGCATTATTCTTGAATGGAATCCGGCAATGGAAAGAATGTCCGGATGGTCCAGGGAAGAGACCATCGGAAAAACCCCCGCATTACTTTCATCGGGACGACAAAGTCCAGATTTCTATAACTTGTTATGGCAAACATTACTTTCCGGAAAATCCTTTGTCGGGAGGTTTATCAACCGGCAAAAAAACCAATCCGAATTTCTTGTTTGGGAAAATATCAGCCCCGTTATGGATCCTGACAATACCATTCGATATTTTCTTTCCATTCTCACCGACCTTTCCGAGAGAGAAAAGTTACTCGAGGCACTCAGACAGACAGAACAGATCAAGCTGGTGGGTCAACTTTCAGGAGGACTGCTTCACGAAATCAGGAATCCTCTCATTGGAATGGGGAGTCTCGCAGATCATATTGGAGCGTCAAATAAACTTCCAGAGGAGTTGAGAAGACAGGTTCAGCTGATCGCCGGGGAAGCCAGAAGGATTGATGAATTACTGGAGTCCCATCTTTCCGTCATGAGACCCAAATCCTTTGACTTTCAACTTCTCGATCTGGTGGATCTGGTCGAAGATGCACATTCTCTCCTTGCCCAGGCATTCCGTAAGTCTAAAATTCATTTTTCACTTTCTCTTGAAGACCCCATTGAACCAATAGAGGGAGCACGTGGTCCTCTTCAACAGGTCTTTTTGAACCTCATGATGAATGCTATTGACGCTATGCCAGAGGGAGGGAGCATTACCATCGGCATGAAACCCTGCCTCCATCACGATAAAAAAGGCATTAATATAATGATTACAGACTCCGGAAAAGGAATTCCAGACCATATCCTGAAAAGACTTCATGAGCCATTTTTCACGTATGGAAAAGCCAAAGGAGTGGGGCTTGGACTTTCCATTACAAGAGATATTGTCGACAGACATCAAGGGAAAATCTCTATAGAAAGCCCTTCTGGGCAGGGCGTCAGGGCAACAGTGTGGTTGCCGGTAAAACAGGAGGATAAATGATTGCCAATATCTTATTTATAGAAGATGAGCCCTCTATTCGGGAAGCTTTTTCGATAAAACTCTCGGAAAAAGGTTACCTCGTCCAGACAGCGCGTAATGGAGAGGAAGGGATTGGAATGCTCAAGAAATTCAATCCCGATATTCTGATCCTCGATATGGTCATGGCCGGAATGTCCGGGCTCGACGTTTTAAAGGAAGTCAGAAGCCAGGATTCGGAAATTCCTGTTGTCGTACTCACTGCGAGGGGTACTGTTAAGGATGCGGTAGAGGCCATGCGACTTGGAGCCTTTGATTTTGTCACAAAGAGTATCGACATGGATGAACTCTTGCTATCACTGGCCAATGCAACACGATTTCTCTCTCTTTCAAGAGAGGCACGGTATTGGACCGGAAAAGAATCTGAGCGTTACGCACTTGAACATATGGTTGCCGAAAGTGAAACAAGCCTGCACCTCAAAAAACAGGTCCGGGATCTTGCAAGTAATGATCAAGTGACTGTTCTCCTTCAAGGAGAAACAGGTAGCGGAAAAGAATACGTTTCAAAAGTCCTACACTACAACGGACCACTTGGAAACCGGCCTTTCATAGAAGTGGACTGCCCCGCGATTCCTTCAGAGCTATTCGAAAGCGAACTGTTTGGTTATGAGAAAGGGTCTTTTACCGGAGCTTCCGGAAAAAAAGTTGGGTTGATCGAACTTGCCGATGGGGGAACCGTTCTTCTTGATGAGATCGGAGACTTACCTCTCCCCCTTCAGGCAAAATTATTAAGGGTTATTGAGGAGAGAACCATCCGACGAGTGGGTGGAGGCGCACAGTTTCCTGTGAATGTCCGTTTTATGGCTGCAACACATAGAGATCTGAGACAAGCGGTTAAAAATGGGACTTTCAGGGAAGATCTCTTCTATCGCTTGAATGTCGTTGTCCTTCCCATCCCTCCGCTTCGAGAAAGGCGTAAAGACATCATCCCGATTTCAGAGAAGTTCTTATATAAATCAGCGCAAATTTTTCGAAAAAAGATCCATAGAATTTCACCATCAGCAAAGCAGCTTCTAATCAGCTACGACTTTCCAGGAAATATCAGGGAACTATCCAATCTGATAGAGCGCGCTGTGCTTTATTGTTCTGGAACCCAATTGGAATGTGAGCATTTTCCTGCAGAATTACAATGCAAAAAAAACATATCAGGAGAGGATAAATCTTCGGAAAAACATTCAGATCAACAGGAACTGGCTATTCCATTCCGGATTGGAGCGGATTCTCTTGAAAGCCACGAACGAGAACTGATCGCAAAAGTACTCGCACATTCGAATGGAAAAAAGACAATGGCCGCCAAATTTCTGGGAATTAGCAGATGGGCACTGGATCGAAGAATCAAAGAGGGAGGATAAAAAAAGGGGATCGAGAGATAAATCCCCCGATCCCCTTTAAAGTAGCTAGAAATCAGTAGGCTTTGCTGAAACCAGCTTCATCTCCGTAATTCCAAAGCTTTTGAGCTGCAGACCATTTCCATTTTTTGGTCAGGTTCGCAAGCAGAACATCCACATCTGCATCCGTAACGGGACCCTTTGCCATAAATCGGCATCGATACCAGTTGACCATCATCAAATCCGGGCTGACATACCCTGGCCAAACCTTGGTTCCCCTGTTTGAGATGAACTCAATCTTGAAGGCCCCATAATCATCAAAATTTGGAATACCATCTTCTGTGATGATATAGACATCCACGCCGACTAGAGTGACGGGTTTTGCAGGCCGTTTTGCCCGTCTGCTGGTTGCTTCTGTAAGCATCGTAATTCTCCTTATTCTCGATAGAGATTAAACGGTTTCCATTGCCTTGATAATGGCGTCAGCATATTCGTCAGTAGAAGCCGTCCCGCCCGCATCATAAGTCAGATGTTTTGCTTCGGCCAAAACCTTGTCCACACCCTTTTCAATTCGGGTTGCGGCTTCATGCTCGTTCAACCACTTCAACATCATTACACCAGACAGAAGAACGGCGGAAGGATTCACCTTTTTCATGCCGGCATATTTTGGAGCTGAACCATGAACAGCTTCAAAGATAGAGCAGTTATCACCAATGTTGGCACCAGGAGCAAAGCCAAGACCGCCGACTAATCCTGCACAAAGATCAGAGAGAATATCTCCATAGAGGTTAGGAAGTACTAAACAGTCGAATTGGCCAGGATTACGCACGAGCTGCATTGAGCAGTTATCGACAATAATGTCTTCCGCAACGATGTCCGGATAATTCTTTGCAACTTCACGAAAAGCCTCCAAGAAAAGACCGTCGGTCATTTTCATGATATTGGCCTTGTGAACGCACTGCATCTTTTTCCTGTTATTGGCTCTGGCCCATTTAAAAGCAAACTCGGCAATACGAATCGACCCTGGCCAAGTGATGACTTTAAGACACTGGGCCACTTCGTCAGAAACCATATGTTCGATTGCCGCGTAGGAATCCTCTGTATTCTCTCTGAAACTGAGAATATCGATTTTATCCCATGGGCGCTTTAAAACAGGGATCAATTTGGCAGGGCGTACGTTTGCATAGAGATCGAACATCTTCCGAAGAGTCACATTTGCGCTCTTGTGTCCTGTTCCAACGGGAGTGGTCGTTGGTCCCTTGATAGCGATCTTGTTTTTTGCGATCGATTTAATGGTTTTCTCTGGTAAAAGCGTGCCATGCTCCTTAAGGCAATCGAGACCGATCTCTTCATATTCCCAAGTGATATCAACACCACTGTGGTCAATGACCCTTCTCACGGCTTCACAGATTTCCGGTCCAGTACCTTCTCCGGGCAACATTGTAATGACATGCTTTTTCATTAATGAAATCCTCCAAAATACACGATGTCCAATCTTCTCTCATCCCCATTGAAGAGAGATCTGCAAGATCCCTTAAGCAATATTCATACCATCAATTTTTTTCTTTTACTGGTGAACTATTACGCCACAATCAACATGATTGCCATAAAAAATAGTGCGTTTTCACACTTATTTTTCGCACACAAACTAGTAATACCACAGTCTGAATCGAAGCAGGAATAAAGAGTCATTCCATTTCAAACTGCCTTCTCTTTAATAACCCATCATTCGGACAGTATTATGAAGAGTGAGCGCAGGGGAATCTCCTTTATTTCTCAGATCCTCTTATTTCCCCTTTATCTTTCTCCATAAAGCCTTATCTCCCCTCATCAGAAGATCCTAGATTGACAAGTGATAACACTCTGACTATTATGATTCATGTTGCATGCATCATTTAACCGAGTTGCCCAGTAAAAAAAGTCTAATCGTAAATGTATTTGTAAAAGGAGAAAAAATGGCTATCAACACCGATCTTATCAAGGCAAGTGCCCAATTAATCGCGCCTCTTGGCAGCAAAGTCACTGAGTATTTCTACAATACGATGTTCACAGATCATCCTGAAGTCAGGAAGATGTTCCCAGCAGAAATGGGCGTTCAAGCGCAGCGGCTTTTTGATTCCATCGTCTATATCACCTCCAATATCGATAAGCCTGATGCTCTTGTACCTTATCTCCAGAGACTCGGGTCAGGACATATCAAGTTCGATACAAGACCGGAGCATTATCCAATTGTTGGGAATAGCCTGATGAAAACACTAGCTCATTTCGCTGGCCCCGCTTGGACAAAGGAAATGGCCGAGGCATGGAGTGAGGCCTATAACCTCGCAGCATCTGTCATGATAGAAGCAGCGTCCAAGTCAATGGACCCAGCAAGATATCAACCCATTTCAGCCAAATAAATTTCCGCATACAAAACAAAAGGCCTTGGATAGTCTATATCCAGGGTCTTTTCTTGGGTCATTTTGTGGGATCAAAGAGGTATACTGGTTATCGAAGGGCAATCTTTAGCAGAGGAAAATCCGGTTACTCAAAACAGGAAATACATGGCAAACAAAAACATCCCACAAATCTAATTAGTCAAATACACCCACCGACTTCACAGGGATCAATGTCCCTGCCCCATCAATTTCATCAATCCTAGACTTTCGTAGACTTATCAGACTCTACCTTTGCGGATTCAGGCTCATCCTTATAAGCTCTTCTAAAATTGGATATCGCCTTTCCCATTCCCGCACCAATTTCAGGAAGTTTCCTCCCTCCAAAAACCAAGAGAACAATTCCCAAAATCACTATCAGATGGAGTGGTTCAAAAAGCCCTGTCAACATATAAACCTCCGCTCGAAGTTTGAATCTAACCGCCTCACTTCAGTATAACACATTCTTTTTTTGGAATGTACGAAGATCTCCAGGGATGAAAAAAAAAAGGGAGCCGCATTCGCAGCCCCCCTTCTTCAAACAAGTTGCATACAGAAACTATGATCTCGCAGGCTGAGCCACCGGTGAAACAGGGACAGTCGCTGGAGACATAGCAGTTCTGTAAGCATTATAAACAAAGATCCACTGACCAGTGATGATCAGGAATCCACCCCAGGAACGGGCAACCATGTAAGGATGTGTTGCAACCACAGAGTCGATGTAAGGAACTTCATAGACTTTTGCTGCGGCCTGAATCAAACCTGCTGCAGTCAAGCTCGTCCAGAAGATGATGAACCCGATTGCCGTAAGCCAGTAATGCCAAAGCTCAAGAGTTGGGTTGAATTTCTTCCGGAGAAGACGCTCGACACCGTAATAAGTACCACCAATTTCAATAAAGGTAGAGAAACCCAGGATCCCAAGGTGGGCATGAGCAACAACCCAATGAGTTCCGTGGATATACCAGTTGATGGCACGAGTCTGCTGAAAACCACCCTGGAAGTTCAGGGGAATCGCAAAGAGAGTACCCGTTGTCACCCAACGAAGGGCAGGAACTTCAACAAACAGTCTCCATTTCCCGTACATGGTCAAGAGGGCATTCGCAAGGAAAGCCATTGACGGCACAAGAATCAGCACACCGCTCACAGAGGAGAAAGATTTCAGCCACTCTGGAATCGGGGCGCCCATGAGATGATGCGCTCCTGGTGTGGAGTAGAATGCAAAGTTGGACCAGAAGTTCAGGTGGGCCAACTTATGGCTGTACAAGGGATTCCCTGTCAATTTGGGGATCATGTAATAAGCCACAGCCATGGACATTGGAGTAATCCAAAGCCCAAACAGGTTGTGTCCAGACCACCAGGTGAGAAGAGCTTCATTCAAACCCGTGACATGAAACACTTCAACTGACTGGGACAAAGCAAACGTTGTAGGCAAATACAAGAAACAGCCCATGAAAATCCAGAGAGTCGGGTAGATTCCTTTCACTCGACGGTTCAGAACTGTCATGTAGAGATTGGCTGCCAGAGGAATGAGAATGAAGGAAAGGACATAAACATCGATCGGCCAGATGAAGTCCGAATACTCACGTCCTGACTCAAAACCCAGGTCGAGAGATACATCGGCAACAAAGCCTCCGAGGTTCCACATCCATGCATTGAATACCCCGAGTTTTTCACTCCATAGCTTGTTGCCACAGAGAAGTGGGGTCATGTAAAGAACCGCCGCGCCGAAAGCCATGGAGATCCACATGAAGGCGACCGTCATCACATGGGCGGGACGGATGTGACCGAAGTTCAGGTAAGGCGTTCCGCTCAAAATATCCGGATACGCAAGTTTTAGGGACGTAACAAACCCGAGGGTCGTCCCGATCGCCAACCAGAGGATTGACGAAAAAAACATGGTTCTTGACGCAGTCCCTTCCGGAACCGATTTCTTTAGCATGGAAACTCCCCTTTCAATAATGCATCCGGTGGTAACTTGCCCCACATTTACAAACAGCCGGTTCCTTTGCCTCTGAAAGGACTACAAAGGAAAAGGTTGTTCACAATGTGGAGCTTTCATCACCCTGAATCCGTTCCAGCCAACGGCTTCAGGAGCGACACCCTGTCCTGAGCCCCCTTTATAAGGCCCAGTCATATGGGAAGCGGGATCGCTCCCGCATTCATACGCTCAATCCGGTCTGTCCTCTCGACCAAGGCCTAGAAACTCATCCTGACCGATTTCCGGACCACCATCGCGAATGCTATCAGGAGGCTTGAACCTTGTCAAGGACCTCTCCAGTTGTCATCCAAGTCAATATATGCTTGATTTTTTATGCTTAAATCTTCACATATTCTCATTCTTTAAATCTGCCTTTTTTTTCCTTTAATCAACAAACTCTTCGTCTTTGAAAGCAATACCCTCATATGATATCACCAGAATCCAGAACAAAGGTCACAAACACACTTTATTGCTTATTTCGCTTTACGCTTGGTCTTTTCTAAGATCATGAATCGGATTCATTGCTTAAGACATTAAAGGTCTATAAGATCACAAAAGGACTTTTCGAAAGAATGGATCCTACTCACTTCAGGAAGGACATCACGATTGTTGCCCCCCAAAACCTCCATTAATAATCCACAAGATCCATTGGCATTACTTTCGGACCTTCTCTGCAACAAAACAATATCAAAAGAGTACATGTCAGATGAACGACTTAGGTCCGCTTATCGTTCTTATTATCATGAGCAAAGTTTCTATAAGGCATTATCCCTCTTTGAGGAAATGAACTTGTTTTCTTCTGTGACCAATTTTTTAAAACAACAGAACTCCATTCATATAGCCGATCTTGCCACCGGAACAGGAGGCTTCATCCAAGGAATTCTTCATGGGTTACCACCCACATTCCATTCCAAAATAAGGATATCTCTCCAGGATCGATCAAAGTCAGCACTTGCCGCAGCTGATCTGGAAATTCAAAGTCTCTACCCCGAATTCACTTCTTCAGTCACTACCTACAATGGGATTTTGCCGGACACATTCCCTCCATTATCAGATGTGCACATACTCTCATGGGGCAATATGCTCAATGAATGGAATCTCACCCGGGCATCATCGAAAAATCTTTTGGAATGCATAGATCGTGTTCTGGTATCAGATGGCATATTGCTCATTGCAGAACCGGCAGACCGACTTTCTTCAAGAAAACTCCATCAATTCAGCAATGATTTATTGGAGTATCTTCCCGGATTCAAGATTTTAGCGCCTTGCCCAAATAACAGACGAGAAGGGTGTCCAGCACTTTTTAATGAAAAAGACTGGTGCCACGAAGATCGCCCTCATCAGTTTTCACAGGAATTGATTCATAAAGCGAAAAAACTGGGCCATATTAAAGATTCCCTTAAAATGAGTTATCTCATTTGCCAGAAAATGGATTCCCAATCAGGGATATCTGAAGCAAACAGCTCAAAAACCGAGCTCATATTCAGAATGATCTCAGACATGACTCATGAAAGAGGGCTATCAAAATCTGTTTTTTGTAACGGTCATGAATGGACAAACTATCGCCTGCTCAAAAGATATAAATCTTCAGAAAACAATGCTTTTTTTTCGCTTAAAAAAGGGCAGATGGTCAAACTGATCGTTTCCAAAGAGCCTGAGAAAAAAGGGGAGAGCTTCAATTTACCGGAAGGGACAGCTGTCCAGACTATCGATCCATCCTGAAAAAATAGACATATCATTCGTCTTGGGAGGTTTTATTGGAGATTTTACCCATCCTTGCACCACATTCACCTGATCTTCTTGAGAGCTACCGGCGAGGAAACAAACGCCCCATATTGGAGGCATTATCCCGATTCCATAGCCACCTTGTCAGCCGCCATACACCCATCAGGGCGGTAATCTCCATGAGCGCAGGATGGCAAGTCCCAAACATTATCCTTGTCGACAATAATCCGAAACTGGAGTCTTCCCAAGACTACTCAGGTTTTGGATCAGAACTCCAATATGATCCAAACGGAGATCCGATATTGGCCAATGCGATCATTGCAGGGCTAAAGTCGAAAGGAGTTCCATCTGGTGCAGGGATCCATGGAGTGGACCACATTCTGACCGTTCCTCTCTTTTTCCTGATCCCTGATGCCAGTGTACCGGTTGTGGTCACATCCCAGCCGCTCAATCATGCCCGTTACATCCATGTCCTTGGAGAGGTCCTCCAATCTCTAACCCCATCCGGCCATGGCACAATCCTGCTTCTTCTTTCCGGCATGCTTGCACAAAACGAAAGGATTATGGCCAGGAACCTTCCCGATCCGCTTTTCGAGGAATACGTTGAGGAGATGAAAAGAATGCTTCAGGAGGGAGAGTCCTTAAAACCTTTAAACATTCCAAAGCCCTTGCTCGAAAGGGCAGCTCCGCCTGGAAAATTGAGAGAGCTTCACCTGCTGGCTTCACTTGGTTGCTCAAAGGGAATTATGTGGGCAATGGAAACAGGACCTGGAACAATGCAAGTTTTGATGAGCTTTGCGCCCATTGAACTCGGAGGAGGCAACCTATAACAAAATACACAATGAATGATGCATCGTCGAACTCCAGGAGATCATGAAGGAAGAACCCGATTACATCCTTGGAAAATAAAAATAACTGTCGATCAAAGCTACAAGAAGAGCAAAAGCCCAAGGCAACTGTGGAAGAATTTTCTCAAAGAACCCGGGTGGGCGGCCATCTGTCCTCTCAGGGAGCCATTCTGTCAGCAAGGCTCCAAAAGCAATACCTCCTACAAGTGCCCCTCCGATTAAAAACCAGGAAAAAAGGCCTACCCATCCAATACCTTCCATCAGGGAGTAACGATTTAAAAACATACCGGTCTGAATGGCCAAAAGCTCTACCCCAAGGACTAGAGCAAGCCTCAGGTTGAAAAGACGACGGGATTCCATGAAGTCTCCTTTATCGCTGTTTTTTTCTCCCATGCCAACTGACCGCAGGCTCCCAAAATATCATCTCCTCTCGATTGACGAATCGTCGTTGCGACCATCTTTTCAAGAAGAATTTTTTGAAACAATAAAACATCATCTTTGGAAGGAGAGACAAATGGAGATCCTTCATACGGATTAAATGGGATCAGATTGACCTTGCTTTTGAATGGCGCCAGGAGACGTGCAAGTTTTTTCGCATCTTCCGGACGATCATTCACTCCCGACAACAACACATACTCAAAGGTAACGCGTTGCCGCTTTTTCAGGGGAAGCTGCCTTATAGCATCAAGGATTGCCCTGATCGGGTAATGCCTGTTAATCGGCATTAACCTTTCGCGAGTGGAATCATCCGCTG
>JAKCCY010000134.1 GCA_021838765.1 Nitrospirota bacterium
CTCCGGTTGAGGTTCCTCGTTCCGGCGACCTTTACAACCATGGCCTATATTCTTTTCCTTGGCGGAGGTCTTCTGATGAGGGAGGGAAAATCTTCCCCTGCTGTCTCACCGGCTCTTTTAAACAAAATTCACGGTCTTCTGGGAAGGGATCTCGGCGTCTCAACCTTTGCCCGTAGACTCATCACCGAGCCCCTGATGGCCATTGCCCGTACCATCAGGTCGCTTACGATCAAACCCGGAGACCTTTCCGTCAGGGATCGGGAACTTTGATGAAAGACCCTTTACTCCTGACCATCCTGTTGCTCCTACCTATTTTTTCGATGGTGCTGAACTTCCTTTCCGGAAAAAAAGAGGATCCATTCAACCGGGAAAGCCATTCCCTGGCCCGTTTGTCAAAGCTCTGGCCAATGATTCTCTTTTCTCTTGTCGCCGCCGTTCTGGGAAAACAGCTTGAAGCGCCGCTGACATTTACAATTCTTGCATCGCTTCCTCTTCTTTTGTTTCTTCCGCTCGATGACACAATAGACCCTCTCCGAAACACCCGAACGATCTCGTCACTTCTGACGATTTTCTTTGCGTCGGGCTTTCTGATCTCTCCCGACTCGCTCTGGGCAACCCTGTTTTGGGAAGGATTACTCATATCCCTTCTCTTCTCCGGAACATTCGGGAGAATCACAAAGGTCGATGATATTTTTCGTACAAGCGGGGTTCCCTTCCCCCTTTTGATTTCCGCCCTTTTATTTCCGGCTTCCCAGTGGTTGTCGGGAACCCTTCCCGGACAACACATCCATGTTTCGCTTCTCTCTTTCACGACTGGAATCGTTGCACTCGGACTCTTTCTGCCTTCGGCCCCATTCATGAAATGGCTCCTTCTTTTCCCGGATGACAAACTGACGGCCAGAAGCTATTTCCAGCGGGTAGCGCTCACGCTGGTCGCGACAGATGGCCTCATGAGATTCATCCTTCCCCAGCAGTCTCTTGCCGGCAGATCGTTTTTATTGTCCCATGGACACCTGACACTCTTGTCGATGCTTCTCGTGATATCGGCGCTTCTCGCCCAGATCCAGGGACTGGCTCTTGCCTTTAGTGAGCCGGTTCTCTTTCGCCGAGTGGCCTACCTGACATTCTCCCAGTCGACACTTCTTGCCACCGCCATCCTTCTTGGAGGCAGCCATCGGGAAACCATCCTGACCCTTCTGTCCGTATCGCTCATCTCATGCACTGTCACCATCGGCATGCCCCTGTTCCATATCGAGCTCCAAACCCGGCACAGGACCCTTTCAAGCCTTGGTGGCCTCCTGGTCAACATGCCCAGGACTGCGATCCTCATGGCTCTGGGAAGCATCGCCTTTTCAGGTTTTCCAGGATTTTCCCTCGCGGCGGCCTTTTCCTTTTTTGCTTTTGACAGGTGGGCGATTCCTTACCTTCTCCTCTCACTCTTTCTTGTAACGATCACCGGGATCCTTCTCGGCAGAACGCTCGGCAATCTTTTCCTTGGAGAGGAACCTAAAGCCTCTTACCGGCCAAGAGACTTGTCCCTGTGGTCTTTCTCCCTGGGGATCCTTCTACTGCTTCCGATCACCCTGCTGGCGTTCTACCCCCCAAGCTCCGGACACGGACTCTTTCACCGCCCAGGCTTCAATCAGTCCCTTTCCATAAAGACAGGATCTTCAAAATGAACAATGCCCTGACACCTGCCAGCATCGAACTGAGGTCACGGATCCGTCTGGCACTCTCCATGATCCCCACAGCCTGGCCGCTGGACGGTTTCATCCACCATAACCCCCTCCACGGACTGACCGACCTCCACTTCACGAAAGCCCTTTCACAGGGGGCCACCCTGTTTGGGGGAGGCGTGTGGCCGACCCGCTCCTATCTGAGGGATCAGTTCAAAAAAGGATCCCTGACCCGCTCCGCCCTTCGAAAAACCCTTCTGGAGGCGAATGTCCTTCTGAAAAGCGAAAGCACTGATCCCGGAGTCGAACTCGATTCTCCAAACGACGCCGGGCTGCCTTCACTGACACTTTCCCGGATATTCATGTCGGAGCTCCTTGTTGATCCGCCAACACCTGTGTTTTGGGAGAGGGACTGGGACCAATCCCTTCCCGGTGAAGAGACGGAAGACCCAGCATGGGATTCGATCATCGACGAGCTTTGTCAATCTGGAGAAGAACTCGGATTGCTCCAGGACAGAAAAGTGGTCAGGAAAAACGTTGCGGCGATTGCCCGAAAGGTCAGGGATCTCCATAAACTCCTCACCCCTCAAAGGAAGCTTTCCGGCAGCGCCTTTTTCCCTTTCACCTTCAAGGAGAGATCCCATGGAGGCCATCTCTTTTTCGAGGACGGACTGCAATCCGATCCCCTCCATCATCTGAACACCTTAATCGATGGCATCTCTCCCGATGAGTTCTCTATCGACCGGCTGAAACCCACTCCCCTTGAATGGCTTGACCGTCTTGCCGGCACATCCCTTGTCTCCCGTCTCGACAATGCGATGAGCGAGGCGGCAGCCCTGTTCATGGATAATGGACAGGCGTTCTGGACACTTCCCGACCGGGAGAAGGGATTCTTCTCCCTCTTTAAAACCCGATGGAGCGATCCTCTCCTCGCACCGGATCCAATCTCCTCATGCTCTTCGGGGCTCGCGTCCCTTCCCGACTCCCCCGAAGAGGCAATGCTCTGGGTTCTGAAAGAGATGGGCATTCCTTCCTCGGAATGGGTGGCCCTTTTCTATCGGGAGTTTTCCTTCCTTCCGGGTTGGTCCGGAACCATCCGCTGGATGTCCGAGTCCCACGAACACCGATCCTTCCCCCCCATCGACCCGACCGAATGGATCTCCCTCCGGCTCTGCACCGAATATTTTCTGGGGGAACCTGTAACACGGTCTCTCTGGAAAATTCCCTTTTCAAGGCCAGCGATTTCAGGGATTTGCAAAGAACATCCGGAAGAGGCCGCCATTCGCCTCCTGGGACTCCATCCCGACCTTCCGCGAGGGGTTGTCCGAAAAATCGAGGAAGTGACCCTGGAGAGGCCTTTCCAAAGCGTATCGTTTGGTTACGAGGAGCTCTGGGAAGAGATCGTCTCCTCCCACCTGAGAAACCAGCCCTTTTTAGACCTGATCCTCTCCCTCTCCCGACTCTGGCTCTGGGAAGAAGGACGTCTTCCTGATCCTTCCGCACTCACCATCGAGCAACTGGCCTCCCTGATGAACGCGTTTTCCCGGATCCGAAGGGAGAACCTTCCCCTCTGGGGGCTTATGGCCCTTGAGCATCATTACCGGCAAGAACTTCTGGGCCAGATCGGCAGCAAGCCCGAAAGCCGCTCCTCCACAGAAGGCTCTCCCCCCAAAAACCAGGTTCTCTTCTGTATCGACGTCCGGTCCGAATCTGTCAGAAGACATCTTGAAACACTGGGACCTTACGAAACACGTGGTGTTGCGGGATTTTTTGGTCTTCCCATCGCATTTCGGTCATTTGGTGCGATGATCTTCCACCGTCAGTCGCCCCCGACGATTTCTCCCAGGATTTTTCTGTGGGAGCTTCACCGTCCCTTTGCCGTGCGATCGATGCGCAGCTTTTTTCAGGGACGAAGGATCTGGCGATGGCTGAACCATCTTCTCCACGAACTGAAAAACAATGTGGTGACGCCTTATGTTCTGGTCGAGGCAATCGGCTGGATATCGGGAGTTCCTTTCTTTGGAAGAACCCTTTTCCCGAGGCGGTACGGAGAACTCTCCGAGACCGTTGCCGCATCCGTCCTGCCAGAGGTGCCCACGATGGTTCCGCTGGACAAGATTTCGGAAAAGGAAGCCCGGGAAATCGTCGAACAGGAGCAACGCCAAACCATCCGGCAGGTCGTCGCCGAGAAATACAGCCAACGGAATCTTCCCAGAATCCCCGGACGGGCGGTCGAGGAATTCCGGTTTCTGATCCTCTCCACCGATCATGAAAAAGAAAATCCCCAAACCAGCCTCGCGAAACTGATCGGACTCTCCCCCAAAGAGGAAGAAGCCCTGATCCGCGATTTGCGGGAAATTCACCATCTGACACCCCGGATGGCGGCCAACAGGATCGAGGAGCTCGCGCGCGTGGGACTCACCCCGAACGAACAGGCCAATCTTGCCGAAACGGTTCTCACCGTCTCGGGACTTCGTCACAACCTGGGACGGCTCGTGCTTTTTCTTGGCCACCGAAGCCGGTCAGAAAACAATCCTTTTGAATCGGCCCTCGACTGCGGCGCCTGCGGAGGTCGAGACGGAAGCCCCAACGCACGGGTCTCGGCGGGACTTCTGAACCGTCCCGCCGTTCGGGAAATCCTCCAGAAAAGATCGATACACATTCCATCGGACACCTTTTTCATGGCCGGTGTCCATGAAACCACGACAGACCGCTTCTTCTTCTATGATCAGGAGGACTGGCCAGAAAGCCATCTCCCGGAAATCGGCGTCCTGATCAAGGACCTCCGTACGGCAGGAACACTGTCGGCGATGGAGCGGCAAACCACATTTCCCGACTCTTCTCCACAATCACCGAACATGTCACAGTCCTCTCTTGTCAAACGGGCCCACGACTGGGCAGAGGTCCGGCCGGAATGGGGACTTTCCGGAAACGCGGCCCTCGTGATCGGGAATCGCTCCCTCACATCAGGACGGAATCTCTCAAACCGTGTGTTTCTCCAGGAGTACAACCATTCCGACGACCCCCGGGGGAAATGGCTCGAGACACTCCTTTCCGGACCCATGGTGGTCGCATGGTGGATCAATCTCGAACATTACTTTTCTTCCGTCGACCCCAGAGTCTGGGGCTCCGGAAGCAAGGTTTCCCATAATGTGACCGGCAGGCTGGGTGTCGTGGTTGGACATGAAGGGGACCTGAGGTTTGGACTTCCACGACAGACTGTGATGGACAAGAACAGAAAACTCAGACATGAGCCGCTCAGGCTCCTCGTCATTGTTGAAACCACAAGGGAGAGGATGGAATCCGCCCTTCTGGCCTCCCTGTCCATCCGGAAGATTTTCGATCTGGAGTGGGCAACCCTTGTTGTCAAGGAGCCGGAACAGCCAGGTTTCTGGCGATATGAAGCGGGAGGAGCCTGGATTCCAGAAGAGGCTCAAACAC
The DNA here is from genome assembly GCA_021838765.1 of Nitrospirota bacterium. Next base: position 5,118 of record JAKCCY010000134.1, read on the forward strand.
CAATCGCCTTTCGAATATAAACCTACAAAAAAGAGGATCCAATGGCAGGACTGAAGCTTTATTCCGTCAAAAAAGTGGAAATCATCACCGCAGGGGAACACCTTCCCTTTCTCAGGGAACTCCTCGACGATGTCAAGGTGTCCGGCTACACCATCATTCCCGATGTCTCGGGAAAGGGCCACAGCGGCTTCCATGAAGCGCAGCTCATGTTCAACGACATGAACATTCTGGTCATGGTCATTACCGTTGTCCCCGAATCCTGGGTCGAGACGATCCTCTCGGGGCTCTCGCCTCTTTTTGAGCGTTACTCCGGGGTGGTCTTTGTATCGGATGTCCAGGTCAGCAGGAGGGAGTATTTCGGGGGGACAGGCCAGACGACCTGATTCCCCGAAAAAAGAATTTACCGGGACGGGCTTTCTTCGTGGAAGGCCACGAGAGGATGAAGGGCGATCTCGTTATCCAGTGCATGATAGAAACGAAGAATACTGTTTCGGGTTGCCCCCAGATCAGGAAGTGACCCGTCAGCCTTTCCCGACATGGACAGCCTGACGCCTTCGGAGATGGGGGTTTTGGTCAGCGTCATGGTCTCTTTCTTTCTCCAGAATGTCGAAGGAACCTTGATCCGGTAGGTCCCGCCTGTTCCTGACACCGTCAGCGTCTCGATCGTCCAGCCCCGAAAATGCTTGATCGCCCGCATGATGTTCTGATCCAGAACAATAACATCCCCTTCATAGTTTCGGTCCATCAGCTCGGGGAGGGGATATCCCTGGCCAGTCCAGGCCCGGTTCAGGGAGAAGTAGACGGATAATCGCTTCATGACTCCCGGAGGATTCCACAGATTCGTGTTGTTCGAGATCAGGTCCCCTCCGAGATAGACAAAACAGGCCAGACAGAAAACGGCCAAACCGATGAAAGTCCAGCGCACCGGTCCGCTCATCCATGGCCCCCTGCTTCGAGAAATCTCTCGGCATCCATGGCCGCCATGCACCCGGAACCGGCTGCGGAAATTGCCTGGCGGTAGGTCGGATCCTGAACATCTCCCGCCGCAAAGATACCGGGGACGGAGGTTTTGGTTCCGTCATGGGTCCGGATATAGCCGACATCGTCCATGTCGCACAGCCCTTTCACAAAATGGCTGTTGGGGGTATGGCCGATCCCGAGGAAAAAGCCCTGACAGGGAATCTCGGAGATCTCCCCCGTTACGGAGTCCTTGACCCTGACACCGGTCACCTGTCCTTTGGACACGTCAAGGACTTCGAGAACTTCCTTGTTCCAGGCAAACCGGATCTTTTCATTGGCGTGAGCGCGATCCTGCATCGCTTTTGAGGCGCGAAGACGATCCCGGCGATGGACGATGGTCACCGACTTTCCAAAACGCGTCAGAAAGATCGCCTCTTCAAGGGCTGTATCCCCACCTCCGATCACAACGATCTCCCGTTCCTTGAAAAAGAATCCGTCGCATGTCGCACAGGCCGACACACCGGCTCCCATAAGGGCTTTTTCAGACGGGAGTCCCAGATATTTGGCCGAAGCCCCGGAAGCGATAATCAGGGTTTTCGTATGGAGAACCTCATCTTCCCCGGACAGAATGAATCCGCCTTTTTCCGGAACGACCGACTCGATTGAACGGGTCATGAACCGGGTTCCGAAGCGGAGGACCTGGGCCTTCATCCTTTCAATCAGCTCGGGCCCGGTGATCCCATCCGGAAATCCGGGAAAATTGTCCACTTCAGTCGTTGTCGTCAACTGTCCCCCATGCTGGGGACCTTCCAGAACAACAGGAGAAAGTCCGGCTCTGGCGGTATAAAGTGCTGCGGTCAGTCCCGCCGGACCGGACCCCAAAATCACGACGTCTTCCACAAAACCTCCATTCAGAAAACAGCCCTCAACCAGTCAAGAGGATCCCGGGGAAAGAGTCTTTCCGGAGAGATCCACCGGAGAATCCCCATTCAAAACAACATGCATTCTCTCACAGCTTGCCGGCTTCCCGCCAGATCCCCCAAACGCTCCAGAAGAGAGATCCTTACCTCAAAAACGTAAAGAGCCAATCTCCATCGAGAATGACCGGAAACAAAAGCTTTTACGATACAGAGCAACATTGGAAACTTGACAGCATAA
>JAKCCY010000135.1 GCA_021838765.1 Nitrospirota bacterium
TTTCGGGGCGGGAGCGGGATATTTCACCTTCCCCATTGCCAAGGCTTTTCCGGAGAACAATCCGGTTCATGTCGTCGATATCCAGAAGGAAATGCTGGACCATCTGATTAAAAGAGCCAAGGAGCAAGAACTTTCAGCCCGGATGGAACCCCACCTTCTTGAAGCCTTCCCGCTCTCCATTTCCGACGGTTCCGTGGGTCTCGCCTGGATGGTGAATGTGTTCCATGAAATCGACGATCGGAAAACCTCCCTTTCAGAGATTTTCCGCGTCCTTGCCCCCGGCGGTTCTCTCTTCATCGTCGACTGGAAACCCGAAGAAACACCTATGGGCCCCCCCCTGTCGGAGCGGGTTCCAGAGGTGGGAATCATCACTTCCCTTCTGGAGGCAGGATTTTCCCTGATCCGTTCCTGGGAAATCTATTCGATGCATCTGGTGATCGAAGCGCAAAAGAGTCAGGATTGAGCACTCTTCCGAGAAATGGGCGAGAGCTTGTGGGAGGTCTGCCCTGGCTTGGCCGGATGATCGACAAAGCCAGGATGATCAATGCCGGCAGCATCGGGGATTACGAGTTTCCCTGCGGAATGGACATGGAGCTTTTAAACCATCTGAAGATATCTCCAGAAGAGTTTATCGATCTTGTCAAAAACGGGGATAAGGGTGAAATGGCCTCCCGTGAAGAGTTTGATGCCGCTATTCTGGAACGACTTTCCTTGCGGACGTCTTCCCACGATGAATCGGCCATTGGAAGACGGGACAGTTTTTTTGCTTCCGTCTTTCTTGTCAGAAACAGCCGGCTTTTAAATCAGCTTGAATCAGAGGAATCTCGATAAGAACCTACAGATTCACATAGATATTTCACCCGGGTGGCCCCTGATTTCTCCGGAGCGACCCTATAGACATATTAAGGACAGAATCCAGATGATCGGCAAGGACAACCCCACCCCAAAAGAGGGAAAAACATTTTTTATACGGACATTCGGCTGCCAGATGAATGTCCATGATTCCGAGCGCATGTCGGGTCTCATGGCCGAGGCAGGCTACACCCCCGTTTCGGAAGCTTCCGATGCGTCGGTCATTCTGGTCAACACCTGTACGGTCAGGGACAAGGCTGACCAAAAGGCGCTCTCCGATATCGGAAGGCTCAGATCAGTGGCCGAAGATGGACATTCCCGCCATCTTGTCATCACCGGCTGCATGGCCGAACGCGAGGGCAAGGAGCTTTTCAGGATGGTTCCCGATGCCGATCTGGTCATGGGTCCCTCCCAGATCAGGAACCTCATTCCCCTTCTTGAAAAAGTGGAACAAGGATCTCACAAGGTGATGGGACGGGATCTCCCTCCTGCTCCACTCATAACTCCTCCGGCAGCAAGACCCCCAGGCATCATGGCCTATGTGACCATCCAGGAAGGATGTGACAAATCCTGCGCCTATTGCGTCGTACCAGCGACTAGAGGTCCCGAGATCAGCCGGACGATCTCGGATATCAAAAAAGAAGTTGAGCAACTCGTCCGGGAAGGGTATCGGGAAATCACCCTTCTCGGACAAAATGTCAACGCCTTCGGGATCAAGGAGGGGACCTCCCTGGCCAATCTGATGAGGGCTCTTGACGAGGTCGAGGGTCTTTCACGCATCCGGTTCACAACGAGCCACCCAAGGGACATGTCCATTGATTTGATCCGGGCCATGAAGGATGTCAAAAAAGTCATGCCCCATTTTCATCTTCCCATGCAATCGGGCTCGGACGCGGTTCTGGCCCGGATGAACCGAGGCTATACCCGAAAGGAATTCGCCCGCTGGATTGAACATCTCCGTGATGAAATCCCGGGAATTGCGATCACCACCGACCTGATTGTCGGCTATGTGGGTGAAACACAGGAAGAGTTTGAAGAAACGCTGTCGGCTGTCGAGGAGTTCTCCTTCGATGGCGCTTTTTCCTTCATCTATTCCCCCAGACCGTCCACTCCGGCTGAAAAGCTCGAAGGAATGCCGGCGAGAGACGTCTCCGTCGCAAGACTCAACCTTCTCCAGAAAAGGATCGAAGAGCTCGTTCACAAGAAAAACAGTGGACATATCGGCGAGATCATCGATATTTTGGTCGATCGGGCCGATCCGGAAACGGGAGCGGTTTTTGGAAGGGCTCCCTGGTTCCAGAATGTCCGTGCCCAACCGTCCTTTACCTGGGACGGCCCATCCATCCGGGAACTTCTTCCCTCCCAGGGCTCGATTGCCAGGGTCCGGATCACGGAAACCACCCGATCGGGCTTCAAGGGGGAATGGGTAACAGAGCTTGCGGTGGGTATCGGGCTTTAATGAGCATTCTTTCCCGTTATATTTTCAGGGAGCTGATCCCTCCCTTCATTATCGGGCTTTTCATTCTGGTGATCCTGATCCTGACCCAGCAGACCCTTCTGATCATGAACCTTCTCGTCAACAAGGGACTTTCCCCCGGAACGGTGGCAAGGCTGATCCTTGCCATCTTTCCCCAGTTTCTGACCATGATCATCCCGGTCTCCGTCCTTGCCGCCTCGACGGCTGTTTTTCACCGACTCGCATCGGATGGAGAGATCATCGCCATCAAGGCTTCCGGGATCGGAATCTCCCGGCTGATTCCTCCGCTGGCCCTATTTGCCCTCATCGGATTCGGTCTGAGTCTGGGAATGTCGTTAAAAGCCATGGAAACCCAGGGGATGTCGCTACAGGATATGCTTCTGACGGTTCTGCAGAAAAAACTTTCTCTCGGGATCAAACCCCAGTCTTTTAACAACTTCATGAACAAATTTGTGATCTATGTCGACCGGATGCCGACTTTTTCGCGGATGAACGGGATTTTCATCTATGAAAAACCTGTCGGGAAAAACGATGCCGGATCGGTCATCATCGCAAAGGAAGGCCATCTTGAAAATGAGATCAATCCCCCAGGGCTCAGGCTCAAGCTGACATCGGGCACCCTTTACCGGGAAGGGACCTACCAGCAATTTGTCCGCTTCGATTCTTATGACCTGACTATTCTGGGATCCATCCCCAAGGGAGAGTCCCGGCACATCCTGAGCATCTCCGAGCTTCAGAAAAAAATCCGCGAAAGCAAAACACCCAAATCGGATGATCTTCGCCAGCTTGAAGACCGTTACAAAAACTACACCTATCCGTTTTCCTGCATCATTTTTGCCTTTATGGGGATCCCCTTCGGAATCTATGCCAAACGATCCGGAAAGCTTTCAGGGTTTGTCTTTGCAACCACCTCCGTCATCGTGTTCTATATGCTCAATACGATCGATGACCTGCTGGTTGCGAGAAAACTTCTTCCTCCCCTTCTGGCATCCCTCATTCCCGATCTTGTATTGGGATCGGTCATGGTGTTTCTACTAATTCTGGTTTTCAGGGAGATCGAGATCCCCCAGATGACCCTCCCCAAGTTCCGCTTCCGGAGAAAGGCTTCGGCGTGACGATCCTTTCAAAGTACATCGCATCCGAGCTTTTCAAGATCTTCCTGATCAGCGCGGTGTCTCTTGAAGCGATCTACGGCGTGATCGACTCGGTGGAAAAACTGAAAGACTTCTTCAGCCATCACGCGCCCCTCGCGACAATCGGGCTCTACTTTGCCTATCGATTCGTAGAGGTTGGATTCAGGGTTCTTCCCATGGCGGGGCTTCTCTCCACGATCCTGACATTGGGAATCCTCTCCAAAAACCATGAACTCACCGCCATCAGGGCCTCCGGGATCAGTCTGATCCGGGCCACCAAGCCCTTTCTCCTTCTGGGTATCATCATTACATTCCTTGAAATCGGACTGAACTACACCTTTATCCCCTCAGCCTACACCCACACGGACTATATCAAGGACGTCCTGATCGACCAGGGGGGAAAAAGAGTTTCACAGAGCATCCTGAAAGATCTCTGGATCCGCTCGGGAGACCGTTATCTTTTTCACACGCTCTCTGTCGAATCGGGAGGTACGAATCTTTTCGGGGTGACCCAATATGAGATCAGCCAGGATTTTCATCTGCTGGAAACCATCTCGGCTCCGAAGGTCTTCTGGACCCAAAATCACTGGGAGTTTATGAATGGGGTCATCACAACAATGAATCCTGACGGATCCCTGAAAAGAATCCCCTTCCTTAAAAAACAGGCTCCTCTTGACCGACGCCCGGAAGACTTTTCCTATCAAAGCGTCCGGATCTCCAGGATGACCTATCCCGAGCTTGTGGAAACGATCCATGTCCTCAAAGACAGCAAGCTTCCGACCATACGATTCGAAACGGTCAAAGATGGCCTTGTGGCCTTTCCCGTCGCGTCGTTTCTGATGGTTCTCCTGGCGATTCCCTTTGGCATACGGGAAGGACGCCAGGTCGGGATCGCCAAGGGGTTTGGACTGAGCCTCATGTTTTCCCTGTCCTACTGGGTTATATACTCGTTGGGAATTTCCCTGGGCAGGGGGGGAGTGATTTCTCCCTGGCTGGGGGCATGGTTTGCCAATATCATTGTCTTTTCCGTCGCCTTTGTCCTGTACCTGATGATCAACAGGACATGAATCACGAATAGCCACCAATCATCGAATTCTGACCATCCCGTTCATCTCGGGGAAAATGCAGGGAGAACCATATGACTTATGCCCATGACCACCATACTTCAAACCGGCAGCCATCGTTTCAGGGAAACAGGATCGGAGTGCTCCTGTTCAATCTGGGTGGTCCGGAAACCCTCGACGATGTCTATCCGTTTTTATTGAATCTTTTCTCCGACCCGGAGATCTTCCGGGTTCCAAGACTCCTGCAGCCATTGATTGCCCGGATTGTAGCCCGGAGAAGGGCTCCGACCAGCCGATCCTACTATGCCCAGATCGGCGGTGGGTCTCCTCTTCGAAAAATCACCTCCGATCAGGCCAGCTCGCTTGAAAGGATCCTCAATGCCGGAGAGTCCGGAAAAGAATACAAGGTGGTTGTCGCCATGAGATACGCTCCACCCAGAATCGAGGAAGCTCTTGTGGCGCTTGATGGCTTCAAACCCGACCACCTTGTCTTTCTTCCCCTCTATCCCCAACGCTCGAAAACCACCACAAGGTCCTCTTTCATGGAAGCCCTCGAGGCGATCTCAAAGGGTTTCCCAAAACTCGCGGATCTCCCGAGAACAGTCATTCCGGCTTATCCCGTTGAAAGCAACTACATTGCGGCTCTTTCGGGAACCATTGCGGAAAAGCTCCGGGACGTTCCCGAGGATGAGCCGTCCACAATCCTCTTTTCGGCCCACGGCATTCCGGAGTTCATGGTGACCAAAGAGGATGATCCCTATCAAAAAGATACGGAGAGCACCTGCCAGGCGGCAGAGGCTTATCTTCGGCGGGAATTCCCCCACAGGAAGCTTGTGTTCTCCCTGGCGTACCAAAGTAGGGTCGGACCTCTCAAATGGCTGGGTCCGGAAACGAAGGCAACAATTGTTTCCCTTGCTGAGAAAGGTACGAAGAACCTGATTCTGGTTCCCGTAAGCTTTGTCTCCGACCATCAGGAAACACTCTATGAAATGGATATTCTCTACAGGGATCTCGCTTCGACTCTTCCCTTGAAGCGTTTTTTACGCGCTCCAGCCCTCAACACCAGACAGGACTTTATCTCCGGACTCCAGACTCTGGTTACATCGGCACTCTCCGGGGAAAAGACTTCCTGTCAGGATTGTTCGTGCCGTTGTGGAGGCTGTCCCTAAAGAAGGATTCTGCCGCAATCAATGGGCAAGCTCAACAATGAGCTGAAAGGTATGTTTTTATAAAAGCCAAAAGCCCCGGATGGAGAATACTTCAAGAAAATCAGATCTGAAAGTATGGATGATTTTCTTGAACTTGTTCTATGAATTGAGAGAATTGCCAGGCGCGCTACCGTGCCGTGGTCAACGCGAGAAAGGTACAGAAATGAAGATCGACACCGAAATCCGCCATGTGACGAAGCCGGGATCGAACCTCTTCGTGGAGCTTGGCTTCGTACCAGCTGAAGCCAAGCGTTTGCAGGCAGCGTCTCGCAAACAGATCAAAGATACCCAGTTACTGAAGCAGTAACTGATGGATGAACTGTCCACCTGGATTACCGAGCATCACCTGAAGCAAGCCGAGGCCGCCGAGATCCTGATGGTCTCGCGCCCGCGCGTGTCCGACGTGGTGAACAAGAAGACGGCCAAGTTCACCATCGACACACTGGTGGAAATGCTCAGTCGCGTCGGCAAGCCGGTCAAGCTGGCCATCGGTTGACGCGCTGAACGACGTCATCGTGCTCAAAGGCACCCTAAAAATCAAAGGCCTCGGCGTTTTCGCCAACTACACGCCGCCAGCTGGCACGACCGAATTCGGCGTCAAAAACCTGATCTACGGTTGGAACTACTCGGGCAAGACGACGCTCTCGCGGCTCTTCGGCCTGCTTGACGCCAAGAAACCCAATCCAGAGCTTCCAACCTGCGCTTTTTCCATCGACACCGACCAAGGCGTCGTCACCGAAGCCAACTATCAAACCTGCCCGCAGATTGTTCGCGTCTTCAACTCCGATTCTGTCGCTGAGAACCTCAATTTCGCTGGGACGCCTTTCAAGCCCATCTTGCTGCCGGGGTCCGAGTCCGAAGCGGCTCAAAAGGAAATCGACCGATGCGAGGAATTGGCCAAGCGCTCGGTGGCGGGAGCTGCCGCTGCCAAGAAGGCCGCAGATGATGCCAAGAAGACCCTGGACAAAGCGAAGACCGACACGGCCGCCAACATCAAGTCCACGGTGTCGCTGGTGAGCTTCTTCGGCTCCATCCAACTCGACAAGGAACTGCAGACGGTAGGGCCTTGCCTTGAAGACTATGAGCTTGGGGCCTCCGCATTAGAGGCCGACTTGAAGTTAGCGCGAAGCTCTGACCAAGACCACCTAACGCCCGTGCCCAAGGTAGTTTGGTCCCCCGCGATCGACGATTTGCATACCCGGGCAACGGTCATCCGCGCCAAGACGCCGAACCTTGCCAGCACGATCGTCTCCCGCGCCGAGGCCGAGACCACAACTAAGGCAACTCTGATTTAGTCCCTACATACAAGCCGTTATGATAAAATAGCCCCAGTCAAAACGGATAAAACGCATGCGCCAGCTCACCTTAGCCACCGGCACCTTCGAGACCCACAGGAAGCCCACCCGTCGCGAGAAGTTTCTTTCGGATATGGAGAAGGTCGTGCCCTGGCAGGATCTC
>JAKCCY010000136.1 GCA_021838765.1 Nitrospirota bacterium
TGGATTTGAGCAACAAGGAGGAGCCTCTTCCTCCAGGTTCTTCTCTTTTTGAAATATTGCACCGTACAACTCTGGTTTTTCTCGAAGAAATGATGGACCAGCTCGACCGATGGACTTACGAGCGTCGCTTCCATTCCTATCGAGTGAGTGTATTGGCCCTCGAGGTTGGGAAGAGGATGTCCCTGCCGAGCCATCGACTGATGACTCTCCGGGCAGGAGCGCTTCTTCACGATATCGGAAAAGTCAGGATCGATCAGGAAATCCTGAACAAGCCCGGCCCCCTTGATGTTGTGGAATGGAAGGCCATGAAGGAGCACCCGGCCCATGGAAGCGCCATCCTTTCAAGGATCCCGACGCTTGCGTTTGCGAAGGATGTGGTTTATCAACATCATGAGAGATGGAATGGAACCGGATATCCTCATGGGCTAAAAGAATCGGAGATCCTGATCGAGTCGCGCATCTTTGGAGTGGTTGACAGCTATGATGCGATGGTTTCAAGGCGTTCTTACAATATTCCCCAATCTCACGGAGAAGCATTGGACGAGATTGGTCAAAATAAGAGGGTTCTGTTTGACCCGGATGTCGTGGATGCATTTCTGGGGATTCCGAAAAGATTTTTCGAACAGCTCGAATCACTGCAGAGCCATACACGATTTATCCAGGACTCTTTTGATCCTCAAGAATACCTGGCGCTCCTGATTCCTTTGGGACAACACTCAGAAGAGAAATAGAAGCGGGGTCCTTTCATGAAAGATCAGACGATTCGTGGTCGCCTCCAATTTCTTCTCCGTCGCCTTCGGTTAGGGGCAGGGGCTTTTTTTATCCTCTGGGCTGGCTTCGTCCTTTTGTATGTCTTCACGGGACAAACCATCCTGAAAGAAGAAGATGAGATCCGGACCACTGAAAAGATTGAAAGTCGCTTCCTTTCTCTCCAGGAGCCGCTGATCGTTTATCTGGAAACACAAAGTCTCTCCCAGAAAATTCGTTTTGACACCATCCTGCAGTCAACCATCTCCAAGATGCCGGATTATTCCGCATTGTCGGGAGAAGCCCGTTCCCGATTGTTCGGGAAACGGGTCAAGGGGATGCTTTTTCAGGTACAGGCGCTTGGAAACGCCCTGTTTGTCCCCGGGATTGATCAGCGTCAGCGCCAACAGCTGACGCTTTCCTTGACGAACCTGCTGTTTGAGACCGTCCATAATGATATCCGTCCGTTTCTTGACCATCTGAGGTTGAAAGAACGACAGACCATACACCGGATCATTCTGGTGATCCTTTTCAACCTCCTCTTTTTTGTTTCCGAGCTGATCCTGTTTCTATGGCTTGAGGGGCTCCTGAAGGAGCTGATGGAGAATGCGGTTCTGAAACCCATTGAGAATCTTGCAATCTGGGCATGGTCTGTAGCCAAGGGAGAATCACCGGATTCCTCTTCGATCGAATCGGTTCCGAAGGATGCGGAAATGCGTGAATTGATCGAGTCGATCAATATGATGAAGGACTCTCTTGAACTGGCATTGGGGCAAACCAGAAGAAAGCTTCAGCACAACGAGTTGCTCTCGATGATCATTCAGGCGTCGGGATTCATGTCCAGGGAACAGGATGTGATCGATGTTTCCCGGCAGGCGCTTGTGACGGTATTCGGCCATTCTCCCGTAGAAATCCATTTCAATCTGAGGAAAGAGAACGAGATCGATGAGTGCTGGGCGATCCGAAAGGGGGGGATGATCACAGATCAGGACTGGAATGGTCTGGTTCGATGCCATCAATGTGAGCATGCCCAGAAAGAGCGGACCTATCTGTGCGCACCGATCCTTTCAGCGGAGGAGACCCTGGGAACGATTACCCTGAGATCGGAAGCCGCAGTCGAATGGTCAGAAGAGGATCGCTCCTTTCTTCGGGATGTTTCGGCTCATGTGGGGATGGCCCTTTCAAAGCTCAGGCTTTTGCACCGCCACAGGAATGAGGCGATCCTTGATCCCTTGACGGGATTATACAACAGGCGATATCTGGATGATTTCTTCCAAAGGGTAATGGCACTCATAAGACGCCATGGAAAGCATTACAGCTTTGTCATGCTCGACATTGACCACTTCAAGGAGATTAATGATACCTATGGTCATGAAACAGGAGATCAGGTTCTGAGGGAGCTGGCGGGTATTATTCGGGGAAGCATGCGGCAGGGTGAGGATATGCCATCAAGGATCGGTGGAGAAGAATTTGCCCTGATTGTTCTTGGAGACAGGGAAGAAGCTCTTGTGGTGGCCGAGAAGATTCGCAAGAAGGTCCTGGACAACTGGTCTCCTCCCCGGGATCTTCGGGTCACCATATCGGCGGGGATTTCGGAGTTGACTCCCGACTGCGTTTTGGCAACTGTGATGAAAGAGGCGGATGAGGCTCTTTACCAGGCGAAGAAAGAGGGCCGGAACAGGACGATCCTTTCCGGCGAGGGAAAAAGCCTTTCCTGAAGACCTTTGATCGTTACCGGCCAATGGCAAGAATATAGAGATGCCGATGACCAAACACGGTCAGCTTTTCTGGGTCTGCTGCCCAGAAACCGGGGACGGGCCGTGCATTGTCGGGCATTTGGGTTATGATGGCTTTTTTCATGAGAAGGGACGTGGGAAAGTCCCTTTCAAGCGGCCGCCTATGGGAGACAGCTTCTTCAAGATAGGCACGGTTGATTGTTGCAAGGCTCCAGTTCGAATTCCTTTTGAAATGAAGAAGAAAGGTTTCACTCGGTCCCCATAGGATGCCAGCGGATGGGAGTACCTCTGTGTCAACTTTGTGGCAGGGGGATATTTTCGATGAGAGATCTTGCGTCGGGACTTGGCAGACAACGGATGGATCCCCTGCAAAAAGTACTCCGGATAGTCCGATCGGCATCATTCCCATTGAAGTATCGATAGCGAGACTGGTCCTTGCCATACGATTGCGGACGGTTTTTCCGTCAGGTCTCTCCCGCGTGAGAAGAAACAGTCTGCAGGACAGGCAATCCTTGTTATCAATCTGGCTTTTACGGATTGCAGGGAGATTTTCGGGACCTTCCGGAGCTCCCTTTGTCAGGCTTTCCGTCAGGGCTTCCAGAGGAGAGGATGAAAGAATGGTTCCCGGAGTCAAAAGGAGACTGTGGCCGTTAAGCACTTCTCCGTTGTTGAATGTGATCCAGAGCGTTTCGTTGGCCTTGTCGAGTTTGATCTCCCTGATGGGTGTCCTGCCGCTTTTTGGCATGAAGTCCGTATATCCTGTAATGTGACTTTGATCGAGGGACAGGTTCAGGACCCTGAGGATTGGTTCTCCTGATGGGCTGAGTCCCGCCAGGTAGGCCAGACGGCTTCCAAGGGCCATCGAGCTGATTTTGGAAAGTGTTTCGGGTGATGGGATCGGAAGATTGATCCATTGCTCATGAAAAAAATGCTGTGACCCCATAGGATGGTCAAGTTTGAAAAGGTGGAGAACAGCTGGTCCATCCGGGTTAAAAAAGAGAAATTTTCGGCCATCTCTTGAGGCGAACAGAAAATGGTCGTCAAGATGAACACCCGGGGGAAGTGGAAGCGTTAACAGAGGTTTCTTATCTTTTGGAACGGGAACCATGAATGCAGAAAGTGAAATGACAAGGAACAGTCCAAAGACGATCTGGAATAAGCCACGGAATGAATCGATTGCGGTCGAATGTTTTCGGGTGATCCTGTCAAAGCCTACCGGGGGTCTCAAGCCTGTTTGTCTCCTGTCTAAAGAACCTTGCACTCTGAAAAGGTCCTCCTGGCCAAATAATGCCGGGAAAAAGCGGAAGGCGTTTTCACCACTGGTCCTTGCGAAGGTCAAAATCCTCATCAAGGATCAACCATTATCACTCGACGGATCCATTCGCCAAGCTGGCAACCGGAGTCCATTTCGACGTATGCTTGTTTCATAAATCGTTGAATTCTTCAGGCGGGTGTAGTCTATCATAAACCTTCGCCCCCTTCGAGGAGTGGTTCAGATTGTTCAGGTCGAAAAGATCGGGGGAGTTGCGGATGATGTCAGTTTTGCCGGAAAAAAAAGAAGGCCATTTCCCCTATCTTTTATGGGGAAAATGGGAAAGCGGTCAGAAACAGGAGACCGGAGTCCCTTTTACGGAGATGATTCCGGGGCCGGAAGGCCGTAACCCATGGCAATATGCTCTTGGGGACAGAAAGACCATTGACCTTGTTTTGTCAGGTCTTTCGAATGCCTCCAGGGTCATGGGGGCGATGACCCGCCACCGTCGCTCTCTGATTCTTTCCGAAACAGCGAGACTTTTGGATGTCAACCGGGAAGCTCTTGCAAACCTTCTTGTCTGTGAAGTTGGAAAGCCGATTTCTGCCGCCCGCTTTGAGGTTGAACGCGCAGCCACGACGTTTCTCCTGGCATCGAGGTTGGCAACGGATTTTGGCAGCCAGCTGATTCCGGGTGACATTGTGCCTCAGGGTGCACGGATGACCGGGATGGTTGAACGGGTTCCAATCGGTCCGGTTCTTGCCATTACCCCCTACAACTTCCCGCTGAATCTTCTTGCCCACAAGGTCGCGCCCGCCCTTGCCTCGGGCTGTCCTGTCGTTGTAAAGCCCGCTCCAAAAGGGGCCCTTTCAGCGCTGGCGCTTGGGAAGATCCTCCTTTCGGCGGGACTTCCTCCGGAAGCACTTTCCATTGTTCCCTGTGATATCCCGGAAGTTCTTTTGATGGTTGATGCTCCGGAAATTCCGGTAATTTCTTTTACGGGCTCAGCGGAGGTCGGTTGGTCTTTGCGGGATCGTGTCCCGAGAAAGCAGGTTCTTCTCGAATTGGGTGGCAATGCGGCGGTTGTGATTTTGAAGGATGCGATCGAAGAAGGTCTTGTGGACCGTCTGATGACCGGGGCATTTGCCTATTCCGGTCAGATCTGTATCTCCATTCAGCGCATTTTGGTCGACCGTTCACGATATGACCGTTTCCTTGAAACGTTTGTGGAGAGGGTTCGTAAAATGGGGAATGAAGGGGGGATAGGAGACCCTGCTTCGTCTTCGACTCTGATGGGTTCACTGATTTCAGAGACTCATGCCACGCGAGTTCATGAAAAGGTCTTGTCTGCCATTTCTCGGGGAGCGGTTTCTTCTCTTCCTGTAAAACGGCTGGGAGCCATGTTGCATCCTGTTATCCTGAGTGGGACAGATGCGGATGATCCCATTGAACAGGAAGAAGTCTTTGGACCGGTTGTTACCGTGAATCCCTTCGATTCTCCCGCTGAGGCGGTGAAAAGGGTCAATGGCTCACGATTCGGGATACAGGCTTCGATCATGACCGGCTCGCTCGAGACAGGAATCCTGATGGCCGGGGAGCTTGAGATGGGAGGTGTCCTTGTGAATGAAATCCCGACATTCCGGCTCGATCACTGGCCTTATGGAGGCGTGAAAGAGTCGGGCAAGGGGTGGGAGGGGGTTGCCTACGCGATGGAAGAGATGACTCGGCCAAGGCTATTGGCTTACCGTCTCCACTGACATTTGGGAATCGGACGTTATTTGGGTAGAAGGGTTTAGTCGATGTGGTCTGAACCCTGAAAATCGTCCCGGGCAATTTCTTCCCGGCAGCTTCGGCAGATCATGACACCGTCGGACCGGTCCGAGAGGATGATCTGGGGTGCGTCGCAGAGTTCGCATTCGACGATGATGGTGGATTGGAACTGGTGTAAAACCGGAATGGCCTGATTGGTTGATGTATTTTCTGACATTGTGTTCTCCTTGAACTGCGGACTATCCGCAGGATGATTTTTCCCGTCTTCTGTCAACATTAGATTGTCACACCATTATGACCTGATAATCAAGATCAGATGACAAAATGTGAAAGGTCGTTCTTTTTTAAGTCCTTTCCGGCTCCTCCGATGGAGGCAAGTGGTGGGAAAAAAATCAGATCTTTGCTGGTGGAATTCGTATGTCATCCTCTTTCTTGTGTTTTGTTTCCTTCCCCTGCATGGAGCAGAAGGGACTGCTTACGCCGATGGGTGTGATCCATTGGCTGATGAGGAGGTGGGGTATCCCCCCACAACGGACTGGGAATGGATCACTGATGCTTGTCCGCCGCCACCATCAGCGGACGCGTCTCCCTCTTTTAACGGAGTGGGAGTGACTCTCTATGGCGGAGTCACCTTTCCAACACGTAATGACTTGTTCGGTGTTCCGGTTCCTTCGGGGATCACTCCCATCAATTCGTTTGTCCAAAATGGCTATGAGGGAGGTCTTTCTGTCAACAGCTGGATCAACCAGGATATCGGATTTCGGATGATGCTGGGCATAGAGGACTTTCCCGGACAAATCGGGGACAGGTCTTTTCAGGCGGGGGAGGTCACCCTGGGACCTGTCTTGAAGCTTTTGGGAAGTCAGACGACCTTTCTCTATCTGGCAATCGATGGAGGAGGAGCACTGAGCGGTCTTGATGTTAAAAATGTCTTTTCAGGAACTGCCTCCTCGGCTTACCTGGATGTGGGGCTTGGTCTGAATATGTCTTTTGTGGCAGTGGAGATTGACTATGTTACCCTGTTCACTCCGGGCGGGCTTCCCAATGGAGAAAGTCCGTTCTTTTTTGTTCCCATTACGATCGGCCTCCATTTGTGAGTTGGCCGTTTTCTGGAGGACTACAGCGGATGTCCTGTTTTCGTGTGAAATTCGGAAACCAGATCCATTGGTCCCGCGATGAGGGGGACTCTTGCATGAAGGTCTGATCCTGGCTTGATTGATAAAATAGAGCGGTCCCCATCTGTGGCAATACCTCCGGCGAACTGGCAGATCAGGGCCATAGGGTAAGCTTCATAGAGAAGGCGGAGTTTTCCATGGTTCTTTCCCGGAGCCCCTTCCGCCGGGTAGAGGTAGATTCCGCCCTTGAGAAGATTCCGGTGAAGATCTCCCACGAGTGCACCAATATAACGGCTTGTCATGACAGGCTTCCTTCCGGACTTGACCCATGTAATGTAATCCTGGATACCTTTTTCCCAGAGAGGAAAATAGGACTCATTTGTGCTGTAGATTTTCCCGCCTGAGGGGAAATGCAGTGGTTCGCCTGTCCCGAGAAACTCTCCTCCAAACGATGGGTCCATCGTAAAAAGATAGGTTTTTTGATCGACCGCGATCACAAAAGAGGTGGATGCGCTATAGAGAATGTATGC
>JAKCCY010000137.1 GCA_021838765.1 Nitrospirota bacterium
ATCTGGCATTACCTTTTTTTTCATCAATGTTCCCCAAAAGAATGTTTGTGTGAAAAATAACCAGCCCTATCTATAGACCCGGGCGAGAAACAGTACAATTGGCCGATCGGCCAATTGGCCCCTCCTTCCGACCGAAAAACGTTCTTTTATCTGTGTGAAAAAACTCCAGCAGACGGCCACGCCGGGTGTTTTCTCCAGAGCCTGATAAAAAAGGCCTGGAAGAATTCTTTCTTCGCATGTTTCCCGATGGATAGGATCCGGATCCGGTGGTCCGTGTTGTGTGTCGTGTTCCCCCAGATGGGGATGACCTTCCGGGCCTTGACTGTCAGGCAGTCCCCGACCGAAAGGTGAGGGGATGGATGAGCCACCGGATCCTCCATGACGACAAATGCGCTGTGTTCCCTTCTGGACTGCATGAACCGGTTCTTGAAAATGGTGACGAGATGGCCTGAAAGCTTTTGGCAAAAAGGATGTCCCTGCTTGCTGACCGGGACAAGGTCCATCAAAAAGGACGTCTGACCGTTCAGCCCTCCTCTGATTTGTGTAACGACACCTCCCAGCACTTTTGAGGCTTTCCCCGTTAACCCGAACCGTTCGTCGTCCATGGATGCGGCAAAGGTTTGTCCAAAGAAAATGCCTGTCAGGGAAAACAGGACCCCGACAGAGAGTTTCATTGCTGAGAAGATCCATTGTTGACTCCGGCCAGCCATAACCAACCATTTCATTTCGCATTCTCCGATTTCTTCCCCTCCCGGACGTGTCTCATGCGAGACATCCGGAGGGAGATCCTTTTAAGATGATGTGATCGCCAAAATCCCGACCGCACCGGGAATGGTATCCTGCCGCGTTTTTGGAAACCATTGGCCAAATGGCCATGATCAAATCGGAATTTTGTATGTTATTCTTCGAAAAATATTAAAATATTGTCCGCAGGATAACAGGAAGAAGACAGAGGTTTTCCGGGAGGCACCCCTTGAACGAAAAGCTTGAGGATTTTTCAAGATTCGATCCGTTTTTGGGAACAATTCTCAAGATGGGAAAGGGCCGCCTTAAGATTTACCTTGGATGGGCTCCCGGAACAGGGAAAACAAGGCGGGCCCTCCTGGATCTTCGGGCGCTCAAAGACCGCGGGGTTGATGTCGTTATAGGCTGGAGCGAGGAGAATCTGCGCTCCGACGTCGTGAAAATGCTGGAGATGTTTGAAACTATCTCCCCGGTCAAAATGAATGTCGGATCGGATTGGTTTCCCGAAATGGATCTGGATGCCATTCTCGGGAGACATCCAGCCACCGTTTTTGTCGATGAGCTGGCCCACGGGAATGTGTCGGGATCAAGACACCAGAAACGCTGGGAGGACATCGAAGAGATTCTTGAAGCGGGAATCAGCGTTGTGACCACGCTGAACTCAATGCATGTCCAGGATCTTTCTGAAGCGGCCGAGGGGATTCTCGGATTTCCTGTCAAGGAAATCGTTCCACTGGATTTTATCAAGCGGGCCGATGAGGTTGTCGTGGTCGATCTTCCTCCATCGGAGCTTATACTCCGGATCAAGCAGGGGAACGTCTTTCCGCAGGAGCAGATTGAGAGGGCCCTGAAAGGCCCTTTCAGGGAAAGCAATCTGGTCAAGCTCCGGGAAATGACTCTGGCCTTCATGGCAAGAGTCCTTGATGTCCAGCTGACGCGACAGGGAGGGAAAAAAGGTGTCTACGAGAGAATCACGGTTTTGGTTTCAGAGCATACGCCATCCCTTTCAAGGCTTTTGGGTTATGCCGGAAATCTCTCAAGACGGATGGGGGGGGAGCTTCTTGTCCTTCACCTCAGGACGATTTCTCTTTTTGGAACCCGGTCACCACTCGATCCCGAGGTTCTTGAGATGTTCCATCAGGAGGCCCGGAAGGCTGGAGGCAAGTTTTCCATTCTCTGGACCAGGAATCCGGGGTGGACATTGTGGCGGTTTATACAGCGGACAAAAACGACCAGACTGGTCATGGGCCATGCAGGAACACAACGTCCATGGAGAAAGTCCCTGGTCAGGTCTGTTCTCAGATATTTTTCCAGGATCGATGTCGAGATCCATCTTATTCCGACGCTTGGGGAGCTTCAGCAAAGAGATCCTGTGGAGGAGCCGCCCTCCAGCCCTCTTTCCTCTTCAGGATCCAGGGGACGCCTGACCCTGTTTCTTGGGGCAGCCGCCGGTATCGGGAAAACTTACAGGATGCTGCAGGTGGCGCATGAACGTCAGGAAAACGGGACGGATGTGGTTGTCGGCTATCTTGAAACGCACCGCCGGCAGGAAACCGAGCAGATGTCGGAAGGTCTTAGGACGATCCCCAGAAAAATGGTTTCCTATCATGGTCTGGTTCTTGGCGAGATGGATATGGATGCAATCCTTGCCATGAAACCCCGCCTTGTTCTTGTTGATGAGCTGGCCCACAGCAATCCCCCGGAGTTCCGGAACAAAAAACGTTATGAGGATGTTATCCGGCTCCTTGAGGAAGGGATCGATGTTTTTTCCACACTGAATGTCCAGCATCTTGAGAGCCTCAATGACCTCATCGAGTTCCAGACGGGGATACGCGTTCATGAAACTGTGCCGGACAGCATCGTTCTGATGGCAGACGAGATTGTTCTGGTTGACCTGACAGCCGAAGCGCTTCAGGCACGCCTGATGGAAGGCAAGGTCTATCCTCTCCAGAAGGTGGAGGAAGCCCTCAGGAATTTCTTTACAAAAAATAATCTCACGGCCTTGCGAGAGTTGGCAATGAAGTGTGTTTCAGAGGGTTCTCGTGGCCGGGTGATCCAGCGGGGCAGGGGAGGATGCGTTCTTGTCGGGGTTTCTGACCGGCCGGAAGATGCAGCGCTTGTTCGAAGGGGAGCAGTCCTTTCAGATCGCCTGAGTCTTGAACTGAAGATTCTCTACGTTCGAAAAGAGGCTGACGAAGGGCTTCACTCCCAGGTGCTTGTCGATCTGACACGTTCGTTTGGCGGGGTTTTCCTGTCGGAAGTTTCTCCACAGAAATGGGAAAGTCACTTCATCAGGCGATGTCAGGAAATCGGCCCAAGTCTTGTTTTGCTGGGGCAATCGGCATGGAGGCCAGGATTTGAGTCGACAGCCGAAATGATCGCCAGAAACCTGAACCAGTTTCCTCTTTTGATTATTCCCCTGGATATAAGGGAGCATGTCACGGAAACATGAACCCTGATCCGGTTGATTCTCATGACCTTTGACTCCTTTAGAAAGATCAGCCTTTTCTCCCGAAGTCGTTTGCCCATCAGGGCCAAAACCCGATCAATCCGGCTCTTAAGCTTCAGGGACTTTACGAGCTCTCCAAAAAGAACAAGACCCTCTTTCGCCCATTCGATTGCGGTTTTTGCAATGAGAACATCATTTGACAAGGAGAAATGATTTTTATTAACATTGGTGAATGATTACTTCACAAATGTTAAGCCTGATGGCAGCGACGGGATACTCGCCAGAAGATCTTGGAAAGGTCATTGGCGTTTCAGGGATGACTTTGCGTCGATGGGTGCAGAAGTTGCCTCCGGCTCCCGTGCCGGCGGTCTATGTCTCTGCGATTCGTGATGCGTGTTACCGTCTGATTGCGGAAAACCGTCTGGATCCCGAATTGCCTGTGGTCAAGGAGATCTTGTCCGAGGGCTCCTCGAATGAGTATCAGGCAGCCATTCAGAATCTTGGGCTCCGTTATGGCTTCAAAATCGATCAGACAGTCCCTCATGACCAGATTCTCACCTGCCTTCTTCAGATTGGCTCCTATACGGAAAAACGGATCACGGTCGACGAGAATCCCAAAAAGGTTTTTTCGTTCAAGAAGCTCGGGGAAGAATGGTCTGAGAGGATCACTGTTTTGTGGAAGGTCGTCCGTTCAAAAAAGATCGCTTCTCCCGATAAGGTCGTTGCTTATGGAGCGCTCTTTTATCTTTTGACCCCCATCGACTTTATTCCGGATCATATTCCGATCTTCGGCCTGATTGACGATTTTGGAGTTCTTGGCATTGCGGCGACCTATTACACCAGGAAGTTTGGCAAAAGGGTGTAGAAGATCGCGCTTTGACCGGAGGATCCTGCCTGGTATCAGAAAAATATCCACTGAAATTGATGCGGAGATCCCGATGCGGGAGACTTTTTTGATTTGCCTAAAACACTTTGTGGTCTTCGGAACGATGGCCGTCCTTTTTTCAGGATGTGCCGCGGTCACCGAGCCCCGTGTTCGAGCCTATATCCATGAAAAGAAAGCCTATGCCGAGATTCGGGAGGGACAGCTCGATCTGGCGTATCATGAACTGAAAAAAGCTCTCCGGGACAATCCGAAGGAGCCGGTTATTTTAAACGATATGGCCTATATCGAATTCAAGGAAGGCCACTATCAAAAAGCGGTCGGATTCCTCGAACAGGCCCGTGTTCTCAGGAACGACGACAACGATGAGCCCTATATCATGAATGAGGCCCGTATTTTGATTGCCCACCATGAATACCGGCGGGCACTGGCCCTTCTCTCCCTGATTGAGCCACGGAGACGCTGGCCGAAGGGTTACAAGAAGATCCTGGCTCAAGCCCTGATCCACAACGGACAGCAATCCAGAGCCCTCGCCGTGCTTCTGGAAAAGCATGACGTGACACTCGAACAACCTCACCCGTAGTTATCCAACGAACGCTTCATTTAAACAGATCAGGAGTTTTTTCCGTGAGGTCCATTTTAATGGTGCGCGTTTTATGCGCCTTTCTGGCTTGTTTTTTGTTTTTTTCTCTCCCTTTTAGGGGATTTGCGGACTCCAATCCGGTTAATCCGGGAACAGGAGGATTTCTTCTTCCCTTTTCCTCCGATGAGGATATCTCGAAGGGTTTTCAGGCACTGGCTCCGGCCTTTCTCCCTTGGGGACCGAATACGAGCGGGCCGTTCTTCACCGGAACAGCCGAGATCGAGCCAATCGGATCCTGGTATCTGGAACCGGTCTTTGCTTATGACTTTCTCAGTGCGGGATCCTCGTCTCTCTATAATCCCGTAAGGTTGGCCATAGGTCTGGGGCACAATCTCGAACTGGATACCTACATTCCTTTGATCCTGAATAATGTGAGCCCGCCAATATCTCCCCAGGGAACATCCGCCAGTCATTTCGGCGCAGGGAATACCCACTTCGAAATCAAATGGCAACTGACCTCCGATGAGGATGTTTATCTGCCGCTGGTCAGGCCGGCTATCGCGCTGGATTTCAATTTCTGGGTTCCTTCAGGGCAATACCAGAATCTGAATCCCCAGGACTATGGCGCCGATCAGATGGGGAATGGGACCTACAACGAAGCGATCCAGCTACTGGTCCGAAAGCACGTCAAACCCTTCATGTTCTATCTTCAATTTGGGGACATTGTGGAGAACCCCTCGACGGTGGGTGTGGGCTACACCTTTAACAACTCCATCACATCGGTGAATACATCGAATTTTCACATGGTCGACGGAAACCTTCTCTATTATTCAGGAGCTTTCGAGCATGTGATCAACACGGAGTGGGGTGCCGGCTATATTCTGGAAGTCTACGGAGAGTCACAGAGCGGGCAGAACTTGTTTTTCGGAGCGGCAAACGCTCCGCCTTGGTCTTTTCTCTGGGCTGCTCCGGAAGTGGAGGTGACCTGGCCCCACGACAAGAAGTTTTCAGCCACATGGGGAGCTGGTGTGGCGCTGCCGGTCTACCAGTCTGACTACCCACGGACAGTGACTCCCATGGGAACGGTGTCCTTCTACTTCAATGGTCCGTTCGGTTATCGGGGAATGTAGTGAAATCTGCCGTCAGGGTCATTCTTTTTGACCATCATGGAGCGTTTGTTTAATAAGGAAGGTGGTGCCCCCGGGGTGACTCGAACACCCGACACAAGGTTTGCCAAACCGTATTGTTAAATAATTTTTTGTTATTTTATAAATATTTGTTAAGCGGCTCTCGAAGAAGGGGATCCGACACTCATCGCCTCCGCTCTTGGAGATATCGCCCGAGCCAAGGGAATGACGTAAATTGCCCGTGAAACGGGCCTTGGGCGCGAAAGCCTTTACAAAGCCCTCTCGGAGGAAGGAAATCCCGAGTTTGCAACGGTTCTCAAAGTTCTCCGATCTCTTGGATTGCGATTCCATGCCACTGTTGGTTGATATTTTTGGAGTGACAAAAATTTTTAAACGGTTTGACTCAAAGCGTGTCCGTAATACTGAATTTTTTGAGCTTGACGCATCTGACGTGGCAGCTTTTAAAAGACGAAAGTATCAGTAACTTCCCTGAAGAGGAAGATCTGACGGAGTTGTTGAAATGAAACCTGGAACATTTACCGAACTTGGAAAGCTCCTTTTGAACGCCGGTCTTGCTGTTTTCATTGCGGCTATTATTCAACCACTTGTTACCGTTACGAATCCCCCCAAAATTGACTATGGCGTTATTCTTGGTGGTATACTTGGAGTAACTTTTTTGATCGGAATTGGACTGATGCTTCTGGAGAAAGGGGGCGGAAATGTTTAACCTTAGTCCCGCGGCAACGACCATCATCATTATGTCATCATTCCTCTCCGCATTGGCTGGCGGAATTCTTTTGTATTCGAACCTCCACAAGAAACATCCTCGTTGAGTTGAAACCCCTTCATTAGACATCTGACGACAGGGATCTTCCTTCTTCTCCTGCTTATCGTGCCGTCAAAGGCTTTCGCCTGGAACGCTCCATGCTTTGCCAAGCTCTCCTCGCTTGGAGCGACAGCGGCGGGAGCGTCACAGCTTTCCATTGCCGGGGTTCTGGGAACCGGCAATGTCGTCGCAAGCGTAATGATCGCCGGAATTGTCCCCTTCCTTGAATCTATCGGTCCATAGGTCACACAAGGAAGCGAATGGATCGCCATTATATGGCTACAGATATGGGGTTTTGCTATGGAAAGGATGGTGCCCCCGGGGTGACTCGAACACCCGACACAAGGTTTAGGAAACCTCTTATTTAAAAAACAATAACCCTTTATTTAAGCCAAAAAATAGTGTTTTTGATGTCCACAAAATGCCTTTTGCCGTGCTCTTGCCGTGCTGACTCCGAAAATGATATTCTTTTTTCATA
>JAKCCY010000138.1 GCA_021838765.1 Nitrospirota bacterium
TTTCTCCGATTCTCTCTTTGCGGCAACAGAATAATAGACTTCACTCATAACATATTCGAAAGAACTCATCTGCTAATACATCTCTTGAGGGAAAGACGAACCCACCTTTAAAACTCATACCATATTGGATGAGACTGCCGCGTGATTGGCTTAGCTCTGGTGTGTTATATTGGGGAAAATCTGTTCACTGGTCTTTTCAGATCAAAGACGATAACCGATCCTGCCTGTTCCGGAAGCCCGAAGACCGCCTGATGGACTTTCAGGGATCCTCTTTCAAGGAAGACGCCATGGCTCATGTTTTCAATCCGGCACTTCTTCACCGACTCGATGACCCCAATCGTCTCGATTATCAAAACCCCCTGAAGCTGATCGAAAAAATGCACCCTCACCCCAACACTTCCATGATGGACTTTGGGGCCGGTGCAGGATATTTTACCTTCCCCATTGCCAAATCTTTTCCTGAAAACAGTCCGGTCCATGTCATTGATATCCAGAAAGAAATGCTCGACCATCTGATCAAGAGAGCCAAAGACCAGGATCTGTCAGGAAGGATACAGCCTCATCTCCTTGAAACCTTCCCGCTTTCTGTTCCCGATGGCTCTGTCGGTCTTGCCTGGATGGTCAATGTCTTCCATGAGATCGACGATCGAAAATCCGCCCTTTCAGAGATTTTCCGCATCCTCGCTCCGGGGGCATCCCTTTTCATCGTTGACTGGAAACCGGAAGAAACGCCGATGGGACCGCCCCTTTCAGAACGCGTTCCAGAGGTTGAAATCATCACATCCCTTTTGGAGGCCGGTTTTGCCCTGATCCGTTCCTGGGAAATCTATTCGATGCATCTGGTTGTCGAAGCCCAGAAGGGGCTGGCTTGAAATTCGTCCCGCGAAACGGAAGAGATCTTCTGGGAGACCTTCCCTGGCTTGGCCGAATGATCGACAAAGCCAGGATGATCAATGCCGGCTCTCCTGGAGACTACGAGTTTCCCTGCGGCATGGACTCGGAGCTTCTGAACCATCTGAGGATCTCTCCCGGGGACTTTCTCGACCTCGTTAAAAATGCCGACACTCAAAACGGATATAATGGAGAGGCGGCTTTTCCTGATAATATCGATACCGCCGTCCTGGATGCGCTGTCCCTCCGGACACCTCCCACCGGAGAATCCGGTGGAGGGCGAAACGACCGTTTTTTCACTTCGGTTTTCCTTGTCAGAAACAGCAGGCTTTTAAACCAGCTCGAAACGGAAGAATCCGGATAACAGCCTCCGGGTTCTGACTCTATATATTTTCTCCCGGGAACATCACTGATCCCGGGATGCCCCTTTTAATACGAAGGAATCACTCGAGATGATCGGAAAAGACAGCACCACGCCCAAAGAGGGAAAAACATTTTTTATCCGGACATTCGGTTGCCAGATGAATGTCCATGATTCAGAGCGCATGTCGGGTCTCATGTCGGAGGCGGGATACACTCCGGTATCCGAGCCATCCGACGCATCGGTCATTCTGGTCAACACCTGTACGGTGAGAGACAAGGCGGACCAGAAGGCGCTCTCCGACATCGGAAGGCTCCGATCGGTGGCCGAGGATGGCCATTCCCGCCACCTTGTGATCACCGGATGCATGGCCGAGCGGGAAGGCAAAGAGCTTTTCCGAATGGTTCCCGATGTTGACCTGGTCATGGGACCTTCCCAGATCAGAAACCTGATCCCCCTTCTTGAAAAAGTGGAAAAGGGATCCCATCGGGTTATGGGACGGGATCTCCCCCCGGCGCCTCCGACGACCCCTCCTGCGACAAGACCTCCAGGCATCATGGCCTATGTGACCATCCAGGAGGGTTGCGACAAGTCCTGCGCCTATTGTGTCGTTCCTGCCACAAGAGGCCCCGAGATCAGCCGTACGATTACGGACATCAAAAAAGAGGTGGAGCAGCTCGTGAAAGACGGCTATCGGGAAATCACCCTGCTCGGACAAAACGTGAACGCCTTCGGGATCAAGGAAGGAACCTCCCTTGCCAACCTGATGCGGGCTCTTGACGAAGTCGACGGGCTTTCCCGCATCCGCTTCACCACGAGCCACCCGAGGGACATGTCGCTTGATCTCATCCGGGCAATGAAGGATGTCAAGAAAGTCATGCCGCATTTTCATCTTCCGATGCAGTCGGGATCCGACTCCGTTCTTGCCCGGATGAACCGCGGCTATACCCGAAGAGAATTTGCCGGATGGATCGACCTTCTCAGGCGGGAAATCCCGGGAATTGCCATTACCACCGACCTGATTGTCGGCTATGTGGGAGAAACACAGGAAGAGTTCGAGGAAACGCTCTCGGCGGTGGAGGAGTTCTCTTTCGATGGAGCCTTTTCGTTCATTTACTCTCCGAGACCATCCACCCCGGCTGAAAAACTCGAAGGGACACCGCCCAGGGAGGTCTCGGTCGAAAGGCTCAATCGCCTTCAGAAGAGGATCGAAGAGCTTGTTCACGAAAAAAACAGCGCCCATATCGGCCAGATCATCTCGATCCTGGTCGATCGCTCGGACCCGGAGACCGGAGCGGTGTTCGGACGGGCACCCTGGTTCCAGAATGTCCGTGCCCAGCCTTCCTTCACCTGGGAAGGTTCCTCGGTCCGGGAGCTTCTTCCCTCCCAGGGATCGATCGCACGGGTCAGGGTCACGGAAACAACCCGGTCCGGGTTCAAGGGCGAGTGGGTTACGGAGCTTATGGCGGGTCTTTCCTCTCCATGAAAATTCTTTCCCGCTATATTTTCAGGGAGCTGATCCCTCCCTTCATCATCGGTCTGTTCATCCTGGTGGTCCTGATCCTGACCCAGCAGACCCTTCTGATCATGAACCTTCTCGTCAACAAGGGACTTTCTCCCGGAACAGTGGCAAGACTGATCCTTTCGATCTTTCCCCAGTTTCTGACGATGATCATCCCTGTTTCTGTCCTTGCGGCCTCGACGGCCGTTTTTCACCGGCTGGCCTCCGATGGCGAAATCATCGCCATCAAGGCCTCGGGAATCGGCATCTCCCGTCTGATCGCTCCCCTGGCTCTTTTCGCCCTGATCGGATTCGGCGCAAGCCTTTCGATGTCGATGAAAGCCATGGAGACCCAGGGCATGTCCCTTCAGGATATGCTTTTGACCGTCCTCCAGAAGAAACTCTCGCTCGGCATCAAGCCTCAGTCGTTTAACAACTTCATGAACAAATTCGTGATCTATGTCGACCGGATGCCGACCTTTTCCACGATGAACGGGATTTTCATCTATGAAAAACCAGCAGGAAAGGACGATACCGGATCGGTCATCATCGCGAAGGAAGGACATCTCGAAAACGAGATCAATCCACCGGGACTCAGGCTCAAACTGACATCGGGCACGCTTTACCGCGAAGGCACCTACCAGCAGTTCGTCCGCTTCGATTCCTACGATCTGACCATTCTGGGATCCATCCCCAAGGGGAGGTCCAGCCATATCCCGACCATTTCCGAGCTTCAAAAAAAGATCAGGGAATCGAAGAACCCCAAATCGGACGATCTCCGGCAACTCGAAGATCGGTACAAGAACTATACCTACCCTTTTTCCTGCATTATCTTTGCCTTCATGGGCATCCCCTTCGGGATTTATGCAAAGCGCTCCGGAAAGCTGTCGGGGTTTGTTTTTGCGACCACTTCGGTGATTGTTTTCTATATGCTCAATACCATCGATGATCTTTTGGTGGCCAGAAAGCTTCTCCCTCCCCTGATCGCTTCACTGATTCCCGATCTTGTCCTCGGTTCGGTCATGGTGTTTCTGCTGGTTCTGGTCTTCCGGGAAATCGAGATTCCTCAACTGACTCTTCCCAAATTCCGGTTCGGAAAAAAGGTTGTGTCGTGACCATCCTTTCAAGGTACATCGCATCCGAGCTTTTCAAGATCTTTCTGATCAGCGCTGTTTCCCTGGAAGCGATTTATGGCGTGATCGATTCAGTCGAAAAGCTCAAGGACTTTTTCAGCCACCATGCCCCCCTTGCAACCATCGGGCTGTACTTTGCCTATCGTTTTGTCGAAGTCGGGTTCCGGGTCCTTCCCATGGCAGGACTTCTCTCGACGATCCTGACACTGGGGATCCTTTCAAAGAACCATGAGCTCACCGCCATCAGAGCTTCGGGAATCAGCCTGATCAGGGCCACGAAGCCCTTCCTTCTTCTTGGCGTCCTGATCACCTTCCTGGAAATAGGCCTGAACTACACATTCATTCCATCCGCCTATACCCACACCGACTACATCAAGGATGTCCTGATCGACCAGGGTGGAAAACAATCCTCCCAAAGCATCCTTAAAGATCTCTGGATCCGCTCGGGCGACCGGTTCCTTTTCCACACGATGTCCGTCGAAGCGGGGGGGACGAATCTTTTTGGAGTGACGCAGTATGAAATCACAAAAGATTTTCACCTGACAAAAACGATTTCCGCACCAAAGGTTTTCTGGACAGAAAATCATTGGGAGTTTGTCAACGGAATCGCCACCCGGATGAATCCCGACGGCTCTCTTAAAAAAACCGCCTTTCAGAGAATGCGGGCCCCGCTTGACCGGCGCCCGGAGGATTTTTCCTATCAAAGCGTCCGGATTTCACGGATGACCTATCCGGAGCTTGTGGAAACAATCCATGTCCTGAAAGACAGCCAGCTTCCGGTCATCCGTTTTCAGACGGTGAAGGACGGTCTTGTGGCTTTTCCAGTCGCTTCCTTCTTGATGGTTCTTCTCGCAATTCCCTTTGGCATCAGGGAGGGGCGCCAGGTCGGGATCGCCAAGGGCTTTGGCCTGAGCCTGATGTTCTCCCTTTCCTACTGGGTCATCTATTCTTTGGGTATTTCCCTGGGCAGAGGCGGTGTCATCGCTCCCTGGCTCGGGGCATGGTTTGCCAATATCATTGTCTTTTCCGTCGCTTTTGTCCTGTATCTCATGATCAACAGGACATAGGACCCAGACATTTTAATATTGAGAGAAACAGCAAGGAGAGAAAATGACCTATTCCCACGACCATCAATCAAAACATCAGAACACCCCTCCGCCGGGATCAAGGGTTGGAGTCCTTCTTTTCAATCTGGGGGGACCGGAGACTCTTGATGATGTCTATCCGTTTCTCTTGAACCTTTTCTCCGATCCCGAGATCTTCCGGGTTCCCCGGATCCTTCAGCCCCTGATTGCCCGGATCGTTGCCAGACGGAGAGCACCCACCAGCCGATCTTATTATTCCCAGATCGGAGGGGGATCCCCTCTCCGAAGGATCACCAATGATCAGGCCCTCTCTCTCGAAAAGCATCTCAATTCCGGGCAATCGGGAAGACAGTACAAAGTTGCCGTTGCGATGAGATACGCTCCGCCCAGAATCGAAGAAGCTCTCGTGGCCCTTGACGATTTCCGGCCTGACCATCTTCTCTTTCTCCCGCTGTATCCGCAACGATCCAAAACGACGACCAGATCATCGTTTATCGAAGCGCTGGATCGTATCGCCAAGGGGTTTCCCCGGCTCGCAGCCCTTCCAAGAACGGTCATCCCGGCCTATCCCGTCGAAAGCAACTATATAGCCGCTCTTTCGGGAACCATTGCTGAAAAGATCCTGGAGGTTCCGGAAGATGAGGGGGCGACGATTCTGTTTTCCGCTCACGGCATCCCGGAGTTCATGGTCACCAAAGAGGGAGACCCATATCAAAAAGATACGGAAAGCACCTGCCAGGCGGCAGAGACTTATCTTCGCCGGCAGTTTCCCCACAGGAAGCTTGTTTTTTCATTGGCTTACCAGAGCCGTGTGGGGCCGCTCAAGTGGCTTGGACCGGAAACCCGGTCGACGATTGTTTCTCTTGCCGACAACGGTACATCCAACCTGATTCTGGTTCCGGTCAGTTTTGTATCAGACCATCAGGAAACTCTTTACGAGATGGACATCCTTTACAGGGACCTCGCATCGACGCTCCCTCTCAAGAGGTTCCTGCGAGCCCCCGCCCTCAACACCAGAGCTGATTTCATTTCAGGACTTCAGATTCTGGCAACATCGGCGCTCTCCGGAGAAAAAACTTCATGTCAGGATTGTTCCTGCAACTGCGGAGCATGCCCTTGAAGATTTTCCATCATGCTTCTCCCCGCAGTGAACGGCGAGAGCCTCAAGGCGCAGTCAGGATGAACAGGTGGTTTAACAGAATCATGATTGGAGCAAGTGTTCTTGTTTTGAGTGGGGCGGCCTGGGAAAAACCCGTGGTCGAGATCATTGCCCCCAAAAACGGTGGAGTGGTCGGGAAACATGTTTTGGTCAAATACGCATTCCATCACGAGTGGCGGGCCGACCATGTCCATATTTTTGTGGATGGAAACTTCCTGATGTCAACACACAAAAACCCCCTCACCTTAACACTCGACAAAGGCGTTCACACCATCATGCTGCAAGCCGTAACAGTCCATCACAATCTGCTCAAGGCCAGAGGTTCGGTTGATGTCACCGTCAAGTGATAAAAGTGTGTTCTGACATCCATTCACGGCATCCCGGAGTCCATGGTCACCAAAGAGGGAGACCCGTATCAAAAAGATACGGAAAGCACCTGCCAGGCGGCAGAGACTTATCTTCGCCGGCAGTTTCCCCACAGGAAGCCTGTTTTTTCATTGGCTTACCAGAGCCGTGTGGGACCTCTCAAGTGGCTTGGACCGGAAACCCGGTCGACGATTGTTTCTCTTGCCAACTACGGTTCATCCAACCTGATTCTGCTTCCGGTCAGCTTTGTATCAGACCATCAGGGAACTCTTTACGAGATGGACATTCTCTACAGGGACCTCGCATCGACGCTTCCTCTCAAGAGGTTCCTGCGAACCCCCGCCCTGAATACAAGGGCCGACTTTATCTCTGGACTGCAGGTTCTGGTGACATCGGCGCTCTCCGGGGAAAAAACCGCATGTCAGGGGTTCTCTTGCAACTGTGGAGCATGCCCTTGAAATCTGCCCATTGATTCTTGTTTCAAGATATCGATCAGGCTATCTTTGTTTAGGTTTTGTGACTGCTCCCGCCACTACTAAACCATAAAATGCTTGTAGTGGGGGCTTTTT
>JAKCCY010000139.1:0-3922 GCA_021838765.1 Nitrospirota bacterium
AGACGAGCCTCTCCATGCAAGCTCTCGTGGAACACATACTTCCGGGAAGGACCGCTGATTGTCGCCCACCGAATGAATCCGAGATACGTCGTACTGCCATTGTTTCTCTTCCTATTAAGGAAGCTTCGGCCAAAATCCGTTCTGGCCCCCCAGACGATGACGAGGCAGACCTCGCGTTTCCCTTTTGGGCGGGGGAGGTGCCGCTCTCTCTTTGTCCAGGAACACCAGTTCCCGATAGAACAGACGGAAATATGACTGATCTATCCAGTCTGTACCTTCAGAAATTAAAGAAACGTTCAAAAGGTATTCAATGATGTTGCACAAGGAAACTCGAACAACAGAAACTGACATTCTATCTCTCCAGGGAATTCCGATTCTTCTAAAAATATTTCTGGCAACGGACGGTTCTCTGACTCGTCTTTTATGCCTGACGATGGGTGCCCCCGTTGTTGCCAGTATCATTTCTGGAGAAAAGGGGGAGCGGCGAGTATTTTTAGGAACGAGTCACTATCCGAAGCTAGTCCTCGCATCATCTTATCTTGCTGATGGGGGAGATTATCTGAAGACGTGGGAGATTTTGAAGGATCCTCGTCCAATCGGGACCGTATTTGACAAGCGGGGGGAGCACATGATCAGGGAAGATATTTCTATCTCAAAAAGGAATGGAACACTTCTTGTTCCTGACCCTTGGCAGAAGCATTCTCTTTGGATGCGATCTTATATCTTATCGAATATGGACGGGGTCCGTATCTCCATTAGGGAAATTTTTCTTCCTCAACTCATTGATTTTATTTCCTGAGCAGGGCATCCATTTGAAGAGGACAACCATTGCGCTCTCATTCTGGAGAAAATCCAGCGAGCCTACGATCCAGAGGGGAGTTTGCTGATGACGACCATAACCGCTCCGGCACTGGTCATTCAAGGGGCGGACGATCTCTTCTTCGTTCCGGCGCGTGTGGCGAGAACACGGCTTCTACCATTCCGGGTGCTGAGGTTCATGCTGATTGACGGTATGGGACACGATCTGCCACACCAACTGTACAAAAGTGTCTGACGGCATCGAGCGAACGGCTCGTCGCAATCGATATGATTTGACTCAATGCTTTTGTTGACCGATTAAGGTATCTATTCTACCGGGCGTCATGGAATTGGCGGGATTGCGTCATGCTGGTACTTCATATCTCGCTGGCCTTGGTTGCAACATGGCCCATTGCCGAACTTTCTTTGCATGGAGATACAAGATGAGTCGTAAATATATGACAAGAAGTCATTTCAAACATGGAGACTTGATCCTGTCCTACCTCGACACGGGAGGGAAGGGCCTGCCCCTTATTATCGCGCTCCATGCACTTTGGATGGAAGCTGCCTCCTATATACGATTTGCTGATGCACTATCGCCCGAATGGCGTGTCGTTGCACTGGACCAACGCGGACACGGTCATTCCGACCATGCGGCCGGATATTCGCGCGAAGACTATATAGGCGATATTCTAGCGTTATTCGAGCATCTTGGGGTAGACAAAGCCGTCTTACTGGGCAACTCGCTCGGAGGAGTCAACGCCTATCAGTTCGCCGCATGGAATCCCGAACGGGTAACGGCACTCATCATAGAAGACATCGGCCCTTCTCCTAATGCCGATGCTTCGTTCGTGATGGCATGGGAGGGAACATTTCCAAGTCGAGAGGCTCTCAATATTCACGTTGGGCAACGGTTTGCGCCATACCTTCAGAACTCCATCCGTTCGACCTCAAATGGCTGGCGGCTCGCGTTTGAACCTCGTGAGATGGTCGAATCTCAAATGCGACTCAATGGTGACCATTGGGCTGACTGGCTTGCGAGCCGATGTCCGGCTCTCTTGATTCGAGGCAGAGACAGCAAGGTTACAACGCAAGACCAACTCGAGCAAATGGCAGCGCAACGACCAAACACTCGTCTCGTGACTCTTGACGGTGGGCACGTCGTTCATCAGGACAATCCGGATGGCTTTCGAGACGCAGTATTGGAGTTCTTGTGTGGCCTTTAATCGCGAAAGATTTGGGATCCCGTGCAAGGGTTCGCAGGCATGGAATGAGAGGACATTTTGGTGAGTCTTAAAAAATCGATATCGGATTTGTGATATACCCAAATTTCAATGCCCTGGATCTCATGGTGCCCCATGAGGTACTTTCCCGTCTCCATTCCAGATGTATCCTTATGTCCAAAAACGCAGGAAGAGTCCTTTCAGAGAAGGGAATCGCTATCAAAACAGATGTCGGATTTCAGAATTGTCCTTCTGTCGAGATTTTGGTTGTGATCGGTGGATCCGGACAATCGGATATGATAAACCATTCGGGATTGATGACTTTCTTGAGAAAACAAGCGTTGCATGCCCGATATGTGGCTGGAGTCTGTACCGGCACCCTTCTGTTGGCGAGTGAGGGTCTTTTGCAAGGGCGTTGAGCTATAACTCACTGGTTGGCCAGGGATGAACTCGTGAAGTATGGTGCCATTCCGGTTAAGGAAAGAGTCGTTTGGGATGGAAAATTTATTACAAAAGCTGGCGTCTCGGCCGGTATTGATCTCGGCCGAAATAGTTGCGGTGGAAGATGCTTCAAGATTTATCCAGAAGAAGCAATAGAAATAGTATGCTACCAGAGCACACGAATGTCCCGCCATTTTCCATTGACGGGAATCACTCCCACCCTTGCCTCCAGGGAGGTCTGATGTCAACCATTTTGATCACGGGAGCCTCCTCCGGCCTGGGGTGGGCACTAGCACTCCTTTATGCCGAACCCGGAGTCACGCTCCATCTCGTTGCGCGTCGTTCAGAACGTCTCCGTACCCTCGCCCCTCTCCTTGTCGAAGCCGGGTCCCGTCCTGTTCTCCATGAAATCGATGTCCGGGACCGGAAAAAAATGGAAGAGATGGCGTCTGACATTCTCACAACCTCCGGCCCGCCCTCTCTCATCATCGCCAATGCTGGCGTCCGAGGAGAGGTGGACGGAAACGACTTCCGGGCGATGGAACAGGTCTTCGACACCAATGTCCTGGGGGTCCTCAACACCGTTATGCCGTTCATTCCCGCTATGAAAGAAGAGGGACGAGGCCGGATTGCGGTGATGGGAAGCCTAGCCGGCTACCGGGGACTTCCGAATGGTGGAGCCTACTGCGCCTCGAAGGCGGCACTTTCCGCATGGACCGATGCGGTTCGCTACGAGGCCGAACCCTTTGGGATAACACTCTCTCTTATTAATCCCGGCTACGTCGTTACGGAGATGACCCGGAAAAATCGCTATCCCATGCCTTTTCTCCTCACGGCCACGGAGGCGGCCCGACGAATTCGGGCCGGAATCGCGAAGGGGCGGGCCAGAATCGAGTTTCCCTTGCCCCTGGTCCTCATCGTCCGTACCCTCGCCCTTCTCCCTCCGAGACTCGGAGACCGTATTTTTCGTATGATTTCGGGAAAATAAAAAAATCAGTCAGCTCTCAGAATCGGTGACTTTTCCAGAAAACTCCTGGCCTCGTCGTTCCGGTTCGGCTGGGATTGGGACAACTGGGAGATCCATCCCCAGGGCGACTTCGATCTTGTCCTCGACGAACACGGCGGTTCACGCACGATACGGCTGGATCGGGCAGGAATAAAAAAGAGGATGCTTTTATATGGAGAGGATGATTTCCTGATTTAGGAAGTCCAAAAAAGTATTTTCTTTTCGCGTCTATCAGTTGCATCGGTCAGGATATTGTCGTTTCTTGCTCCCGCAAAACCTGATTTTTGATGTAGAATCCTTCAGTAAGAAGGTCCGCGAAAGTTTCCCTCTTGGACAAATCAGTTTTCTTTGAGGGGATCTTTTGATCGCCTCAGGATACTTCCGATAGCGAAAAACGTGGACAGCTGAGCCATCGAAAATGATTGGGAGGTTTCATTGATAAAGGGAGATCGGA
>JAKCCY010000139.1:3932-7025 GCA_021838765.1 Nitrospirota bacterium
ACCAAGGTCAGGCTCGCTTATTACTACAACGGATTCGACGCTTAAACAGCCAAATCCAGCAAGGGCGCAGTAGGTCTCCACTTGACTACGCTACCAAATGATTGGGAGGTTTCATTGATAAAGGGTGTGATCGGGCAGTCCCTGATGAAAATAGCGGAGAGACCCCCTGTGGTATTTGTTCGGGGAGAAGGATCGTGGCTGATCGACCGCGAAAACAACCGCTTTTTGGATTTTGTCCAGGGATGGGCGGTGAACTGTCTCGGCCATTGTTCGCCGGAAATTGTTCGGGCGATCTCGGCTCAGGCCCAGACGCTCATCAATGCCAGTCCGGCCTTCTATACCGACAGAATGCTGGAATTGGCCGACAAAATCGTGGACTGCTCCTGCATTGACCGGGTCTTCTTTGCGAACAGCGGAGCTGAAGCGAATGAGGGAGCGATCAAGCTTGCCCGGAAGTGGGGTTCCCTCCATCGGGACGGAGCCTTCGAGATCATTACAACGGAAAATGCCTTTCATGGGCGGACTCTCGCCACGATGTCCGCTTCCGGAAAGCCCCAGTGGGAACCCCTGTTCGAACCGAAGGGCTCCGGATTTGTCAAAGTTCCCTTCAACGACCTCGGTGCGATTGAACGGGCCATTAGCTCCCGGACGGTGGCTATCATGCTGGAGCCGATCCAGGGGGAGGCCGGGGTTGTTCCCGCAAGCCGGGATTTTCTGAGGGGGGTGAGGGAACTTTCCCTCCGGACGGGAGTGCTCTTGATCCTTGACGAGGTTCAGACGGGAATCGGGCGGACGGGGAAGGCCTTTGCCTACGAGCATGCCGGGATCGAGCCCGATATCCTGACGCTGGGGAAGGGGCTGGGAGGAGGAGTTCCTCTGGCGGCTCTCGGGGCGAAGGAATCCGTCTGCTGTTTTGCGCCGGGCGAACAGGGAGGAACCTTCAACGGGAATGCTCTGCTTACCGCGGTGGGATCTGCTGTTCTCGATGCGGTCATGCGTCCGTCCTTTCTCGAGGAAGTTGCGAGAAAGGGGGATTTTCTCAAAAATCGCCTTTCGGATCTCTCCAGACGGCTGGGAGAGGGGGAGGTTCGCGGAGAAGGATTGCTGATTGGCTGGGTGCTGACCCGTGCCGATGCCGGCCGGATCGTTCAGAACGCGTTCAAACGGGGGCTCCTTCTGAACGCTCCCCGACCGAATATCCTGCGGTTCATGCCGGCCCTCAACGTGAGTATCGGCGAAATCGAAAAGATGCTCTCGATCCTTGAAGCTGCGATGGAGGAAAGCTGAACGGATTCATTTTCTTTCGGGAGATGGTTTTGTAGGCACGGGAGACTCCATATCGAGTCCCCGTTTTCTGAAAAGGTGTCTGGACATGTATCGAAAAATCTCCCGGTTGTCGAAGTCCGATCTGGTCTCTCTTTCAGGCTATATTTACCGAATTGCGACCGTTCAAAAAAAGGAGGAAATGTCCGACCTTCTTGACGGGATCACGAACCTCCTCCCGACAACCGGCATGGTGGCCGGGCTCCCTTCCAATGACCCCCGCCACGGATTTTCCCTTGATGTCGAGCGCTTCATGAACGTGAGTTATCCATCCTCCTGGCTTGCGTTGTACCAGGAGAGAAAATTGCATCTTGTCGATCCCGTCTTTCAAGTCCACTTCGAACATTTTGGAATGCAGGTCTGGTCGGAAACCTATAAAAGAGTGTCGACTCAGGCCGCGAAAAAATTCATCGAAGTTTCCCGGGACTTCGGTCTGGATGACGGGGTAACGCTGGGGCTCAGGTCTTCTTGCGGCGGCGGAAGCACCTTTTCCTTCGCCGGAAGCGAGATCGCCCGCCATTCCCGCCATCTGACCATTCTCGAACTCCTTGCGCCCCATCTGCATTCAGCGATTTCGAAGGTGTTCCGCGAGGTTCCCTCCTCTGAGATCTCCCTGACGAATCGCGAGAAAGAGGTTCTGGTCTGGACGAAAGAGGGAAAGACGAATCGGGAAATTTCCCGAGTGATCAATGTCAGCGAACGGACTGTCGTTTTTCACATGCAAAACGCCATGAGGAAACTGGGAGCCCGCAACCGGGTCCAGGCGATGGCAACGGCGCTTTCTCTTGGACTCATACCATAGGGGAAGCTCTCCCGTCTGAAGCCTCCGCTCCATCGCCTACCTGTCATTTTTGACAGCTTGTCCTTCTCGCCTGAAGGCATTAGTCTCTCGGCTTTGGATAAAGTACTCGTGAAATTCGGGAGTGTCAGCCTTCATGCAATGACTCAACAGCGATTAATGTTGAAGTGTCAAAGGTGAAAGGACAGGTATCGATGAAACTCAGGTTATTTCAGGTTGACGCGTTCGCGGATCGCATCTTCGAGGGAAACCCCGCTGCGGTGATTCCCCTCGAATCATGGTTGCCCGACGATCTCCTCTCCAGTCAATCGCCTCTGAAAACAACCTCTCCGAAACTGCTTTCTTTGTTCCTTCTGGATCAGGATTTCGATTGAGATGGTTTACCCCGATGTGCGAAGTCGACCTGTGCGGTCATGCCACCCTTGCTTCGGCCCACGTTCTCTTTCAGCACCTCGACTACCCCAAGGACTCACTTGTTTTCAATACCCAAGGAGATCTCGTCGTCAAAGAGAAAAACGGACTCATTGTCATGGATTTTCCAGCACTCCACTCGACAACATGTATGCCGCCTGAGAAATTGGTCATGGGGTTGGGGAAAATCCCTGTTGAAAAATCAGGGTTTTCCGGTTCTCAAATCAGAGTACAGAGTGTTTCATCTTGATAAAAAAACCGATCAGGAGATTTGATGTGGCCTATTTGCTTCTAACGTTAGCTGCGATATTTTGGGGAGGGAACTATACCGTTGGGGCACTTATGGTGACTAACGTAAATCCGGTATTGCTGGCGGAAGGAAGATGGCTGCTTACCAGCGTAGTATTGTTATCGATCAACTATAAGTCATTGGTTAAGAATTTTCCTGAAATAAGAAAGACTCCTTACTCTGTTACCGTGCTAGCTATATGTGGTCAGGTATTGTTTCCTCTTACCTTATACATTGGCCTTCAATATACTACCCCATTAAACGCAGCAAT
>JAKCCY010000015.1 GCA_021838765.1 Nitrospirota bacterium
TTCCATCTCCTCCCGGATGGAAAACAAATCCTCCATGCGCATGACCTTTTCCGACAGGGCGTTTCTCTGGATGATCTCCCTGAGATGATCGGTATCAAGCGCGCCCTCGACCTTTTCATGGAGTTTCGCCTGGACAGAAGGATCCTCCCCATAACGAATTGCATCGATCAGGAGATCCCTGAGGCTTCTCTCCTCAAACACCTCTCCCAGAACATCGAACACCCGGCCTCCCAAAGCTTTGCGTTCAACCTCGATCTTGTCGAAGAGACGCTGGAAAACATCCCCCTCCCGGGTTTCGGAGGCCACCATGTTCCACAGATGGCAGACCTCGGTCTGCCCGATCCGGTGGATGCGTCCAAATCGTTGCTCGAGACGATTAGGATTCCATGGAAGATCATAGTTGACCATCAGGTGAGCATTCTGGAGATTAACTCCTTCTCCTGCGGCATCGGTTGCCACCAGAATCCGCACATCCGGATCATTCCGGAAAAGCTCCTGAACCTTGTGCCGTTCTTCGCGCCGAACTCCCCCATGAATGACGACGACCGCATCGGGTCTCCCAAGAAGCCCGGCAATCCGATCTTTGAGATAGGTCAACGTGTCTTTGTATTCGGTGAAAATGATCAGCTTTCGCTGACGCCCTCTGTCGTCCTTCATTTCCGGAGTATTCTGAAGAAGGGTTGAAAGCTCGTCCCATTTCCGGTCCTGTCCAGATCGGACGATGGAGCGAGCTGCGTCCTCCAGCTCCTCGAGAATCCGGATTTCCTCTTCTTTTTCGGCAATCGTCCCGGAGGCAGTGACCTGAGAGACGACCTGATCTTCCCATTCCTCGTATTCTCCGGAGGTCCTCTCCTCGTCCGGTTCCTCCGACTCCTTTACAATCAAATCCGATCCGGGAAAGGAGGACAGCCTCTGTCCCCGAAGATTCAATTTTTCTTCTTCAAGGCTCCGGGACAGTTTCTCCCGCCTTCTTTTGAGGGATTGATAGATAGATTCTGGACTGGAGGCCAGGCGCCGTTGCAGAGAGGTGAGAGCAAATCCGACGGTGGTCTTTCGCGCGTTTTCAAGGGTGTCCGCTTTCTGGAACTCCCCTTTTACGTAGGAGGTCACGGAATGATACAGAACGGCTTCGGCATCGGAGAGGCGGTAATTGGCAGTCGACGCCCTCCGTTCAGGGAAGAGACGTGTGCCATCGAATTTGAGCAAATCCTCCTTCACCATCCGTCGCATGAGATCGATGACATCAACCTTGTGCGTCCCATCCCGGAACTTGCCATAGAAGCGGTCGGAGTCGAGAAGCGACAGAAAGAGCTGGAAGTCTTCCTCTTTCCCGTTGTGAGGGGTCGCGGTCATCAGAAGCAGATGCCGGGTCTGGGAGCCCAGAAGTTCGCCCAGCTTGAAGCGGTCCGTTTTTTTGACTTCGCTTCCATAATAATGGGCCGAGAGCTTGTGGGCCTCATCAAAGACCACGAGATCCCAGGAGGTCTGTTTCAGTTTATCCTGAAGATCGGGATTTCTGGCAAGCTGATCGAGTCTTGCGATCAGAAGGTCTTTTTCCTCGAAGAGGTTTCCCCCTCTGGACTGGTTGTCCTGTTCCCGGCTGAAAATGGAAAAAGAGAGGCCGAACTTTTCATCCATCTCCTCCTGCCACTGTTCAACGAGGCTCCCCGGAGCCACGATCAGAACCCGCCGGGCATCGGCCCGAATCAGAAGTTCGGAAATGAGAAGTCCCGCCATAATGGTCTTGCCGGCTCCCGGATCGTCTGCCAGGACAAATCGAAGGGGCTGGCGGGGGAGCATGGCCTCGTAGACTGCCGAGATCTGATGGGGCAGAGGCTCTATATTGGAGGTGTGGACCGCCATCATGGAATCGAACAAATAGGCAAGATTGATGCGAATCGCTTCAGTGGCCAGCTTGAAAGACTCGGGCGAAGCATCGAATCCCCATGGCCGCCCGGATTGGGCAATGGAGAGCCGGGGTTCGTCATTTCGGAAGAGCATCCGCTCCCGCAAGGCGTTATTCCTCGTCCTGTAGACGACATTGACCGAATCGGATCCCATGAAGGTCACGGATTCAACCGTCACAATCTGATCGGGTTCAATTCCCTGTACATGGGCTTTAATGCCAATTTCTTCGAGTTTCACCGGACCGCCTCTCCTCTATTCAAATACTGTTTACAGAATATACTCAGATCCATCGTATCCCTCTGCTGGAGCCAATATGTCCTTCTCTATTATCCACAACGACGAAGAAGCGATCACTGACTCCTACCAACCAATCAGTTCGGTTAAGGATCACAAATGCCTCAACCCAATGGGCTCCGTGATACATGGTTGATTCCCACCGGATTCCATGAAAATCAGAGGAATAGAAGTCACCTCGTAGGGCGTCTCTCTCAGCAGCCTCTTGGCCGGTATTCACTATGCGCCATCTTACGACATATTCTTTGTCTGAAAATGAGAGACCAGTGCCGTTCAATGCTTGAAAACAGATATTCCGATTCGGATCAAGAATATCCCCCGAAACAAGTTTTCGGGAAGGTTGTCTATCATTTCGTCTAGCATACTCCCAGGCGCTGATCGTGACGCCTAATCGGGACGAGGAAAACTGCCATGGCGGACGTTTCACATGAGACAGATCCTTAGGAATTTGACTGAGCACTCCGGCACCCTTCCGTATGACTGCTTCCACAAAGTCCTGATCCTCAGTATTCTTTGCCACGAGTGAAACACCCGATGTCATTTTCTTCGCCAATTCACTCTTTGCGAAATCCTCTCCGAAGACACGTTGCCATTTGCCAATACTTTCGCCTCGATCGTCTTCTGTGTAGGCATCGTCAATCCAGATGCGGTATTGGTTGATTTTTCTGCGGAAGTTTTCGTACTTGTCCTGATCCCAGTGCCTATTGAAGTTCTCTTCAGGTAAAACTGGATTCGATATCGTGGGCATATCTGGACGCACTTGGAGCCAGTCATCAAGTCGTCCGATGAGAACTTTCAGCGTGGTCGGAACATCAGAAAATGGTAACGAAAGAAAACTGCCCAGAACGGATGTTCTCTCTCCCAACAAGGTCGTGAGAAGAACCGACTTTACCGAAAAAGTGCCTTTTATATCCCGCAGGTATTTTATAAGCCGGATGACCTTATGCAAGTGATTGCTACCCGTGATCGAATTCTTGTTGGACAACCAATTCGTATAGGCATGGGGAGCGGTCGGCTCAAACTTGTTCTCATTGCGATTGCAGACCTTATAGCTTTTATTTGAAAGGAAATTCTGCTCAACAATGACAGGCACAACATCAAGGGAGAAGTCTCCGGAATAATCGATCATAATGCATCGAGTGTGCCGGGATACCTTATCTTGGTAGGTTCCATGACTTCGGAACACCGCATACAAATCCGCGATATACTCCGCTGGATCCCAGCCACCTTTGGGATCCAGAAACATCACGAGATCCGCATCGAACCCCTTATCAGGTTGAGGCTTGATGATTGTCTTGTGAGCCCAAGAGCCCTGTGCAGAAAACGAGCGAATGTTTGCCCCATAGTCGCTTTCCTTCAAAAAAGACTTGATTGTCTCAACCCGTTGTCCCAGAGTATTGATGCGCGACTGGTTGAGATTGACAGTATCTCGGAGAAAATCATTGAAGTGTTCAATTAGCTTCATGATGGGCTTCCAGTGCCGTTATAGTGTCTGGCCAACGAATAGATGGGAATGAATTTTTCAGCGGGATGCTTAAAAAAAATGCTTCGTAATAGGGGAAAACTCTCCCTGGCTTTGATATGACCGAGGCCCTTCAGATCTGGAATATGGCTTGTATCATCCATCCTAAACTTGCCACTTGGCACCATGTGGTCAATACGGTGTATGACTTGCCTTTCATGAATATCGCCCGTGAGAATCTTGGCCATGCCCATAGCGCCATGTGACTGGCCATCCATGAAGAGGTTGATCGCTTTTAAGCCGAGCGGGCCGATGCCGACCCACTTCGGTATGATATAAACCTCCTGAAGGCAGCCCAAACTCAGAACATGGAGTTCAGGCGGACGCCACTTCAGCAATCCAATCGCCTCGGTCACCGCCAAGGCGATTGGATTGCTGGCCCAAACTCCTCCGTCGATAAGACCAGTTCCTGTTGCGGTGATATGCTGCTGAAAATAGGTGGGAGCGGCCGAAGTGGCGAGCGCAGCGTCGAGAGCCAGAGCCTTATAATCCGTCCGAAGTCGCTCATGATGAGCTGTTTTATAAATATAGACGCTCTGCGCTACCGGACTCCAAGCCGGGATAATGAGGCGAGTCCGGGCCTCCCCGAGCCTCCGATTCCCCAGCACTTCAGTCAGAGCGTCCCTGAGTTCGTCCGAGTCGTACTTGTTCCGATACAAGCGCTGGATACTCCGAACTGCTTTCATCACGAAGCTACCCATCCCACTATGTTTCTGCCCGAATATGTCCGGCCCCTTTTCCTCATAAAAGCGCAACAAGTCGGTCGCGGGTATCCCCAATGCCAAGGCAATCGCAAGAATGCCGCCCGTCGACGTTCCCGCGATCAGATCAAAATAATCTCCGATTGGATGATCGAGGTGCTGCTCGATTTCGGCAAGAAAGGCGATGGGAAACGTACCAAGGATGCCGCCTCCGTCAATGCTAAGAATCCGACGTCCAAAAGGGGGATCGTTTTTTTGAGATGATACTGTGTTTTGATCCATAGGGCCGTTCCAGCCTCAACAATCGCGATTACATTAAAGACAGTTCAACCGTTCCTCTTTTTTCTTGATGAAGGAGAAGGACAAAAAATAAGGTACGCCCCATGCCCACGGAATCGCAATGATTGACCTACGTTTGAAGACCTACTCATTGCAACTCCTTTGCGCCAATATTCTGGGAGCGCACAAAAAGAGCGTTGAAGTCCTCTTCCCGAAGTTTTCCCTCTTCGCGATATTTTTTAATTACCCGATAGGGATTGTAGATGATCACATAGTTGAAAGGGCCAGATGCCCCCAATAATTCAAAATTTGATTCTCGACCTGCAGATACTCGGCAAAGGATCTCCTCGTTTTGTCAGAATCGCTGGGTGCAGCCGGCAGGAGAGGAAAGAACCCTTGGGTCTTCTTTTTCCAAATATTGCATTGATCCTTCCAGCAATAGTACCAATCACCACCCGACCTTTGCCACGTGACACGCTTTTTCTTCTTCCCGATACTGTAAATTTTCGCTCCAGTCTTTGCCGTGCTCCGGGATTTCCCGGATCGTTTTAACTCCTTCCTTTTCGAAGATCCCCTTGAGCTCTTCGGCTAGTTTTTCCCCGCCCGGATCATTATCGACAGCAACAACAATTTCAATTTCATGCTTCGACGCCACTCGCGCAATCACACCCAGTTTTGATTTTTGGGAATCCGACAGCGCTCCGGCAATACTGACATAATCCGAGCCATGATTCGGATGCATTTGTGCATGGGACAGACAGTCAATGCCTGACTCGCAGATTATGATTCGCTTCGACTTCCCACCCAGTCCATGCGAATACCATAGTCCTCTTTCTCCACCGGGCGAGAATCTGGTGGAATCCAAATTCCCGATCTCATACCCTGTGAGTCCATTGTGATGGTGAGGGAAGATCGCATGGCCGCCGGAGTCCGTCAGGACTTCTCCTGAAAATCTGGGATCCGAAAGAATCTTTGCCGAAATCTTTCGATCTTTCATCAGAGATGAATTCGGCTCCCGACTCATTCCCGCAACATCCCTCATGATCTTCTGCTGGTCAGATGTGGACGGAAAAGGCCGGGCATACTCTTCCTTGCGTCCGGCTTCAAGCCATGACCTCAACTCTTTGCGAATCTGGAAGAGATTCGTCCCCGTCCGACGCTTCACAAAATCGATGACAGATCCCGAATCCTTTTGATCGTGAACATTGAAATAGACTCCTTGGTTATCAGAAATGTTCGTTGCCACAACAATTCTGTCGCCGTCCAGAGCTTTCAGGATCAGGCTATTTTTGCTTGATCCATTCTCTTTCCCATACCCTCTTGTCCTAGCAAACTCTGCCAGGTTGATCTCCCGCTTGAACCTTTCCATTTCCGCATCGATCTTTTGCGCGGCCCAATCCTTTATCCGCCCGATATTTCGGCCAATACTGTCGACAAGTCTGTCAACACTCTGTCTAACTTTTTCAATTCCGTCTCGAATACGTCGATCCGACTGTTCAAAAGCTCGAATTGCCGATCTCTCTCTTTCAATAATCTCTCTTGATCTTCTACAAACCTCCCGAACTCTTCCATCAGGACCCTCTCCACTTCCGTCATGAGCTACCTCCCCACGATCTGATACTGTTCCGTTCCGTCTGCCGTCTTGAAAGTCTGTCCCCATCCGAGACCGGGGCGCATCTGCAACCAGATCCCCCCCGTCTTGTCGGTGACGATCGAGAGTCCGTTCGCCCTCTGGATTGATTCTTCCAATGTCGAAAGCCGCATGTTTTCTATCGCCAGGGACACTTTCGACTGGTCCAGTGCCGATTTCGTATCCGTGACCGCTGACAAGAGATACCACAAGATCAGCAAGAGGACTCCGGCCACGATCAACGTCCCGGCCGAGATCCCGGCCAAGGTCCAGGTCCATCTCTTTATCACCATTTCTTCGATATCGCTTCTGATTGTATTCGCTGATTTTTTTGAGTTGCTCTTCAAATTCAAGACGACATTCTCGACTTCTTGCTGGATCATGAGTCGATCCTTCTCTTTCTTTTCCTTCAGCCTGGTCGCCAGATCCTTCGAGTTTTTCGGTACGGAAGCCTGTTTCATAAATCACTCCTTTCAACCGGATTTTCTGTCCGGACGCTTTGTCTTTGATAGATACATAATCTTGCCCCTGACGATTGATCTCGAATCCCGCCTCTTTCAACGACTCGATCACCCCCACCCGATCGCTGATCAGACCAGCTTCGATCCGTTGGGTCAGGTACTCTGTGATGAGCCGCTTCGGATCATCGGATTCTTCGACACCCTTCCTCAGATTCTCCGCTTCGATGAACGCCCGATGCCCGGGCTGGAGCAGTCTCGCTCTCTGCGGATCGTCTGGGC
Organism: Nitrospirota bacterium; assembly: GCA_021838765.1. The sequence continues at coordinate 7,075 of JAKCCY010000015.1, forward strand.
GGGCCCAGCCGTTCTCATAATTCCACGCATCTCTTAACAGGTCATACCGCTTCTGCCATCCCGGGGGGGCCGGGTTGTAGCTCTTCCCCGTTTCGAGGTCCACTCGGGCGCAGAGGATGTGAAGGGCTATCCTGTTTCCGGGTTCATCGTGGAGAATCGCAGTGTACGCAAGCCGGGATTCGTCCATCCCGGGACCCATCGCCGTCCGGAAGTCGTCCAAACAATGGTCAATTTGCTCCGGCGTTGGCCGATCTTCCGGAGCAAACCCGATCACCGCGGACGAATACCGATAACGCGTCGACAGGCTATCTGCCACCATCGCCATCTGGCATGGATCGCCCCGAAGAACTGTCTCTCTGCGGCCTTCTTTTGGCTCAGTCAGATACTTGACCGCTTTTTGCGCCGATCCGGTTCCATGGCGCAGGAATTTAATGTGTGCCATCGAGAACTTCTTTTATGTCACGCTCGATCGCCGCCAGATGAACCAGGATCTCGATCCCGGTCAGGCTTCTTCCATTCACCTTTCGGGCGATCTGGTTGAGATTGTTCCCAATCCTTGCGATCTGGCGGATCAAGTCCCGGTCGGCGACCGGAACAGTCCTACGCTTTGGAACGGACAGTGGAGGATGCAGGAGTGGCTTGCCCAGCCTCTGCCGAATGAAATCCGCCAGGGACAGTCCTTCCTCTTTTGCCATGGCCTGCCAGGCAACCCGCTCCTCCGGGTAGGCCATGATGTGGATCCATGCTGTGCGCTTCTTCCGTCCCTCTGGCACTGGATTTTGTTCTCTCCCCTTCTCTGGCATCGCCTTCCATCCTTGTTTTTAGCAGGGTTCCAAGGGGAGCACCCCTTGGACAGCCCCATTAGCGATAGCTAGTGGGTAGGCTGGCTTAAAGGCATTTGGAGCGAATCAAAAAAATATTTCGAATACATGGAGAGGAATAGAAACCCGATCTTTACCGATCTCTCCGCATTCGAAAATCATCAAATCAAATAGCGTATTCTAACCCTTGCGATCGGACTTTAAGGATCTGTAGCATCAAGCCGCACCTCCGGTAAAACGGAGAGAGGCACGCGACTCAATCCAAGCATCTACTTCAGATTTTAGCCAACCGGAGGATCTTGACCCCAATTTCAATGGCTTCGGGAAATCGTTCCGTTGGACCATGTTGTACACACTCGACCGACTAATCCCGACAATTTCAACGACCTGATGGATTTTAAGAATTTTTTCATCCTTTTCCATCCATTTCCCCCTTTGTTAGAAGTTGATTTTTCTCTGAGAGAAGGATAGAATCCTTCTCTCCTAAACACATTGCTAATTACACTGTATAACTTGTTAAACCGAACATTACACTATAATTTATATTTGTGTCAAGAAAATTGAATATTTTTTTGGGAGGGAGAAAAACATGAAAAAAGAACTTGATCTTCAGCTATTTAAGAATCTTATCCATGCAAAAGGACTCACACCGCACAGGCTGGCATTGAACATCGGTATCGAGCCCAGTAACTTCAGTCGTTTTCTGACCGGAAAAACAGGAATGCTGAGCCACGAGAATCTCTTGCGGGTTAGCGATACGATCGGATTTGATCTCGAGACACACTCGCTCAAACCAGGGATTCATCGATTTCAATCAAAATCGAATACTATTGAAGATATGGATCGAATTGAAGCTACAATTCGATCACTTCTATCCGGAGGAGTGACTGGAATTCCGCTTAAACCAGTTGGAATGTTTGAGGGTTTTACGCGATTTGACTATGTACTGATTCCACATCTTCAAAGAGATATAAGAGTCGTCTTGTCCATCAAAACACTTTCTGCAAAAGCTATATTTTCAGCCGAACGGGGTCTTAGACTTGGGGGGCTTGGGGCAGGGTCAAAATGGCGGGGAGGCGCAGTAAGCGATCAATGCCCATCTGATTCCGTTCTCGTCCTTCCATCTCCCTTGATTGAACGGATCGTTGTCGATAAATCACTCACGATTGAGTCCCTCGATGAAATCTTGGGGGTCTCTTCCGATCTTACCGAATGGACTTGGGAAATGGTGAATTCCGGCCTGGAAGCCAAAGGCATTACGCCGCGAGAGACGGCCAAAAAATTGGGACTTATATAACGATTTGATAAGGAAGGTTATTGTCATATTTTGCCGAGGAACAGCGAAAAGTATTTTGATATTACGGGAGCAGTCCCCTTTCAGCAGAATATTCTTCTACAACCAAGTTCCAATCGCCAAATTATGAATCTCAGGGTGTGAATTTCGGGGTAGTGCAACCTGCCTTTGTTTAACTTACTGTCGAACGGGCTCTTCGATCCTTACTAATCCACGCTTCAAAGCTAATCTTTCTTGAAATTCAGCCGGGATAGAATCCCAGTGTTCCACTAACAAATCGGTTAGTTGCCGACCATTGATAAGACCAATGTGAGGAAAACCTGCTTCTGCGGCCACATCGGAAGCTGAAGTTTGAAATTCGGCAGTTGTAATAAATGCTCCTTGCCCCCCAAATGGGATTGCCACGCGAAGTTGCTTGACCAAGTTCCCATTTATTTTTGTTCCAAGTTTATATCTTTTAGCTTGAACATAAACTTTAACCTTTGCAAGATTGGAAACATTCAACTCTCCAATCGCATCAACCCCGCCGTCTCCAGACTTTCCTGTAACTTCAGATCCTTCAAATCCCAATGCCGTTAGCAAATGACTGACAAGGACCTCAAATTCCTTGTCATCGAGTTCAAGAACCCTTTCAAGAACAACCCGGTAAGGATCATAAGGTGAGACTCTTGAAACCGAAACAAGATCACTTCTATTTATACCCCAAAAAAACTCATCTTTGCTTGAAATTGAAAAAACAGTAAGAGAGGATCTGATAGTATTTTGAAAGGGAACAGAAAATTGATTCCTTTTTAATACTTTAGTTTCCCACTTTACCCTTCTTCTATGGCGGTATGGGCATCCATCATCATTGGAGTAATAGAAATAAGAAGGATTATCCAAAAGACAGCCATAGTGGAGTAATTCGGTGTTGGAATCCGGTGTTACAACATAATCACCAGTTTTCATTTCCAAGAGGAAACGGGCAATTTGACCAACCTGTTGCCCGATTACAATGTTACTAATATCTTCAGGGTGTTCTTTTCTATAGAGAGGGAATAGTTCTTCTTTTGAATGAATATTTGAAAGATCAGTGTTATCAATCCATCCGATGGCAGCATAGTCGCCCTTCAGAAAATTTTTAACGTACCGACCAAACTCAGCACGAACACACCATAGATTACTCATAAGCATCCCTTTGATAGGTTTTTTCAGTAAGGATCGGTTACTCATTTACTCAAGACAGTACTGTGTGATCGGTAGAAGTTCTGTCAGACTCATCCATTCGCCTTTTTCGGCTGGAAGGGAAGAATGACCGTCCCCTCCCGCAACTGATCCAGATAATCCGCCCAAGACTGCATCATCTTCCGGCGTTCAGGCATGTGTTGTGCGTAATTGTAGGCCGCCCGTATCTCATCCCTTTCCGCGTGGGCCAATTGCCTCTCGATAGCATCCCGGTTCCAACCTTGTTCATTCAAGAGAGTGCTTGCCATGCTCCGAAAACCGTGCCCGGTCATCTGATCGCCGGAATACCCCATTCGACGAAGAGCTGCGAGAACAGCATTCTCGCTCATGGGACGGTCCAATGATCGGGGGGAAGGAAAGAGATACCGACCTTCTCCCGTCAGAGGTTGTAGCTCCTGAAGGATCTCAATGGCTTGCTTGGAAAGAGGAACGACATGTTTCTCCCGCATCTTCATCTTTTCGCCCGGAATGCTCCATTCGACCTTGTCAAAGTTGATCTCCTTCCATTCGGCACGCCTCAATTCTCCCGGACGCACGAATACCAGCGGAGCCAGCCTGAGGGCACACCGAACGATCAAGCCACCTTCGTAGGCGTCAATGGCCCGGAGAAGACCGCCTATTTCCTTCGGATCAGTAATGGAAGCGTGGTGCTTTGCTTTAGTCGGTGGGATGGCCCCCCGCAAATCGCCGGTCGGGTCCCGTTCCGCTCTTCCAGTAGCAACCGCATACCGAAACACCTGTCCGCAATTCTGGGAGGCCCGGTGCGCTGTCTCTACCGCTCCCCGCTCTTCGATTCTCCTGAGGACGGAAAGGAGTTCGGGAGCTTTGACCTCACCAATGGGACGTTTGCCAATCCACGGGAAGATATCCCGTTCCAGTCTCCGGATGATCCTCTCTCCATGGGAAGGGGACCAGGAGGATGAAAACTTCTGGAACCATTCCCGAGCAATTGTCTCAAAGGTGTCGGCTCCGGACGCACTCTCCTTCTGGGCCTTTTTCGCCTGAGAGGGATTAATGCCATCACGGAGCATCTTCCGGGCTTTCTCCCGATGCTCTCTGGCCTCTCTCAACGACACTTCAGGATAAACACCGAACGATATCTGCTTCTGCTTTCCCTCGAACCGATAACTGAACCGCCACCCACGACATCCGTTCGGGTTGACCAACAAAAACATTCCCCCACCATCTGAAAGTTTCTGTGGTTTCGCTTTGGGCTTTGTATTTTTGATCAAGGTATCGGTCAGCATGTCGCCTCCAAATCCCAGTAGACAAGGAAAATCCATTCGTGTTGGTAGCGCACTCTATTACTCGAGCCTCTACCATCGAGACTACCAACAAGTTTTCAGGCTGTCAACGGATTCCTTTGGACTCTACGGGACGTGAAGACATGAAAAAAGCCCGGTTTTACGCGGGCTTAATCACTTTACTGGACTTTCCTGGATGGTACAAAATCATCAAATGGTGGAGGCGGCGGGAATCGAACCCGCGTCCGGAAACAGTCCGCGAAGAATCACTACATGCTTAGCCCTTTTTTTTGTCTGGCCACTAGAGGGAGAAAGGACACACCCTTTTCGCCGCGAGCCTGGATTGGTGTCGCTAGCGGAACCCAGGCAGGTTCCGGAAGCCATCCTGTCATCTCGACGCCTCCGGACCAGGACAGGCACTGGTACCGGTAGACGCTAGCTCACCTGACTTTTAAATCAGGCAGCAAGTGCCATTTCGTTGTTGGCAGTTGTGTTGTTTCCCGGATGATTTACGAGGAGCCAGGAGTCCTCGGCATGCGATTCTTGCTTTCTCATCCCCGTCGAATCCAGTGCGCCCCCGGATAATCAATCAAAAATATCAGAGAAGCTGGATCAGGATGGTGGAACAAAAAATTATATCACTCTATGGGTATTTTAGCCAAGCCCCCACCATAACCCCATAACCTTCAGGAAGGACCCCTTTTAGAACTTCGGAAAGCTCGCTCAATATCCCGGTGGGCTTCTCTCTCCCGGATGGCCTCCCGTTTGTCGCCCTGAGTCTTTCCTTTTGCCAAAGCGATCTCGGCCTTGAAACGACCCGCCGAAGTCACATAGATCCTGGTTAGAATAATCGTATATCCCTTGATCTTGACCAAGCCCATAATCCGCTTGATCTGTTTCTTGTGGAGCAGAAGTTTGCGCTTCCTGAGAGGCTCATGATTCAAAAAGCTTCCCGCAGAATAAGGACCGATATGGAGCTGATGGACGAAAGCCTCCATATCGTCGATCCGAACAAAAGCGTCCCCCAGATTCGAGCGGCCTTCACGAAGAGCCTTGACCTCCGTTCCCAGAAGCACCAGTCCCGCCTCAAAACGCTCAAGAATCTCGTATTGAAAGCCGGCCCTTCTATTATTGGCAACGGTCTTGCCTGAAGGAGCCTTAGGGGGAGTTGCCACTGAGAGCCCTCCTCATCGGCTCCATCACTTCTTGGACGGTTTCTTCGAAGCCTTTGCTCCTCTTGGATCTTTCCATTCTTTTTCCACCAGACCTTCGAGAAGATGAACGAGAAGACGAATGCCAACCCCGACATTCCCCTTTGGTTTATAGGGCTCGTCCGATTCCACCCAGGCTGTTCCGGCAATATCCAGATGAAGCCATGGACAATCGTCCACAAAATGGGAAAGGAAAGCCGCGGCAGTGATTGTTCCGGCACCACGCCCACCCACATTCTGCATGTCGGCAATCGGACTTTTGATCTGCTCGTAATACTCCTCAAACAATGGAAGCTCCCAACCTCTTTCACCGGAGACCTCTCCCGCCTCAAGAGCTCTTGCCACAAGATCCCGATTATTGCCCAGAACCCCGATCGCATGGGATCCAAGCGCTACGGTAACGGCACCCGTCAGGGTAGCAAGATCAATCGTCAGTTCAGGATGAAAGGTCTTGATCCCCCAGGACAGAGCATCTGCCAGGATCAGACGACCTTCCGCATCGGTGTTGATCACCTCGATTGTCTTTCCATTGAAAGCGGTCAGAACATCGCCTGGCTTGTTTGCAGTTCCACTCGGCATATTTTCAGTGGCAGGCATGATCCCGACAATATGAAGAGGAATATCCAGATCAGCGCAGGCCATCATTGTTCCCAAAACAGCCGCTCCACCGGACATGTCACCCTTCATCGCCTCCATCTTCTCGGCAGGCTTGAGTGAAATGCCACCAGAATCAAAGGTCAGGGTTTTCCCCACAAGCAGAACAGGGTTTTTATTGATGGCTTTTTTGGGTTTGTACTCAAGCCTGATCAGACGGGCAGGTTCAAGCGAACCCTTCGCAACTCCGGCCAGGGCACCAAGTCCCATTTGGGAAATCGTCTGAAAGTCATAGCTGACAAAAGAGATCTTTCGGGCAGCGGCTTCCTTTGCAGCGGTCTCCGATATCATGGACGGAGTGGCCACATTGGCCGGATGGTTGCCCAGATCGCGGGCGAGATAAACACCCCTGACTACCGCTTTCGCGACCGAAATTCCCCGGCCATGCTTTTTCTCTCCCTCTTTTGAGGAGGCAATCCAGAGCGCTTCCAGTGGTTGGGCCGGAACCTTGGGTTCATCCTTGTCCTTTCCGGCTGTTTTATAGAGATCAAACCGGTAAAGGGCAAGCAACGTCCCTTCAACAACCGCTTCCGATGAAAGGGCAACATCTTTCAAAGCACCCGAAAGGGTTGAAAGAAGTGTCTTGATCCGACGCTTGGAAGCAGCCTTGGCAACCTGACCGGAGACCCGTCGAAGACCTTCTGTCGTCAGGGAATCACGATTCCCCAAACCCGCCAGTACAAGATTTTGTGGTGACATTTTCCCGAGCGTCGGGAGGATCATGACATCTCCCCGCTCACCACGGAAGACACCCTCATCAAGGATCCTGGAAAACTCCCCCGACAAAGCCGCATCAATTTTCTTCTTGAGATCCCCGACGACCCGGCCGTCATCAAAAACACCCACCACAAGCCCCATTGCCGGGTGTACCAGGGGATCTCCCGTCATCGTTTCTATTTTGACCAATTCAGGATCCACGCAGACACCCCTTCCCCAACCTTCAAAAAGGTTAACCCAAGAGTATTATTGTCGTTTTATTTTCCAACATCAGAACAGGAGTCATTATCGCTCCACTTCCCCCGGCACGCAAGGGAGACAGGATGCTATTTTTTCAAATACTCCAACGGATCAGAGACACCCGCCTCGGAAAAGCCCCTGAGCCGCAAAAGACAGCTGTCGCAATGACCGCAAGCATCTGTTACTCCCTGATAACAGGACCATGTGTGGATGAACGGCACCCCCAGCCTGAGACCTTCCTGAACGATCCGGGATTTGCGAAACGTAATGACCGGCGTCACGATGCTGATATCGGCATCAGGCTTTGTTCCCTGCCGGATGGCCTCTGTAAATGCATCGTAAAAGACCCTCCGGCAATCAGGATAACCGGATGAATCCTCCTCTACCGCCCCGATATAAATCCGGTTGGCCCCCCTGATCTCGGCCAGTGAGGTTGCCGTTGCCAGAAAATGGGCATTCCGGAAGGGAACATAGGTCACCGGTATCCCCTCCCTGTCCAAGGATCCTTCCGGCAGGGAAATCGAACTGTCCGTCAGGGCAGATCCTCCAAAAGAAGACAGAGACGGAAGATCCGTCACCTGGAAATCCGTCACATTCCAGAATTGACAAAGTGCCCTAAAAGCCGATTCCTCCCGTCGCTGGGCCCGGGCTCCATAACGGATATGCAGAAAGGACACCCGCTCATTTTCCGACAGGGCAATCGCCGCGGTCACAGCACTGTCCATTCCACCGCTGACCAGAACGACAGCTCCCGAAGATTTTAGCCTGGACATGAACACTCCCTTTTAAAATGATCCGGGGGCGACGGGGCCATCAGACCCCCTTCGCCTTTGGATCAAACAGAATTTTATGAAGCTGTATCTGTATTCTGAAACGTCTTCTGGATTCAAGCACCCATTGCCCAAGCTCTTTTGGATCAACCAGATCGAAAACCGGAGAAACGGTCACAGGAATCTCGGCAGGCAATCGCCAATCGTCAAGAGTCGATACAACCCAGTCGAAATCCTCCCGACTCTGGCACACCGCCTTGATCTCGTCATTCGATGTCAGGCTCCGGAAATGATCGGGATTCATCCACTGGCTCATCCCGGACCCGGGTGGCTTGATGTCCATAATCACATGACAGGACCTGTCGAGCCCCTCGGGAATGGGAAATCCTCCCGAAGTTTCAATCAAAACCTCATATCCTTCCCGTCGGAGACGGTTCGAAAGCTCCACAAAATCCGTCTGGACAAACGGCTCCCCCCCGGTAATCTCGACCAGATTTGTTTCCGACTTCCCCGTCTCAAGAAGGATCTCGTCCACAGTCATGTCCGTTCCACCATAAAATGAATAGGTCGTATCACACCATGTACAACGAAGGGGACAACCAGAAGTCCTGATGAAAAAACAGGGCCAACCCGAATAAAGCGATTCCCCCTGAATCGAACGAAACAGCTCGGTAATCTTCAACCTGAAGCTCCTGACCCCGTTGGACCACCTGTCTGTTGTCCGCCAACGGAATGATTGTCCATTTTTTTTCGCAGTTCCATGATCCTGCTGTTGATCAGAGCGGGGTTCGGGTAGGAGGAAATCAGGGTGGTCAACAATTCCAGCGCTTTCTGATACTGACCATCCTTTTCATCGATGGAGGCCAGATTCAGTCGGGCGACCGAAGCAAAGGTACTGTCAGGGTATCTTTTCAGGAAGGCGGCCAGTCTGACAGAGGCCCCTGAACTGTTTCCGAGAAACGCGTCCATGAGACCGAGCTTGTAACGAGCCTTTTCACCCGTGAATCCGTCGGGAACAGCACGAACCACCTTCTTGTAGAAGACCGACGCATTCCGGTAGTCTTCACGATGCTCGTAGATCCTTGCCATCAAAAGATAAATTCGTCCCTGAAACTCACTATCGAGGGAGTCAGCATCGATTTTTTCAAGGATTTCAAGCGCCTGACCAGAGCGGCTCAAGCGGTCAAGATCCCTCGCCAGAAAAAAGGAGACCTTTTGGCGAATCGCTCCTCCCTGAAGATTTTCCAGGGCTTTCATATAATCCTGGGACGCCTGACGCGGGTCGTTCTGGTAGAGATCGTCCATTCTGCCCAGGCGAAAGTAAGCCTTTCCCCTTGTCCTGGCAACGGGACTTTTCGCGATCGCCCCGGAAAAATCCTCACGGGCCCGGGCAAGATCCAGATGCTCGAGAGCGACCATACCCTGATCGTACTTTTGTTCCGCCCGATTTTTGCTGCAACCATCCTGACCGACCAATAAAAAGACCAGAAACATTGCCCAGAAGGCCCTGGACAGAATCAGGTCAAGTCGCGGGAGTCCCATCTTCCGTTTCTCCCCTGAGGGGTGCCAGGGATGCACACTGGATTTCATCTTCCGACTGAAGGTTCAAAAGTTTCACTCCCTGCGCCGTCCTGCCGGTCAAACGGATCGTCGATGTTTCAATCCTGAGCGCCTGGCCTTTCTGGGTGATCAGAAAAACATCCTCGGATCCTGTCACCTTGATGACCGAAACAACCGGACCAATCTTCTCAGCTGCCTTGAGGATCCTGACGCCCTGGCCTCCGCGACCCTGAAGCCGGAAATCCTTTCCTGTATTGACGCGTTTTCCGTAACCCCTTGCCGTAATGACGGCAACAAAGTCTTCGTCCTGAATCGTCTCCGCTCCGACAACCAGGTCATTCGGTGCCAACTTGATCCCCTTCACACCCGAAGCCGTTCGACCCATGCTGCGAAAACCCTTGTCTGGATCATCCATCGGGATCAGAATTCCCTTGCCACCCTTTGTAGCGATCAGGATATCGGTCCCCGGCTCGCCGACCATCACCTGGGCGAGACGGTCCCCCTCCTCCAATGAAATCGCTATGATTCCGCTTTGCCGGATCTGGCCGTAATGGATCAGCTGAGTCCTCTTGATTTTTCCCCTTTCGGTCACAAAGATCAGACTCTTTTCTTCCCCGAAAGAGCGGATGGAAAGAAGTTGTGTGACTTTTTCATCGGGAGCAAGCGCCAGGAGCGACCGGATGCTCTTTCCCCGGGTTGCCCGCTGACCTTCCGGAATTTCATGAACCTTAAGACGATAAACCTTCCCGATATCGGTGAAGAAGAGAATAGTCTCATGCATTGTGGGAGACAGTGTCGAAATAACGGCGTCGTCATCCTTGAGTGTGACGCCGATTCGTCCCTTTCCTCCCCTGTTCTGGGTCGGATAGGCGTCTTTTGAAAGCCTCTTGATGTATCCCTGGAATGTCAGGTTGATATAACAGGGATCGTCGGGAATGAGGGATTCGAAATCAATCTCGCCTTCATCCGGAACAATTCTGGTCCGCCTTTCATCCCCGAACTTTTCACGAAGCTCCAAAAACTCTTCTCTCACGACTCCCATCAAAACATCCCGGCTGCCAAGGATCCTTTCGAGCTCAAGAATAATTTTCCGGACCTCTTCATACTCTGCTTCAATTTTATCCCTCTCAAGGGCAGTCAGCCGCTGCAGACGCATATCGAGAATGGCACGGGCCTGAATCTCGGAAAAAGCGTAGGAGGTCATAAGCCCTTCCCGTGCGGTCTCGGGAGAGTCTGACGCCCGAATCAGCGCAATGATCTGATCCATCAGATCGATGGCACGCTTCAACCCCTCGAGGATATGGAACCTTTCCCGGGCTTTTTTGAGGCGGTAGAGGGTTCTCTTGGTGACCACATCCTGACGGAAATCCAGAAAATGCCGAAGTGCTTCCAAAAGGGAAAGGGTGACCGGCCGCTGGTTGACGATGGCGACAAAATTGACCCCGAACGAACTTTGAAGAGCGGTCATGGAATAAAGCCTGTTGATGATGACCTGAGGATTTCCGTCCCGTTTCAGATCAAGGACGATCCGCATTCCTTCCCGATTTGACTCGTCCCGAATATCGGCAATTCCGTCAATTTCCTTGTCACGGACAAGAGCCGCGATTTTTTCAATGAGACGGGTTTTATTCACCATGTATGGAATTTCGCTGATCACGATCGCCTGACGGTCGGCCCTGGTACTCTCCTCCACATCAACCACTCCCCGCATCACCACAGAACCGCGACCGGTGCGGAAGGCCTCCTCTATACCCGAACGACCCATGATCAGGCCACCTGTCGGAAAATCCGGTCCGGTCACGACACGGAGAAGATCTTCCATGGAAAAAGACGGGTTATCGATCATCTCAAGCAGGGCGTTGATGATCTCCCGACTGTTGTGGGGGGGAATGTTGGTCGCCATTCCGACGGCAATACCCGACGATCCGTTCAGAAGCAAAAGGGGAAGTTTTGCGGGAAGGACTTTAGGTTCTTCAAGAGATTCATCATAGTTTGGACCGAACCCGACCGTTTCTTCCGAAAGCTCCGACATCATCTCCTCGGAAATCGCCTTCAGCCGAATTTCCGTATACCTCATGGCTGCGGGAGAATCTCCGTCGATCGATCCAAAATTTCCCTGGCCGTCAATCAATGGGTAACGAAGCGTAAATGGCTGGACAAGCCTGACCGCTGTATCATAAACCGCCGTATCTCCGTGAGGATGGTATTTACCAATCACATCACCAACGATACGGGCCGATTTTTTGTAAGCCCCCCCGGAACGGACTCCCATTTCATGCATCGCAAAAAGAACCCGTCTCTGAACGGGCTTCAGGCCGTCCCGAATATCGGGCAAGGCCCTGCCGACAATAACGCTCATGGAATAGTTCAGGTATGCGGTCCGGATTTCGGTATCAATCGCAATCGCCTGCTCAAAAGGAATCATGGCCAAGAAAGTTACTCCTTCTGGGAGAATGAATCGTCAACAAACATCAGGAATCAATCAGATATCCAGATTGGATACGTCAAGAGCAAATCGCTCGATGAATTCACGACGGGGTGCCACTGCTTCACCCATCAGGGTAGTGAAGATCCGGTCCGCTTCGACATAGTCGGGAATGGAGACTCTCAAAAGGGTCCGCCTTGCGGGATCCATTGTGGTCTCCCACAGCTGTTCGGGGTTCATCTCACCCAAACCTTTGTACCTCTGGAGGGACATTTTGGAGCGGACAGGCATCTTGATATGCTCAAGAATCTCCTTGGGCGTAAAAAAGGAGAAAACCTCCCCGGTGGACCGGTCTCTTCCCCGAAAGACGCCATCATGCGGCAACATCCCTGACAACGTCAGGATCCTGAGGGACTTCTTTCCTGAAGCCAGTTGCGCCAGGAGATGGGGATCGAGCGTCAGCCGGGATTCATATCCCAAGCTTCTGGAGGTAAAGAAAATCTTCCACCACGGCTCTCCCTCCTCGGGAACCTCAAAACCGAGCTCTCCGGAAAGCTCACCTGTGGGCTCAACCTTTTTATAGTTGGCCACAGCGAAATCCAGAAGAGACCTGGCCGCTTCCTCAGACTTCAGAAGATCGACATGAATTCCGGAAAACAGACCCAGGACCCGAATCAGGGAAGCATGCCCATAGCGCTGGGCATACCCGGCGACCTCGGATTCAAAGTTCGTCAGGATAAGAAGTTTGGCGACCGCTGCCGGTCCTTCAAGCCATTCTCCTGTCTGTGGATCCTGAAAATCCGATTTCGCGCAAGCGAGTTCGAAGGTATATTCCTCAAGTGCCTGGTCATTTAAAAGATATCGTTCCTGACGCCCGATGGACACTTTGTAAAGAGGCGGCTGAGCGATGAAAACATGGCTGCCCTCGATCAACAGATTCATATGCCGGAAAAAGAATGTCAGAAGGAGTGTCCTGATATGGGCTCCGTCCACATCAGCGTCCGTCATGATGATGATCTTGTGGTAGCGGAGATTCTTCTGGGAATACTCTTCGTTTCCAAGGCCACAGCCGACGGCCGTGATCAGTGCCCTGACCTCATCATGGGTCACAAAACGCTCTGCCCCACCAGCCTTTTCGACATTCAGGATCTTTCCCTTCAGAGGCAAAATCGCCTGAAACTTGCGATCACGTCCCTGCTTGGCAGAGCCACCGGCGGAATCTCCTTCAACGATATAAAGCTCACATTTGGCAGGATCGCTTTCCTGACAATCCGCCAATTTACCCGGAAGATTCGAGCCTTCAAGAACATTTTTTCTCTTTGCAAGCTCTTTGGCCTTTCTTGCCGCTTCCCGGGCCATTGCCGTCTGGATCCCCTTGTCGGCAATCTTTTTGGCAATTTGCGGAAATTCTTCAAACCGCTCCTGCATCTCCTCGGCCAGAAAGGTTTCCATAGCCCCGGCAACCCAGGATGACCCCAGCTTGGCCTTGGTCTGTCCCTCAAACTGGGGATCGGGAATGCGGACACTGACCACCGCGGTCAGACCTTCGCGAATATCCTCTCCACGAAGCTCTTCCCCCTTGTTCAGCTGCTTGTCCTTGATGAAACGGTTAATAACCCGGGTAAGAGCGGTACGGAACCCCTTGATATGGGTCCCGCCCTCTTTTGTAAAAATATTGTTCGCAAAACCGAGGATTGTCTCGTTATCGGTGGTCTCCTGATATTGGAAGGCAACCTCAAACTGGGCTCCGGTGGGAAGTTCCCGCCGGAAAAAGAGAACCTCATGGATAGTTTTCTTGTTCTCATTTAAAAACTCATTATAGGACTTGATCCCTCCCTCGAAATGGAAGGTCTCCTCCCGTAGGGATTCTTCTTCCCGAAGGACGATGGTCAGGATCGGATTCAGAAAGGCCAGCTCCCTGAAGCGATGGGCAAGAGTGTCAAAAAGGAATGTATCGGTTTCCATAATCGAAAGGTCCGGCCAGAAACGGATGGACGTTCCCCTAAGGGTGGTTGTACCGACAACGGCAAGAGGAGCAACAGGGACACCCTGATGATAAACTTGCCTGTGAAGCTTTCCTTCCTGATGGATCTCAAGTTCAAGTGTCTGGGAAAGAGCGTTCACAACGGAAACGCCCACCCCATGAAGACCCCCGGAAACCTTATAGAGGCTGTTGTTGAACTTTCCCCCGGCATGAAGAACCGTGAGGACTACTTCGGCAGCAGACCTTTTCTGTTCAGCATGGATCCCGGTCGGAATTCCACGGCCGTTGTCCATGACCGTAACGGAATGGTCCGCATGAATCGTTATGTCGATATGGCTGCAAAATCCTGCGAGAGCTTCATCAACGGAGTTATCGACAAGTTCGTACACAAGATGATGGAGTCCATCAATGCCTGTGCTGCCGATATACATACCCGGCCTTACCCGAACGGCCTCAAGACCCTCCAGAACCCTGATCTGTTCGGCTCCGTAGGCAATCACTTCTTCTTCTGGTGCCACAATACCCCCTGTTTATTGCTGTTGTGACCAAAGTGCTACCTCAGGTCAGGACTTAACCCATCGGCATCAATACATACCGGGAGTGCGGATCATCAAGAGCTCTCCAGATGACCGGCATCGAATCCTTTGCCCCATACTCCTTGCCGTAACGCACATCAAACCGGATGGTTTCCCCTGATGTCACCGCCAGAAGGACTCTCAAAAAGTCGATCTTGAAAATCAGGGAACCCGACTCTCCCCTGACAAATGCCGGAATGGTTTCAATCGATTCCCCGATTTCCTCATTCATGGTCCTCAGAACCAGGAATCGGTCATTCCAGTCAAAAATAACCTCCGGCTTCTTGTCAGAAACCACAGAAACCCTTTTCAGGGCGCTATCCAGGGATTCCCGGGAAATCTCCACCCCAACGGTGAAGTCCTGGGGAAACGCCTCCTTGTAGTTCGGGTAGGGAGTCGACAGGAGCCTTGCAAAGTAGTAGAAGCGTCCCCATCGAAAAGTGACGTATTTGGGGTTCAGGACGATTTCGATCGACATGTTCGGATCCTTGGCATCAAGCTCAAGCACATGCGCAAGCTCCTGGAGGTTTCTTTTTTTCAGGATAAAACGGCTTTCCGACTGCCCTGTCACCGAACCGCCCGCATCTTCACCCAACAAAATGACCCCATGATGTAGACGATGTCCGTCGGTACTGACCATGTTCAGGATCGGCTGACCTTTGTCCCCCAGCTCACGGGTCAAAAGAATGCCATTTAATGGCTTGCCCTCTTCATCGGACGCAAAAGGCAAGCTTTTTTTCAACTGGTCGAGAAAAGCTCCCAAAGGGACAAGAAATGAATATTCTGCGGTAATTTCCGGAAAAACATTAAACTCGTCCGGATTAATTCCCTTAAGGCTATTCTGGATTCGCTCGCGCTCAATCCTTGTCAGTCCGGAAGCATCTCTCGTAATAGTCAGGTCACCTGGAGGCAACTGACGGATAAGATTAAAAAGGGTTTTACCCGGCACCGTCGTTTTTCCCGGAGCCAAGACTTTTGCGGGCAACTCGAAACGTCCTCCCGTCTGTGTGTCGGAAGCATAGAGGGTAACCGTTTCTCCCTGCGCGTCCAGCAAAACCTGGGATCCTACAAGAGCAGCGTTTTTTCGATCGGTCAGTGCGGCAATCCTTTGAACCCCGTCCAGAAATGTCTCCTGATCAACGATGATTTCCATTGTTTCCTGTCTCCATAAGTATTTTGGAACTATTCTGTTATTTAGCCGAATAGGATCTAGCTTCTGTTCTCGAGCCTCTTCTTGATTTGCTCTATCTCGCTCATCGTCTGGGGATCTGATTCAAGCGCATCCTCAATATATTTACAGGAATGAATGATTGTCGAATGGTCCCTGCCACCAAGTTCCCGACCGATTTCAGGGTAGGACTTATGACCGATATCCCTGATCAGATACGCTGCCATATGTCTTGCAACGACCATTGAACGGGTTCTTTTCCTGGAGCGGATATCTTTGGATGTCACACCGTAGTAACCTGCCACTTCGGCAAGGATCCGCTCCACATCTGCAAGATCCTTGGTGGTTGGCAGAATATCGGACAGAAGCTTCCTGGCAACTTCAATGGTGATGGGTCTCCCCATCAAATTTCCCCAGGCTCCCAAACGGATCATTGCCCCTTCAAGCTCACGAATATTCGTCTTGACTGTATTGGCCAGAAAAAAGACAACTTCTTCAGGAAGGGCCAATCCCTCCTGGGCCATCTTGTCCCTCAATATGGCGATCTTTGTCTCAAAATCGGGAATCTGTATGTCCGCAATCAGACCCCAGCTGAAACGCGACTTCAACCGGTCTTCAAGTGTTGCGATTTCACTGGGCATGCAATCACTGGATAGAATAATCTGTTTTCCATTTTCAAATAACGCGTTGAATGTATAAAAAAACTCTTCCTGGGTTCTCTCTTTTCCTGAAAGGAACTGGATATCATCCACAATGAGGACATCAATCTTACGATATCGTTCCCGAAATTCGTTCATCTTGGAAAACTTGATCGCTGTCACCATTTCATTCAGGAAGGATTCGGTCGTGATATAGAGAATTTTCAGGGAAGGAAAACGGGATTTCATCTGGTTGCCAATGGCGGACACCAGATGGGTTTTTCCCAATCCGACTCCTCCAAAAACATAAAAGGGATTATAGGTGTTGGAGGGATTATTCGCGATAGCCGTTGCCGCTGCATGGGCGAACTGGTTGCACATCCCCACAACATAATTGGAAAAGGTATACCGGGGACTCAGATGAGTTTCCCATGTACTCTGCTGTTCGGGAGACATGCTCAAAACCCCAGATAAACTCTTCGACTTATCTTGCTGGGGAGATTCCTTGGCTTTTTTCTTTCTCTGTGGAGTTTTGGCCTGCGGGAGAACCTCAACCGTCAATTCGATCCGGTCATTGTCCAGAACCTCCCTCATCACCAGAATAATTTCGGAAAGGTAACGCTCCTCGATCATTCTCTGGACAAAAGACGATCCGACAAACAGGATATAACTCTCTCCCGATCCGGAAAGCGACGCTCCCTCAAAGAGGTCCAGAACACCTTCCAGATCACGAGACCGGGCTTCGGGACCGAACTCGCGAAATCTGTTGAGAACCCTCTGAAGAAGGACCGAATCCATCTCTTCTTCGTCCTTTATTTTAGGCAAGGATCAAAAGTCTTTCCACAGTTCATTCACACCTGTTGAAAAAGGATTATTGGGAAGCGGCAGACGGTCATCCGGGGAAAGCCGAAGATGGAGGGGAAAGTCCTGGTTCCGGAAAATACGGGGAGAATATCTACCTCGGAACAATCCACAAAACATCATAAAAACGAGAGAACCGATACACCTGCCCCCTGTCTTACAAAAATATTTGTCTTTTTGTGGATCAACCGTGGACAACCATCAGAACTTCCTGTGCAAAACTAGCGTATAACCGGACGTCACGATCCTAACAGATCCATAATCCACAATTCAAGGAATCGAACCCAGAACTTATCCCCAGAATATAAAATAGATTATTTCATTAAAATAAAAATAATTATAAGACTTATCCCCAGAAAAAAATCGCTCTACTCTTTACTTCTCACTTAAAACAAAAAAACAATACAAAAATTCTATCTCTAAAAAATGACATCACAAAATTCGGAAGTACCTTGACCCTCCATGAAGGTATCCCATAGAATAGTCTTTTAACTCTGGAAAAAACTTTCCATTTTTTTATGGAAACGGCCAACTGTGCCCAACCACCGTCCATGTGAGCTTCATTCACACGCTGCCTAAGGAGAGTCCCAATGAAGATGAGCGGAGCCGAAATGCTCCTCGAATCCCTCAAGAGGGAAAATGTACAACATATTTTTGGTTATCCCGGAGGAGTTGTTCTTCCGATCTTTGACGCCTTGTTCAAGGATCCTTCCCTTCAGGTTGTCCTCACACGTCATGAACAGGGCGCAGTGCATGCTGCAGAAGGATATGCCCGATCCACCAACAAGGTGGGAGTTGTACTGGTCACGTCCGGTCCTGGTGCTACCAACACCGTAACGGGACTGGCAGATGCCAATATGGATTCCATACCGATCGTCGTCATTACAGGACAGGTTCCGACCAAAATGATCGGAAATGACGCCTTTCAGGAAGCTGACATCGTAGGCATCAGCCGGTCCTGTACCAAACACAACTTTCTCGTAAGAAAGATCCAGGATCTGCCGAGAATCATAAAGGAAGCCTTCTATATCGCCAGAACAGGCCGTCCAGGTCCGGTTCTCGTCGATCTTCCGAAAGATGTTATCGTTGACAGGGCTGATTTCATTTATCCCGACAGCGTTTCCATCCGGTCCTACAATCCGACAATGCAGGGAAACCGGTGGCAAATCCGTAAAGCAGCCCAGGCCATTTCCAAAGCCAAGAGACCTGTCCTTTACGCCGGGGGAGGAATCATCTCTTCTGATGCAACAAAAGAACTACTCGATCTGGTGACGTTGACCAACATCCCCACAACCCTGACACTCATGGGTCTCGGAGCATTGTCCGGAACGCATCCGAGATTTATGGGAATGCTGGGAATGCATGGGACATATGCTGCCAATATGGCCATTCATCATTGTGATCTTCTCATTGCAGTGGGCGTTCGATTTGATGACCGCGTCACTGGAAAAATCTCCGAGTTCTCCCCCCACTCGAAGGTCATTCATATCGATATCGATCCAACATCTATCCGAAAAAACTTTCACGTGGACATTCCCATTGTCGGAGATGCCAAACATATCCTGAAAGACCTGATCGAAGAAATAAAGGAACTGAACAAACCTGAACCTCCATCCAAGGAAAAACTCATTGATCCCTGGATTGAGCAGGTTGAAGAGTGGGAAAAAGAACATCCGTTGACATATGAGCATGACACAGAGGTGATTAAACCCCAGTATGTGATCGAGAAAGTTTATCAGTTCACACAAGGAGACTGTATTGTTTCAACCGATGTCGGTCAGCACCAGATGTGGACAGCCCAGTTTTTCAAATTCATCAAACCCAATACATGGCTGACATCAGGTGGTCTCGGTACGATGGGTTACGGATTTCCTGCCGCGATTGGAGCGCAGAAAGCCCATCCGGACAAAAGGGTCATCGCCATTACCGGTGAAGGAAGTTTCATGATGAATATCCAGGAGCTTGCAACTGTTGCCTCCCTCGATATTCCTGTCAAGATTGTGATTCTCAATAACAAATATTTGGGAATGGTTCGACAGTGGCAGGAATTTTTCTATGGTGGACGGTATTCATCCTCCTTTATTGGCCAAAGTCCGGATTTCGTCAAACTCGCAGAAGCTTTTGGAATTGTTGGCCTGAAGGCGTCCAGACATGATGAGGTCGAAAACATCATACTTGATGGATTCTCAAGACGGGGACCCGTTCTCATGGAATTTCATGTCGATCCTGAAGAAAATGTCTTCCCGATGGTTCCTGCGGGTGGGTCGAATATCGAAATGATCTTTGAAGCCCCTGAACATAGGGATGATCGAAAAAAACGAGACTCCATCCTGACGGCATAAGGCGGGAAATCATGAGTGATATACAGAAACATTTCATACAGGTAGTTGTTGAAAACAAGTTTGGTGTTCTTTCCAGAGTCGCAGGTCTTTTCAGCGCAAGAGGTTTCAATATCGACAGTCTCTCCGTCGCACCGGGAATTGATCCGACCGTTAGCCAGATGACAATCGAGACACAGGGTGATGACCACGTTGTGGAACAGATTGTCAAACAGCTGAACAAACTCATTGACGTCATAAAGGTTGTGGATCTGTCAGAGTTCTCTTTTCTTTGCAGGGAAACCCTTCTGATCAGGGTCAATACCGCCCGTCCTGGAGACAGGGAAGAAGCCTTCCGGATTTCCGAGATTTTCCGGGCGAGAATCGTTGACTCCTCTCCGACAACCTATACGATAGAGGTTACCGGCGATACCGAAAAGATAGAAGCCATCCTGAATTTCCTGAAACCCCTTGGAATCAAGGAAATCATTCGTTCAGGAAAAATTGCGATCGCCAGAGAAGAACAACATGGGGGCCATAAACCTTCAAAACATAGTATTGAGGGGGAATATTCCCATCATCGCTAGGATCCGCACCTGCACTATTGACCATCTAGCCCAATGACCATTACAAGGAGACTCTTTTGAACAAGAAAATTTCTTACGAATCCGATTTGAACCTGAAACTGATCCAGGGAAAAAAAGTGGCTATTATTGGTTTCGGAAGTCAGGGACACGCTCACGCCCTCAATCTTCGGGAATCAGGCGTTTCCGTCGAAATCGGGCTTCGTCCGGGAGCCTCCTGGACAAAAGCTGAAGGTTTTGGGTTCAAGCCGGTGACCGTTTCAGAGGCTGTTAAAAAAGCGGATTTCGTAATGATCCTTCTTCCCGATGAACTCCAGGGAGATATCTATCGTGATGAAATCAGGCCAAACCTGAGACCAGGGATGACCTTGGCTTTTGGCCATGGGTTCAATATTCATTTTGGTCAGATCACTCCTCCAAAAGATGTCGATGTCATGCTGATAGCTCCAAAAGGACCAGGACATCTCGTACGTTCCGAATACCAAAAGGGCTCTGGAGTTCCTGCCCTCATTGCCATCCATCAGGATGCGACCAAGACCGCAAAAGATCTCGCCCTTTCTTACGCAGGAGCCATTGGTGGCGGTCGTCCCGGAATTTTTGAAACAACCTTCCGTGAAGAGACCGAGACAGACCTTTTTGGTGAGCAGGTTGTCTTGTGTGGAGGATTGACCGCACTCATCACAGCAGGTTTTGAAACACTGACGGAAGCAGGATACGCCCCTGAAATGGCCTACTTTGAATGTCTTCACGAGGTCAAGCTTATTGTCGATCTGATTTATGAAGGCGGAATTTCCAATATGCGATACTCGATCAGCAACACCGCAGAATATGGAGATCTGACAAGAGGCCCGAGAATCATTACCTCGGAAACCAAGGCCGAAATGAAAAAAATACTCCATGAAATCCAGTCCGGACAGTTTGCCAAGGAGTTTATCCTTGAGAATAAAGCTGGAAGACCGGTTTTTCAGGCTCTTGAAAAGTCCGGACAGAACCATCCCATTGAAAAGGTCGGTAACGAGATCCGTTCCATGATGCCCTGGATCGGGAAAAGCCGTCTGGTCGATCAGGCCAAAAACTAGATGAAAGTCTCTCCAGATCATTTTTCCAAACCCATTGCAAAGGAAGGAATGCCTTTTATCCTGATTTCTTTGGGAATCCTTGCAGGTTCAGTCTATCTTTTGGGACCTGCAGGAGGAATATTCACTGTCATCCCGGTTTTTGTCATCAATTTTTTCAGAAATCCGACAAGACAGGTTCCACCGGGAGAAAAGACAATCGTTTCCCCCGCCGATGGAAAGATTGTCCGGGTCGAACATGATGACCGGGGACGGATGCAAGTTTCCATTTTCATGAATGTGTTCGACGTTCACTTGAACCGGATTCCCATAAAGGGAATCGTCAAGGGAATAGCCTACCATCCAGGGAAGTTTCTGAATGCGGATATGGACAAGGCCTCTCTTGAAAATGAGCGAAATACACTTGTTATCGAAACGCAAGGAAAACAGGAAATCCGCATGACCCAGGTGGCGGGTCTGATAGCCAGAAGAATTGTCTGTTATGCCGAAGTGAATGATCTTCTGGAAAGTGGTGTCATTTTTGGTCTGATCAGGTTTGGCTCAAGAGTGGATCTTGATCTTCCGGGAGATTCGGAGATCAGGGTTTCCATGGGTGACCGGGTTAGAGGAGGGGAGTCTGTCATTGGATACATATCCTCATGACGAAGAAGGGAATGCGGGATCCAGAACGCGTTCCCGGGGAATTTACATACTTCCGAATCTTTTTACCACGGGAAATCTGTTTTTTGGCTTTCTCGCGATTCTGTCAAGCTTCCAGCATGATTTCAAAAAGGCCGCCTTTTCCATTTTGATCGCTTCTGTTTTTGACAATCTTGACGGAAAAGTGGCGAGGCTCGCCAGGGCTACAAGCCAGTTTGGGGTTGAATACGACAGCCTTGCCGACCTCGTTTCCTTTGGCGTGGCTCCGGCCTTTCTGGTTCTGAATGCGAGTCTCGGAGGTTACCACCGGCTCGGTTTGATGGCCGCATTCTTGTTCGCTGCCTGTGGTGCCCTTCGATTGGCCAGATTCAATGTCATTACGTCCAAGGTCTCCTCGCGCTACTTTATCGGGCTCCCCATCCCCGCGGGTGCCCTTTTCATCGCCTCTGCCGAAATTGTCTCAACGGGTCCGCTTTCAACGGTCATTCCGTTTTCGCCCATGTTTTTTCTTGTGTCGACCTACCTGGTTTCCATCCTGATGGTCAGTCCCATTCCATACAGGAGTTTCAAGGAGGTTCGATTCCTGAAAAAGCCGCAACATACCTTTGTTTCGGTATTGCTGGTCTCTCTTCTTTTCGTGCTTTATCCCAAACAATCCTTTTTTTTGGTCATTTTGACCTATGCTCTTCTGGGCCCCTCTGAATTTATTGTTTACAGATTTTTTATGAAAAGACCACAAATTCTGGAAACACTGCCCAATCCCCCCGCGTCTCCAACAGGCAGGTCTCTCAAGTCCCGTCTCCTTTCGGACCGGTTTAGCCACCCCAAAAAACATTAGGAACCAACCAGAATCACATTGTTCACCTGGAATCTGAATCAGGGAGGAATCACCATGGACAGCCAGATTGTTCGCATTTTCGACACAACACTCAGGGATGGGGAGCAGAGCCCCGGAGCTTCGATGCAAAAAGAAGAGAAACTTCTTGTTGCGAGGCAACTTGCCCGTCTTGGGGTGGATGTCATTGAAGCGGGATTTCCGGTTGCAAGCCCTGATGATTTTTCTGCGGTTTCGGCCATCTCGAAAGATATTCAGGATGGTCCCATCATATGCGCCCTTGCCAGAGCGGTAGATCGTGATATCACTGTCGCTGCCGAAGCCCTCTCCGGAGCTTCTCGCGGACGGATTCACACGTTTATCGCCACAAGCCCCCTTCATATGGAAAAAAAGCTCAAGATGTCAGAGGATCAGGTACTCAAAAGTATTTTCAAGTCGGTTTCCATGGCGCGTGGATATGGTTATGAGGTGGAGTTTTCCGCTGAAGACGCCACCCGGTCAGAGCCGGATTTTCTCATAAGGGCAGTGACCTGCGCGATCGAAGCGGGAGCCGGTATCATCAATCTTCCCGATACGGTCGGATACGCCGTTCCGTCCCAGATATCGGAGATGTTCAGAAATCTGATTTCCAGAGTGCCGGGTGCCGGGAATGTGATTTTCTCATGCCACTGTCACGATGACCTGGGTCTGTCGGTTGCGAACTCTCTGGCAGCGGTTGAAGCAGGTGCCCGTCAGGTTGAGTGCACGATAAACGGTATCGGAGAGAGGGCGGGAAATGCGGCCCTTGAAGAGATTGTGATGGCCCTTAAGGTCAGGAAGCCGTACTTTGGAGTAGAGACTGCGATCCGGACCGAAGAGTTCACCAAAACAAGCCGCCTTGTCTCAACAGTCACAGGAATGATGGTTCAGCCCAACAAGGCGATTGTCGGAGAAAATGCTTTTGCCCATGAGTCGGGGATCCATCAGGATGGCTATCTTAAAGATAAGAAAACCTATGAAATTATGGGAAGGGAACAGGTTGGGGCCAGTGCCGGGGGGCTGATTCTTGGAAAACACTCCGGGAGGCATGCCCTCAAGGATCGTCTTTTGACCATGGGATATTCCTTTGGTGAAGAGGAGCTGAACGATCTCTACGACCGGTTCAAGAAGCTTGCCGACCAAAAAAAAGAAATCTTTGAAGAAGATATTGAAACATTGATCGTGGCAACAGGACGGAAGACCTCCTTCCGGTTCATCCTGAAGAGGTTGCACTTAAGTGGTGGCACCGAGATTCCTCCAACGGCCACCATCGTTCTTGATGTCGATGGGCAGGAACACCGGATGGCTGGATTGGGAGATGGCCCGGTCGATGCGATCTACCGAACGCTCGCAAAGATGACCAAAACGACCCCAAGACTTGTTTCTTATGTCGTCAAAGCCATTACAGGCGGTACCGATGCCCAGGGGGAAGTCACGGTAAGACTTGAAGAAGAGGGTGTACTCGCTGTGGGAAGAGGGTCCGATACAGACATTCTGGTCGCTTCCGCCAAGGCGTATTTGTCCGCTTTAAATCGCCTTGATCGTAAAAAAAGCCAGGAGCACAAAGCAGACGGAGAGGTGTCCCGTCCTGTTCTTTGAATCAATCAGGTTTTAAAAATGGAATCCAACGATTCCGGTCGATAACAGATATATCGGAGATAAGTCATGAGCATGTTCAAAAAGCACCAGATTCTTCTTCTTCCCGGTGATGGCATCGGTCCTGAAGTGACCGTTCCGGTCAGGGAGCTCGTTTCAGAGATCAATCGTTCGGAGTCGGGTTCCCAGGGAAAATTCCAGATTGAACTGCTTGAAGGACTCATCGGCGGGGCAGCAACGGATGCCACAGGAAAGCCCCTGCCAAAAGAAACCCTTGAAATGGCCGATTCCTGCGATGCTGTCCTCTTGGCGGCCGTTGGGGGTCCAAAATATGATCTTCTTCCCTATGAACTTCGTCCTGAACGGGCCCTTCTCGGGATCAGGGAACATTTGGGAGCGTTTGCCAATCTTCGCCCAGCCCGTCTTTTCCCGGAGCTTGTTGATGCCTCCACCCTGAAGCCGGAGGTGATTTCCGACCTGGATCTCATGGTCGTCCGGGAACTGACAGGGGGAATCTATTTTGGGAAGCCCAGGGGCATTGTGGAAGAGAATGGGATCAGGAGGGGAATCAATACCGAAACCTACACCGAACCGGAGATCGAACGGGTTGCCCGGGTGGCATTTGACCTGGCCAGAAAAAGAAGCCATCGGGTCACCTCCGTCGACAAGGCCAACGTCCTTGAGTCCTCGGTTCTCTGGAGAGAGGTTGTGATCCGCGTTCACAAGGATTATCCCGATGTGACACTTGATCATATGTATGTCGACAATGCGGCGATGCAGCTTGTTCGCAAACCCAAACAGTTCGATGTCATCGTGACAGGGAACCTCTTCGGGGACATTCTCTCGGATGAGGCCTCCCAGCTGACCGGTTCCATCGGGATGCTTGCATCCGCTTCCATTGGTGGAAAAACCGGGCTCTATGAGCCAATTCATGGATCCGCTCCCGATATCGCAGGCAAGAATATCGCAAACCCGATGGCGATGATCCTTTCCCTGGCGCTTCTCTTGCGGTATTCACTCAACCGTGAGGATCTCGCCCAGAGAATTGAACGCTCCGTTTCATCCGTTCTCGCCCAGGGATTCCGGACAGCGGACATCGCACAGGTCAAGGGACAGGTTTTGGGTACTCGGGAAATGGGTGAAAAAATCATCAGGGAGTATTCTCGGGTCTAACTCTTGTAAAGGATTGGTTGTGAAGAAGATCAAAGAATTATGCGTCGGTATTTTTGGGGCAACAGGGGCTGTGGGAAAGGAGATGATTTCCATACTGGAAGAACGGCGTTTTCCGGTGGGGGAACTTCGACTTTTCGCAACCGAGCGGTCCGCCGGAGAAAAAGTGTCTTTTAAAGGTCGGACCATAACGGTTTCCTCTTTTGATAACCCGGAAAAAGCCAAGGGAATCCATATTGCCCTTTTATCGGCGGGAGCGACACCAAGTCTTGAAATTTCTCCTATCCTCAGGGACCAGGGGATTCTTGTCATCGATAATAGCTCGGCATTCAGGATGGATCCGAATGTTCCCCTTGTGGTTCCGGAGATCAATCCTTCAAAAATTCCGGCTTATCCGGCGGGAGCGATCGTGGCCAATCCCAATTGCGCCACGATCCAGATGCTTTTGGCCATCAAGCCTCTCATTGATTGTGCTGGGGCAAAAAGGATTGTGGTCACGACCTTCCAGTCGGTCTCCGGGACGGGAAAAGATGCGATGGATGAGCTCACAACCCAGCTTTCTCTGATATTGAACGGAAGGATCGGGGATGTTGCTCCGAAGGTTTATCCCCACCAGATTGCCTTTAACGTTCTTCCGCACATCGACTCTTTTCTTCCGGATGGCTATACCAAGGAAGAGGAGAAAATGGTGAACGAGACACGGAAGATTCTGGATATGGCCGATATCAGGGTAACGGCAACTACGGTGAGGGTCCCCGTTATGGTCGGTCATAGCGAGGCGGTCAATATCGAGTTTGAAAGGGATCTTTCTCCCGAAACAGCCCGGAAAATTCTCGAGAAAGCTCCTGGAGTGAAAGTTCTGGACAATCCTTCGGACTGCGAGTATCCACTCCCGATGGATGTGGCTGGTCAGGACGATGTTTATGTCGGTCGGATCCGGCGGGATTTTTCTGTCGATCATGGCTTGAACCTGTGGGTTGTCGGGGATAATCTGAGAAAAGGGGCAGCGTTGAATGCTGTTCAGATCGCCGAGTTTTCCCTGGGCATACTCCCCAATCATCGGGAAAAAAAATGAATAATCTCTCTTCTTCCAAGGAATACGGCACAATGCCCGCTCAGGATCCTGCCATAGCGGACCTTGTTGCCCGTATCCAAAAACTGAAACAGGAGCGCGGGGCGGTCATTCTGGCCCATAATTACCAGGTAGGCGATGTCCAGGATGTTGCGGATCTGGTGGGGGACTCTCTGGAACTTGCCCGATGGGCGGCAACCGGGTCGGCCCCTGTCATTCTTTTTTGCGGTGTTCATTTCATGGCCGAGACCGCCAAAATTTTAAATCCGTCCCGGAGGGTCATCGTTCCCGACCTTGACGCAGGATGCCCTATGGCGGACATGATCACCCCGGAAGAGGTCGATCGACTGAGAGCCGAACACCCGGGTGCGGTAGTTGTGACCTACGTCAACTCACCGGCTGCGGTCAAAGCCAAAAGCGATATCTGCTGCACTTCGGCCAATGCTGTGAAGATCGTCAACTCGATTCCCGAGTCTGTTCCCGTCATCTTTATTCCCGACCAGTTCCTGGGAGATTTTGTCCAGCGGCAAACGGGACGAAATCTGATCCTTTTCAGGGGATTTTGCCCAACGCACATGAGAATCATGGCAAAGGACATTCATCAGGCCAAGGAGGAACACCCGGATGCGCTGGTCCTGGCTCATCCGGAATGTCAGCCTGATGTCGCGATGATTGCGGATGTTGTGACATCAACATCAAAAATGGCCACGGAGGTCCGTAACTTTTCCGGGCAAACAGTGATTGTCGGGACCGAAACGGGAATGATCCATCGCCTTCAGAAGGAAAATCCGGGGAAAAGCTTTGTCGCTGCCTGCACTACCTGTGATTGTGCCAACATGAAGGTCAATTCTCTTGAAAAAATTCTTTGGGCGCTGGAAGATATGGCTCCGGAAATCGAGATTCCCGAAGAGATCAGGCTTCCGGCAAGCCAAGCTCTTCAAAGAATGCTGGACATTGCCTAGCCTGACCCGTCTTTTTTGGTTTCTTGGGGTACTATTTCTGCTTCTGGCGGGGATGTCGGAGTTGTGGTCAAGATGGGGAAAAAAATCCGGTCTTCCCCTTCCCGGACGTCTTCCGGGAGATATTGAGATCCACAGGCCAGGATTTCATCTGTACTTCCCGTTAATGACAAGCCTTTTGCTTTCTGTCGGATTATCTCTCTTATTTTTTCTGTTTTCCTGGATCTCCCGAAAATTCTGATGGTTTTGTCGATGGTGTCTGGCACTGTGGCTCAAACGCGCCTGATTCAAGATCCAGAAGAGCTTTCCTGAGGGCTTCTTTCAGTTCGGGCAGATTTTTGGCATTGTTCCGGATCGCTCCGAGAATATTTTCGAGTTTTGCCAGCCGGGAAAGCTCCCGGTCTTCCGATGCCATCCGGTCGAGTTCCCGATAAAAATCCGGATAAACAGGCTCAATGAATGTTCTCAAAAGGTTTAACCCTTCGAGAAGTTCAGGAGGCATCACAGCTCCAAAGCCCACGATCAAAAATGAGCCTCCTTTGAACAAAATAACCGAGTCACCCTGTTTCGAGAGGGGAATCACTTTTTCAACCGTTTTTCCTTCGGCCTCCTCAAGAGAGGTCAATAACCCCGGACAGCTTCTTGCAAATTCATTTTTTTTCCGGTTAAGTCGCCATTTATCGTCTATTTGCATGATATCCTTCTGTTTCGAATCCTGTTCGGTTTTTTGCCAAATCGCCCCTCCAAGACCATATGTTTCAATCGTGGCGCTTCAGGGGTCTAAAGTTGTTCTTCCAGTCTTGGCATTGTGATACCAGCTTCGATGGCGAGTCAATCATCTGGGATTTTCCGGGAGCGGGATGAACTCCCAAAACGCCTTTTGTTGGTATAGAATGGATTTTCAGAAATCCTTGGAAATCAGGGTTGGACGAATGTCGGGATGTGAATCCGTTTTATTTTTCCCGGAGGTTTGGAGTCATTGGAGCCAATCGTATGAAAATCCGGCATATTGACCATGTGGCCATCCCTGTTTCGGATTTGGCCAGATCGATCCGGTGGTATCAGGACGTTCTGGGATTGACCCGGCGTTATGAGAAGGAATGGGGGGACTATCCGGCCATGATGTGTGCGGGAGAGACTTGTGTCGCGCTGATTCATCCGGTTGTGACACTTCCGCTTCCTCCATCGCCAGGATCCGATCCGGACCGTCATCTGGCATTCAATGTGGATCGCGAAGGTTTTGATGAGGCTGTGATGGAAATGGCCAAAAGGCAGATTCCCTTTACGACCGACGACCATGGCATTTCCCTCTCTATTTATTTCTTCGATCCCGATGGCCACTGGATCGAGATCACCACCTTTGATCTGCCGGTCGGGAGACAACGGGGCGATCGACCTCACCCGTTCTGAGAATTCCGGGTATGATGAGA
Source organism: Nitrospirota bacterium (assembly GCA_021838765.1). The sequence continues at coordinate 36,158 of JAKCCY010000015.1, forward strand.
AAGATGATCTTTAGACGGAAAGGATCACCTTGAGACACCTTGTGTTGACCATGTCCTGTCCGGATGCGTGCGGGATCATTTCGGCTGTCAGCGGATTTCTGGCAGATCACGGAGGCTGGATCGATGAAGCCAGCTATCATTCAGATCCTTCCACCCAATGGTTTTTCATGCGTCAGGCGATCAGGGCCGATAGTCTGGACTTTCCCCAGGACGCTTTTTCGGATCTCTTTTCCCCCATCGCCGACCGTTTTGGTATCAAGTGGCGCATTTGGGATACTGGCCAGAAAAAGCGTGTTGTGGTTCTTGCGAGCCGGGAAGATCACTGTGTCAACGAACTCATTCACCGGGCCTCCACCGGAGATGGGCCGTTCGAGATTGTCTCAATCCTTTCGAACCATGAAAACTTGCGATCATTTGTCGAGTGGAACCGGATTCCCTTTCATTACCTTCCGGTGGATTCCCAATCCCCACAGGACCACTTCTCTGAAATTGCACGTCTCTTTTTAGAGTACAAGGGAGATGTCATGGTCCTTGCGCGATATATGAGGATCCTCCCAGAATCCATCTGCACCCGGTTTTCAGGTCGCATCCTGAATATCCATCACAGCTTCCTCCCCTCATTTGCCGGGGCGAGCCCCTATCGTCAGGCTTTTTTGCGCGGCGTCAAACTGATAGGGGCCACCTGCCATTATGTGACGGCAGAGCTTGATGCCGGTCCCATCATCGAGCAGGACGTTATCCGGATCGATCATGGCGATTCTCCGGAAGAGATGGCCCGACTTGGCCGTGACATTGAAAAGCTGGTTCTGGCCAGGGGGCTCCGCTATCATGTCGAGGATCGGGTTTTGGTCCATGACAACCGGACCATCGTTTTTCATTAACGTTGGTCACTTCCCCGCGCATTATTCTTCTTAGGCCACAGGCCAAGAGGGGGTCAAGCGGGCGATTTTGTTTTTCTTCTTCCCGCTTTTTCAGTTGTTCCTTGAGCTTCCACATAGCGACGGACCGTTTCCAGTGTCGCTCCGCCCACACTCCCCACATAGTAGGCCCGATGCCAGAAATACGGTTCCCGGTAGAACGGCTTGAGATGCTCCGAAAATCGGTTGCGAACACGCCTGGAAGAGGCCGTTTTCAGATTGTTGATCAGGGTGGAGATGTTGAGTGCCGGGTGGATCTCCGCCAGAAGATGCACATGATCCGCTTCCCCTCCGAATTCCAGCAAGGTGCATCGCCATTCCGCCAGAATCTCGCCGAAGGCGCCCTGCAAATATTCCAGAAGATCCGGAGCGAGCGTCTTGCGCCGATACTTTGTCACAAAGACAATGTG
>JAKCCY010000140.1 GCA_021838765.1 Nitrospirota bacterium
AATGTTTTGGCTCTCCCTCCAATTTCAGAGTTCAAAATGGGGCTGTTGACAAAAAATCCTTCTTCCCCTTCATCAAATTTTCCGGGAGTTCCCGTATTTTTGATCGCTTGATCCAGAAGCCGTCCCTGATATCTCAATATGGCCGAGCCTTCCTTGTAGAGATCGGTTTCTTCCGCTGGTTTGTTTTCAAGCTCGATGAGAAAACGGTTCCAGAGAGAAAAGTCCATTGGATATGAGGCCAGCGCCGAATTGATCTCAAGGCTTCCAGGAAGTTTCCAGAGCCAGAGGTCCTTGTCTTCAATATAGCGGATGAGTGCGGGAACATCGGTTCCCGGGTGAAAGTGCTTCCAGGCCAGCGCAGCTCCCGAATGGTTCATATCGAAGATAATGTCCTGATCCCCCGAAAAAAATTGTCCATATTTTTCCTGGGCAGTCTGATGATGGTCGATCATGGAAACACGGAGATTGTTTTTTCGGAGTTCGAAAAAAACCTCGACGGGAAGTGAAAAGTCGAGAATGTAGACATCGGAGCCGGTTGGAAGGGCTGGAAGCGTGTCGCCATAAGAGAGCGGAGTGAGTGTAATCGGGGTTTTGTCAGCATATTTTAGCCATGCGGAAAGGGCTGCGCCGAATCCATCGGAGCACTCCTGATGGTAAAAGACAACAACAGGCGCTTTTTCGATGGAGAAATTTTCTGATTTCAGGGACATGTCAATTCTCCATATGATGGGTCATTGCGAGATCAATTCGGCGAGTTTGTCCCATTCCAGTGTCAGTGCGTCGAGTGATTTTCGGGACTCATTGATCTTGACCTCGATCTTTTTGATATCGCTTTTGGCCTTGTAATCCATTTGCCCGGAAACACGGGATGCGATTTCTTCCTCAAAAGCGGTGATTTTCTGAGTAATGGACTCCATTTCCTGTTCGATGCGGGAGAGTCTGATCTTGAGGAGGTCCCGTTCGTGATCTGTCGAACCGGTTGTTGAAGGTGCTTTTTGTCCCTGGCTGATTTTTGCGTTTGGGTTCTTACCGATTGGGTCCGATTCTCTTGTCAGTGTGGGGGCCATCGGTTGCCCGCCGGATTCTGCACGCCTTTTGGCAACATAAGCTTCATAGGGGGTGTTCCACAGTGGAGTGACCTTGCCGGGCAATACCTCGATGATATCCGTTGCGACCGTTTCGATAAGGTGTCTGTCATGGGTAATGAAGATGAGTGTTCCGCCGTAGGACTGGAGTGCGAATTCAAGACATTCTCGTGAGGCGATGTCCAAGTGGTTCGTCGGCTCGTCGAGAAGAATGAAATTTGCGGGGACGAGGAGCATCCTTGCAAGGGCCAGACGGCTTTTCTCTCCGCCCGAAAGGACTCCGACTTTTTTGGTCACTTCATCCTTGCGGAACAAAAATGCTCCAAGAAGGCTACGGATCTTGGTCTGTGTTTCGGAGTCAGGAGCCTGGGATTCCATGGACTCAAGCACCGTATGGTGGGGGTCGAGAGTCTCAAGCTGATGCTGGGCAAAGTAGGTGATGGTGACATTGGCGCCCGGGATGATCGATCCCTGGTCCGGGTGCATCACTCCCGCGAGCATCCGGAGAAGGGTTGATTTGCCGGCACCATTCGGGCCCACGAAAGCAACCTTGACGCTTCGGTGAATGACAAGATCGAGTGAGGGGATGATGGTTCGTCCCTCGAATCCCTTGGTCACCCCTTTGAGGGAGACCACAATATTTCCCGAGCGCTGGGGCTGTGGAAACTTGAACTTGACTGTTTTTTCCTGGGAATCAAGTTCGATCCTCTCCATTTTTTCAAGAGCCTTGAGCCGTGACTGGGCCTGTGTGGCTTTGGATGCCTTTGCCCGGAATCGCTCGACAAAGGATTCGATTCGGGCAATTTCTCCCTGTTGCCGTTCATAGGCGGTTTCCAGTGCTTCCTGGCGGGATGCCTTTTCTTCAAGATAATGGTCATAGTGGCCAGAATAAACGGTCGCCCTTCCGCTCGAGAGTTCGATGACTCCATTGATGACATTATTCATGAAGGTCCTGTCATGCGAAATCAGGAGGACAGATCCTGAGAACTCGTTGAGAAAACCTTCAAGCCATTCGATAGAGGGAATGTCGAGATGGTTTGTGGGTTCGTCCAGAAGGAGAATGTCCGGATCGGTGATAAGGGTTTTGGCCAATGCAACCCGCATGCGCCATCCGCCGGAAAGTTCCTCGACCCGCATATCCATCTGACGGCTGGAGAAATTCAGGCCGTTGAGGATCTTTCTGGCGCGGGCTTCCTGCTCGAATCCTCCCAGGGCTCCGAATCGGGTTTGCAGATCTCCGTAACGGACCAGCATTTTTTCGTACCCCGGATCATTCTGGAAATCCTGGTCAGACAATCTGGTTTCAATACGCTTCATCTCATCTTCGACTTCCATGAGGGTCGCATCTCCACCCACCACTTCTCCGACCGCTGTCCGGTCCGATACGATTTCAAGATCCTGGGGTAGATAGCCAATCCTTGCGGAGACAGGGAGAATCACCTGACCCGAGTCAGGTTCGAGCTGCCCTGCAATCATCTTGAGAAGGGAGGACTTTCCGGCTCCGTTGGGGCCTACGATGGCCATACGTTCCCGGAGGCTGATCTTGAGGGAGAGGTTGTCGAAGAGGGTGCGCGTCGGATAGTGTTTTGAAAGATTGACAAGACTGATCATGAGTTTTTCTGGAGTCCTTGTAGGTCTATTTGAGGGGATCGGAGAGGAGCCAGGAATTCACGAAAAAGGCAAACACCAGATTTTCTGCCGTGCTTTTTTGGTGGCCGGCGAAGTCAAGAATAGCTCCCATGGATTTCACTTCAATATTATATGCCAAAAAGGGCTTGTCCGGCAATAACAGAGCTTTCCTGTCCCTGAAACCTTCCGTGATCTCTCCCTTGGCAATGCTTCCGTCTCGAGTGTAGGATGGTGGTTCGCGGAGGTTCTCGATCCAGCCGGATAGAATCCATAGGTCACAATCTTACGAAGCAGGGGAATGCCCATGTCGATGCCACGTCCTGACGGACGCAGAAATGATGAATTGAGACTGTTAAAAATGACTCCAGGCGTCAACCTTTACGCAGAGGGATCCGTTCTTGTGGAAATGGGGCAGACACGTGTCCTTTGCACTGTCAGTGTTGAGGAGCGTGTTCCGCCATTTTTAAAGGATCAGGGAAAAGGTTGGGTCACCGCCGAATATGGCATGCTTCCACGGGCAACCCATGAAAGAAATTCCAGGGAGGCGGCAAAAGGCAAACAAACGGGACGAACCCAGGAAATCCAGCGCCTTGTCGGAAGAAGCCTGCGCTCTGTGGTCATTCCCTCTCGTATAGGCCAGCGGACGCTGACTGTGGACTGTGATGTTCTCCAGGCCGATGGCGGGACACGGACGGCGTCGATCAACGGTGGTTTTGTTGCAATGTGCCTTGCGTTCTCCCAGCTGATGAAGGCAGGACTGATTACCCAGTGGCCAGTCGCCGATTATCTGGGCGCTGTTTCTGTGGGCGTTGTGGAAGGCGATCCCCGCCTCGACCTCTGTTACGTCGAGGACAGCGGAGCCGAGACGGATATGAATATCGTCATGACAGGCAAGGGAGCATTTGTGGAAATCCAGGGGACGGCAGAGGAAAAGCCCTTTTCCAAAAAAGAGCTGGACAGTCTTTTGTCTCTGGGTGAGTCGGGTATTACCCAAATCATCAAGGCCCAGAAAGAAATTTTCATGTTCCCGGAACCACTGTCCAATGATTCACGGAATGCGTAATGTCAACTCGTCCTGTTATTACCGTTGCCACAGGCAATTCCCATAAGCTTTCGGAGCTTGAGACTCTCTTCGGTCCGGAGTGGACACTTGTCCCCGCTCCGGCCGATACGGAATTTCCTCCTGAGAATGGGAACTCCTATCTTGAAAATGCCCTGATCAAGGCTCGAGCTCTTGCCCCCTTTGTGGAAGGGTGGATACTGGGAGATGACTCCGGTCTTGAGGTTGATGCACTCGGAGGACTTCCAGGAATCATATCCGCCCGTTTCTCCGGTCCACAAGCCACTTCTCTTGAAAACTGCCATGCCCTCCTGAAGGAGCTTAAGGGGGTCGAGAACAGATCGGCCCGTTTCCGGGCGGTCCTTGTTCTTGTCGAAGGAAAAAGCGGAAAGATTCTGGCAAAATCAGAAGGCGTGATCGAAGGCCGATTGACGAAGGGGCTGTTGGGAGAGGGTGGTTTTGGATACGATCCTCTCTTTATTCCGGATCAATATCAGGTGACCTTCGGAATCCTTCCTGCTTCGATCAAAAATGAGATTTCTCACAGGGCAAGGGCTGTCAGGTCCATCATTCCCAAGCTCAATGCCCTTTTGGGGGGTGTTTCTTGAAGTCTGCAGGATCATTTGTGGATGGTCCTGGAGTTTTTCTCTGGGTGAGTCTTCCAGGTATGGATCTCAGTGGCTCCGATCGAATTTTCCTGGAGGAGATGAGACCTGCCGGAGTGGTCCTCTTTTCGGAGAATATCGGACCTCCATCTTCTCCAGATTCCCTGGGGAGACTGAGAGATCTGATCCGGGAAATCAGAGGGGTGCTGGCACCGGTTCCGGTGATCCTGGCGATCGACCAGGAGGGCGGAAGAGTTGCTCGACTTCAGGATGGAGTGCCAAAACTTCCACCCATGAGAGAACTTTCCCGGGCAGGGGGAATCCCGGAGATTTTTACGGCTGGGTATGAGTTGGGCAGGGCTCTTTCCTCTCTTGATATCGATATGGATTTTGCTCCTGTCCTGGATGTTGATTCCAATCCGGACAATCCCGTTATCGGGGATCGATCCTTTTCCTCCGACCCGGAATTGGCATTTCGTTATGCCATGACCTTTTCTCAGGGGCTTTCCCTGGGAGGAGTCGTCCCTTGCGGAAAACATTTTCCAGGCCACGGGGACACTCATCTTGATTCCCACTTTGCATTGCCGACTGTCCCTGATCCAATGGATGTCCTGTTGCATAGGGAGATTCATCCTTTCAGACGTGCCGTTTCCTGGGGAATCCCGGCGTTGATGACCGCTCATGTCATGTATCCGGAGATCGATCAGGAGTGGCCTGCGACCTTGTCTGTCAAAATTTCGGAAACACTCCTCAGAAAGCGTCTTGGATTCGACGGGCTTTTATTGAGTGACGATTTCAAAATGGCAGGTCTCCGGGATCACTTCCCTTTGACCGTTTCTGTGGAGCGCTCCCTTCTGGCAAGCTGCGACGGACTTTTGGCCATGAAGAGTGAAGATCTTGCAAGACAGATGATGGAGCAGCTCCATCTTCTGTCAAAAGGAAAGCCGGTCTGGTTTGAAAAACGCAAAACCGAGGCTGTCACCCGGTTAAGGAGAGTGCTTTCGATGAGAGAATCCTCCAAAAGCTGGTCATCGTGAGCGGAGGAGTTGCTTTTTTTGATTCCGGAATGGGTGGGCTTTCCGTCCTGAAACACTTTCTTGAACTGTTTCCGGGAACCTCCGTGACCTATTTGGGGGATACGGCCCGTTTTCCCTATGGGACCAAATCGAGAGAGACCATTGTTCGCTTTGCACGGGAAGATGCCCGGTTTCTTGCGGAGATGAACCCTGATCTGATTATTGCCGCTTGCTTTACCGTATCGAGCCAGGCTTTTGATGAGTTTTCCGAAGAGGTCAACCCCATTCCGACTCTGGGGGTTCTTGAGGCAGGTGCGAGGGCCGCGGCGGGATTGACCCGCTCGGGATCGATTGGTGTTCTCGCAACCGAAGGAACGATTAGTTCGAATGCCTATCCCCGTCTGTTTTCCAGAATGAATCCGGCGATTGGGGTTTTTGCGCAGCCCTGTCCTCTGTTTGCACCACTTGTTGAGGAAGGCTGGATCTCCGGTCCAGTCGCAGAGGCTGTTTCAATGGAGTATCTGTCCCCTTATCTGACGAAGTGGAAATCGGTCGATACGATCATTCTCGGATGTACACACTATCCGCCCCTTCTTCCTGTTTTCCAGAAGATTTTGCCGGATGTGAGATTTGTCGATCCGGGTTACGAACTTGCCCGTGAAATCCTGAGTCGTAACCTTGTGAAGAATCATCCGGAAGCGCTTCCCACAACGAGGTTCTTTGTTACAGACGGAGTCGAGAGGTTTTTGCGAATTGGTCAAAATCTTTTGAAACGTCCGATGGGGAATGTGACTTTGGTGGATCCGGTTTTCGAAAAGCTTGCCGAACACGGAGAGAGAGGCTGAAAATCAGGGCCGATTTATCGTTTGTTTTTTTCGGCCTTCCGGGCAGCACAGCTCAGAACGAATTGCCTGATGATCATTTTTGAAAGGTTATCGCCTGAAAGCAGTCTTTCGGGATGCCATTGGACGGCGACGAGAAAAGGATGAGTAGGGTCAAAGACGCCTTCGACCATTCCATCGGATGTTTTTGCAAAGACAGAAAGTCCGGATCCAATCTGATCAACCCCTTGATGGTGGAAGCTGTTGACCTGATAGGTTCCATTTGGAAGCCAGTCAATAGAGGGAGTGGCTTGGACTTGAATGTTATGTGGGGACTTGTGGTCGAGAAAGGATGTTTTTGAGGAAGGAATATCCTGAAGGAGTGATCCTCCCCTGGATACGTTCAACACCTGAAGTCCGCTACAGATCCCCAGACAGGGAGTGGCATCGTCCTCTGATTTTTTAATCAGAGCCTTTTCGAAGAGAAATCGCTCGTCAACCATCCAGTCATTGTTCTCGATTTCCTTGTTTTTTCCATAAAAAGAGGGGGGAATGTCCGGACCGGATCCCGAAATCAGGATTCCGTCGAGAAAGTCCCACTGCGAAATGTCTTCTGAGAAGTCTTTATCTGAAAACTGGAAGGGTAGTATGACAACCAGTGCCCCGGCTTCCCGTAAGGTGCTGACATACGGGGCTTTAAGGAAATGCCGGGGATGGTTTTCATTGTGTTGAGGCTCATAGTCTGCCGTGATGC
>JAKCCY010000141.1 GCA_021838765.1 Nitrospirota bacterium
TTCAAAAGCAGAGTCCAGAAAAATGCTGACGAGAGTTAATGCTTTTTCCGGAGAGAGCTCCCTGGCGCCCAGGCACAGGATGTTTGCATTGTTGTGCTCGTGGGCAAGAGCTGCGGTTTCTTCGTTATAAACGAGTGCGGCCCTGATCCCGTGGTGTTTGTTGGCAGCGATCGACATTCCTATTCCGGTGCCGCAGATCAGAACTCCGATCGTTCCCGGCGTAGCGGTGACGATCGTTGCAACCTTCTCGGCAAAGTCCGGGTAGTCAACCGACTCGGGGCCATCCGTACCGCAGTTGGTTACCGTGTATCCTGACATGGAAAGTGTCCTGATGATGTTGTTTTTGAGCTCGAATCCTGCGTGGTCTGACCCGATTGCAATGGGAGGCAACTGTTTTTTTTCTGTCATGTTATGGCCTCGCTGTCCTGTGGTGAGATGATGCCCGGATGATGGGGCGGAAAAATTCACCTGGAGCCCGCTTGGGTGGGCTTTCCGCTTCCTGGTGGCTGATTCTTTGAGTGCTGGGTTCAAATGAGAAATGATGCCATTTTCTGGAGGAGGTTGTCAATCGGTATGCCCCATCTAAATCATTTTATATTAAGCAATAAAAATAGGGTTCTTGCCTGCTTGTCCACCCTGCTGATCGGGGGATGCAGCGCGTCTGCATGGAACAATCCCCATGGGCTTCTTGGCGGCCTGTTTTCCTCATCGCCATCTTCCTCTCAGGCTTCCCAGGGAAAAGCTGCCACAGCCGGAGGGTCTCCAACCGCTGTGCCACAGTCGGGATCGATCCCTTCGTCATCAGGAGAGGCACCATCGGATCTCGGCAGGTCCCTCTCTCCGCCGGAATTCGTGCATGTCGTGCCTTATGAAGAAGGCGACGGAGCCTACATACAGTGGAGCATGGTTCCCGGGGCGACAGATTACTTCCTCTACAAGAATGGCCATCTGGTTGTGGACACCCCTTCCACGATCTACCGTCTCTATGGCCTTCTCCCCTGTCATCATTATCACCTGGCCCTATGGAGCTCCGACAGCGTCAGACTGTCAAAAAAATCCCTGTCTTTTGTCGTCCATACAAGGGGGTGCGGATCGCCTCCTCCAAGAATGCAGGATAGGTGAAAGCCCGCCTGTGGCTCCTTGCGTTTCTCTCAGGATCCGGAAGGGCATGTTTTCTTCTCGCTGGGAGACGGTCTTTCCGGAGGAGAATGGAAACGCTGCTACTGCGCCGGGCTGGTGGCGGGGGAGATCATGGAGCAGCGGCGGAAATGGTTGGTGAATGCCTGGGTGTCTTGCTAGAATAGACAACGGAAACTGGTCAAAACAGTCAGGAAGAGGGTGGACTTTGGAAAAAACGTCTCAATATCCTGGAACGCTGATCGCCATCGAGGGAACGGACGGATCGGGAAAGTCAACCCAGGCCGAATTGCTGAAGCTCTATTTCGAGTCCAAGGGGCAAGGGGTTGTCATTTCATCATGCAACACCGCCGAACTGATTCGTGGTGCGATCAAGAAGCTCAAGGAGCGCAACACACTTGATCCTGTTACTTTCTGCTTTCTTTACGCGGCGGACTTTGTGGACCGGTTCGAGCATGTGATCATTCCGGCTCTTTCTGCCGGAAAGGTTGTGATTGCGGAGCAGTATGTCTATACCGTTTTTGCCCGGGCCATCATCCGGGGGATCGACAGGGAATGGATTACGGGCATGTTTGATTTTGCACTGACGCCCGCCAGGACATTTTATCTTGATGTCCGCTTCGAGGATCTTCTGGCAAGAATCCAGTGGAAATCAAGGGACGAGCGCTATTTTGACTATTATGAAGCGGGGATGGACCTTAACCTTGCAGGACGAAAAAAGGATTCATTTGTTCTCTACCAGCAAAGGCTTCTGGAGATCTACAGGCAAATGTCGACTGAGTACCAGTTTACGGTCATTGATGCGATGAAGCCGATACAGAAGCAGCAGATGGAGCTTCGAGGGGAGACCGCTTCCATTTTGAAAAACCGTTTGAGAAGAAAGGGACCCCGATGAATCCCGAGCATTCCTATCCCGGTCGCCTGATCGTCGTTGAAGGGATCGACGGGTCCGGAAAATCGACACAGATTGAGCTGCTTCAGAATTATCTCAGGTTGAAGGGGTATGGAGTCCTTTTAAATGCATGGAACTCAAGCCCTGAAATATCCCCGATCATTCGAAAGGCAAAGAAGAAGCAGACTCTGACTCCCTATGCCTTCAGCCTTCTCCATGCCGCCGACTTCAGCTATCGTTACACCCATGAAATCCTGCCGGCACTGAAGGCAGGAAAGGTTGTCCTTTCGGATCGATATATCTACACGGCCGTGGCCAGAGACTGTGCGAGGGGGATTCCCAAGAGCTGGCTGAGTTCCAATTTCCGTTTCGCGATTCGACCGGACCTCACGTTTTTTTTCAGGGTGGACCCGGCCTTGTCCTATGACCGGATTACCCAGACCCGGGAGATTAAATACTACGAAGCGGGAATGGACATGGAGCTTTCCCCTAATCCCAGAGAGTCCTATATCCTTTTTCAGTCAAAGGTTCTGGCGGAGTATGAGGTTCTTGCGAAGGAAAACGGATTTCACCTGATCGACGGGTCCCACTCGATGGATGAAACCCAGAAAATCATGAGGAAGGCGCTGAATCCCGTTTTGTCCGGAATCGGTTGAACTCTTCGAGGATGCTGTCCCAGTAACGAAAGATCAGGAGGTGTCCTTCCCCCTGAATGATTCTCGTTTTTGATGCCGGGATCTCTTTTGCCAGCTTTTCAATCAGAAACAGCGGGGCGATAAGGTCCCGGTCGCCGTGCCAGAAGTGCACCTTTCCTGAAATGGAACCGGGATCGAAGTCCCATGGTTTCGATAGAATCATCAAATCATCGACGATTCCTTCGCTGCCAGACGTGTAATTTGCGCCGATGTCTTTTAAAAACATCCGGCTATCCTCGGCTTTTTTGAAGAATGGCCGTTCCTCCTGCGGAAAAAATCTGGCCAGAACAGGGAGGTACCTTTGAGGGTTGTGCAAAAGGATGGCGGTCAATCCTCTCAGGACTTCTATGAGTGCCTTCATTCTCGTCCGGGCTGACTGTTTTCCGAGAGAAAAGAGCCATTTTTCATGAAAAGGCATCAGTTGTGTTGATCCGGGGGTATCGATCTGTCCGAGGCCGCTGATGACAAAAACGCTGGAAATCCTCTCTTGAATCTTCCGGGCACAGGCCAGTGCGTAGGGTCCTCCTGCAGACAGGCCAAGAACTCCAAAATCGTCTATTTTGAGAAGATCGGCAAAGGTCCGGACATCGTCTGCCCAGTCGACGAGCGTTCTCCCTCTTTTGATCGGGGAAAGTCCGAACCCAGGCCTTTCGAGAACAATAAGACGAATCCCCCGGGATCTGGTTATGGTTTCCGAGGGGCGCTGGTAACGGGATCCCGGGACACCGTGAAACAGCAAAAGGGGGTACCCGTCAGGATCCCCGTACTCGCAAAATCCCAGCTGGCGTCCGTCTTGAAGGGAGATGGTCTGGTCCATGGGCTCGGGTGTGGAATGGGTGCCTGGCGGAATCTGGAAGCTCCTTTGGAAAGGCCGGAGTCTTTTCGGACATTGTTCCCGGGGAAGGTCAGTACTCTCCGTTGTCGTTATCTTCTCCGTTCAGGATCGGTTCAATACTTTTGGGTCTTGCCCCGTTCTGCCCGCTGTAGCTCTCGATCCTCATCCAGATGACAATGACCGGTCTGCCTTTTTCAAATTCCATTTCTTTTGTGGAGACGAGACGCTCAATCCCTCCCTCTTCTTCGTCCCTGTTGTCCCTGATGGTCAGGTGCGGCTCCGCATACGACAGCTGAGGCATGTCTCCGGATGTAAAAATGAGAATCTCCCTGACGAGCTTTGCCAGTCTGGAAAAGAAGACGACCCGTCCCTGATCTTTGGGTGAAAGGGAAAGAAAGAGGGATCTGTTGTTCTTCCTGATGGTGATATCAGAGTGGGTCCTGTATTGCGTCAGTGCCAGGAAAAGCAGAATCCTCTCCTGAGGGGAAAATCCCGGACACTCTTCTTTCAGGAGAAAACTGGCAGACTCAGAGTCTCCTGTCGGGCGATAGGAAAGGGTTGTCAGGGCGAGGGCACCCAAGGCCCTGAGAAGCTTTTTGGTCTCCTTGTCGATCATGGTTTCCGGGTGAATGGTTTCGTAGAGCTTCAACAGAAGGCGCCTGAAGGATCTTGACTCTTCGTAGGATCCAAAGCGGCTGACCAGCCGCGAGATTGTATCCTTTGAAATATCATGGAGCGGTGGCTTGGTTGTTTCGAGAAAGGTCTCCATGAAGAGACCATGTCTGAGCCCATGCTGGGAAACGGTTAAAAGAGGGGATCTTGCGCCTTCCAGAATGCGGGAGATGATCAGGATGCCTGCGGGTAGAATATCTGCCCTGTCTTTTGAGACACCGAGTGATGAGATCCTGTTCTCGATCGAGGACTTTCGAATCTCCATGAGAATCCGGTTCACCTGGTTTTTTTGCAGGCTGTACTGATGAACCTGGGGGATGAGAGGGTAGTGCTCCTTTTTCTGGGAAATCCTGGCCAGCTGGCGGACCGTGCCCCCCACCCCGATCAGGAGTTTGGGTGTTCCTCCAGAGAGAATCTCTCCTTCACGCAATGTTTTGTCGATATGCCGTTCAAGTCTTTTCCATTCGGTTTCCGATGGTGTCCCGGACTTTTTGAAGAAGGATTCCGAGAGTCTGACGGCTCCGAGCGGGAGCGTGGTCGTGGCAATGTGTTCTCCGTTCTGGATCCGGATGAGCTCTGTGCTCCCGCCTCCAACATCGAAGACGAGGCCGTCATGGATGTTGATGCTGGTCCGAACGCCAAAATAGCTGTAAAAAGCTTCGTCCTCACCGGAAAGAACCTCAACAGGAAACGGGATTCCTTCCGAGAGAATCCCGAGAACCTCCTTCTGGTTCAAAGCATCACGAATGGCGCTTGTTGCCGTGCAGCGGACCTTCTTGATGTGATGGAGGGCGATCTGTCCCGCAAAGAGGCAAATCGCCTCCCTTGCCCGGGCAATGGCCTCTTTTTTGATGATCTGGTCTTCATACATGCCCTGTGAAATCCTGGCAGGAGCCTTGTGGCGTTCGATCAGCCACCAGTCATTGTCCCTGATCGCAAAAATCTCAAGGCGCATGGAGTTTGAGCCAATATCAATAATTGCAATTTTTCGAATGGATCTTGACATGGAGCAGGGAGGTCCTCTCTATAGCACTGAAATCGTCCGGACAGGTTTGATTGTCGGAAGAAAGGTTGCACCATCTTAAGACAATCAGCAGGATTTTGAAACTCTCTCTTCATATCACTTGTTCGCAGCAAGCAGAGTGGTACGGTTTTTCGAAAGGATGGAGAGAACGTTTCCGGGAGCATGGAACAGGAGAGTCGATCCCGGGATGCCGGTGGATCCGGGCCTTGGCCATGACATCATGGAGTCGGTAGCGGTCGTCTATTCTTGCGGCATTGCTCCCTTCTTTTGTTCGTTCCATGTCTCTTTAGAGTGCATCTTCCGGATCTCCTGTCGTAAGGTTGTTGGGTTCATCGATGGGTCCCCTTGACCCATTTTTAAACCGGACAACCTTTGCGCTACAAACCCGGACAGATTATGTGCTCGCTACAAAGCAGAGTGGTACGGTTGACAGTGTCTCCTTGTACGGATAGAGTTTTGCTGTGTGGTTTTGCTGGTTTGGACCTTGGCGCCGGGAGAGAGCATTGACAAAGAGCTTCTTTGATGTCTTTCGTCTGGTTTTTGTTTTGACTGCGGCAATCGTTCTGCAGACGGTCAATATGGCCCATTCCACTGCTTCTCCGATGATGTCTTCTCACGTTGAATCCCGATTGGCCGGATTTTCTCATGGGTTTTTTGTTCCAGCCTCCCCTGAACAGGTTGTCTCGGATTCTTCTGATCCTGACGGATGCGAGCATCTTTTTGTAGCCAACCAGACGTCCTGGGAATGCCATCATCCCGTTCCTCTTTTCCTGCTTTCCTCCTCCATTTCCACCCAGGGTGTCCTGTCATCGGAACAAATGGCCGACTCTCCCCGCTTTCCCGATCTTCCTTTTTCAATCGAACCCTCTTCTGCGACCTCATACCATTCATCTTCTCCGGATCGTCCCCCAAGAGTTTCCTAGCGCGGATATCTGATAGTCCAAAAGAATCCCTTCCCGATCTGTTTTCGGCAAGGCTCTTTTGGCATGGCGGGTTCTTATGCCGTTTCAGGAACAGATGGGGATTTTTGTGCAGTCAATTCCTTTTTCCGAACTTCAGTGTCAGGTCAAAAAGAGCCTTTCTGCCAGCATGAGGTCTGTTTTGCTGTGTTGTGCCCTCACCGGTTGGTTTGTCTGTGCGATTCTTTTGATGAAATCGAGCTTTTTTCTGTGTGCTTCTTCCAGTCTTGATCCTGTTGCGAAGCCTTCAGTCGGTGGATATGAATGGGTGGTTCAGGCCGGATCCGATTCCATTTTTCCGAGCTCAATGTTTCCCGGAGAGGCTGTCGCCTGTCTCCATGACTATCAGCCTGATCAGCAGGGGGAAAGTCTTGAGTGCCATCATGATGACCCTCGTGTTCTGATCCCGGCACATCTCTTTCCGGAGATGATCGGGGAGGGAAGGGCGGACGTTCCGCTCTTGTCCCCGCTTGATCTTTTTTCCCGTGACTCGAGCTTTTTTGTTTCTTTTCGGCTTCCTTCCTGCACCCCTCCTCCCCGGGGAAATGATCAGTCTCTGATTCCTGGAACAGCCATATCCGGCTAGATCGTTGATCATCATTTTGGAAGGGGTCTCTCATGGAAAAACCCGGTCTGCTATTTTCTGGTACCACTTTTTACAGAAACCTCATGTTTTTTCTT
>JAKCCY010000142.1 GCA_021838765.1 Nitrospirota bacterium
CCCTGTATTGTGCAATGACGGGAACAGCGGTCAGCGCCGGCTCATCCTATCAAACCCCCGGGGCAATCCTCGCCTATTCGGTCTCCGGGACCACACTGACCTCTTTTACCCCGGTCCCAACCGGCGGATGGCCATTGTCGGTTTCGTTGGCCCCCAACGGGAACCTCGCATTTGTCCCGAACTACGGAAGCAGCAATGTCTCTGTCTTTTCAGTGGCGGGTAATGGGGCCCTGACGCCTTTCAACCTCAACAATGGAAGCAACCTTCTTCCGGTGGGATCCAACCCCATATCGGTCATCGTTCGCTGATTCCTTCTAAAACGGGATCGAAATCGTTCCAGGGACAAGACCTCCACTCGAACGAGGATTGAACACTTGCCCGAGCATAATGGAATGGTCAGTGCAGTCTGGGTTGGGATACCGGCTCCCGATCAGGTATTCTTGCCCGGACGAAAAAGGGAGAGGCGTCTGTAAACGCCTCTCCCTCAAAACGAAAACCAACCCTCTCCATTGCCGGGATCACTCGACAGGATCAGGGGCAACGAGCTCGAGTCCCTCCGGAAGCACTTCCAAAGTCTCGTGGACAAAGGGGATCGAGCAGCATCCCGCTGTTCTCAAGGGAAGAAAAAAAGAACCCCACGCTTTCTTCCCACGCTCGGTCACCCTTGCACAGTTGCGTTTCCCTTCATTCGCTGTGGTCAGCTTATGGAAGGACTTTCCCCTCCAAGATCGCGCCCATGCCGGGCGCACCCTTATAACTCCGGGCTGAACCCAGGAGTTTTACGGCTCTTTCTGATAAAAAATGGACGGAAATGGACGGAATTGGATTCTCATTCTGCTGATCCTCCGGATCGGCAACTCTTCATCCGAATTGCGGATTATCCGATATTCCGCTATAATGATTTCCATGGACACTATCGCACAAATCGGCGCTCGCGGACAGCTAACATTACCAGCCTCCGCCAGAAAAAAATTGGGACTTAAAACGGGAGATACCCTACTTGTCCATATTGAGGGGGGGCGGATCGTTCTGGATCCAGCAGTTGTCCTGCCAGTAGAGATTTATACGGAAAAACGTATTGCAGAATTTGCCGAACAGGCGACAATGACAACGGAAGAACTAGAAAAAGCGCAGCGTTATTGGGAACAGTAAGGAAAGCTGTTACCGTTTTTCTGGATGCCAATATTCTGTTTTCAGCCGCCCTTGGCGGAGAATCTTTCACGATGCTGTGGAATTTGGCACAACAGAAAAAAATTGTCCTACACAGCAGTGCCTACTGCATAATAGAGGCCCGGCGCAATATCGAGAGGAAGCGACCACAGGCGCTAAATGACTTTGAAGGGAAACTTTCCAGCGTCAATGCCGTGGTTTCCAGAACGACCATGAATTTTCAATCTGACTTGAACGAGAAGGACCGGCCGGTCCTGGATGCTGCGATTGCAGCCGGGGTGGATGTGCTCCTGACCGGTGATGTTCGTCATTTTGGGCCACTGATGAAGCGCTCGGACCTCCCTTTACGCGTAATGACCTTGCGTATGTTCTTGCTTCACGAGTGATTGCTCCCCCGTATAAATCCCGGAGACAGCAATCTCAGCCTCATCCTATGGGGGACCTTGCAGTCCCGATCTCCCCCAGCCTGCAACACGGACAGAGACAGGTCCGATAAAATCACACGCTGTCCATTTCTGATCGTTGATCGATGCATAGGGGCGCTTCCCCCCTAACTTGAGATAGATGTTTTCCAATATTCGCAAACTTCTGATCTCCCCTCTGGCGCATTTCAGGAGCTCTCCTGAAGAGACCAATCCGCTCAGGTCTTGGGATTCGCCCTTGGCGTCCCATCGGCCCTGACCCAGCGGGGGTAATCCTGACCGGTCGCAAAGGCAAGCGCCGCCCGGTCGACAGTCAGCCGGTACTGGGCTTTGGCAAGAGCGGCTCTCGTATCGAGAAGATAAACCTCTGCCAGTGTCAGCTTGACGATCGAAATCAGGTTCGCCTCATATTTTGCCTGGGCGAGACGGAGGCCGAGCTTGGCTTCCTCCACTGCTTTTGTATAGGCCTTGACGTCGTACAGGTCGGTCCTGACCCGCTCATGGGCCGAGACCACCTCGTAACGGATCCTGTGGTCGAGATCCTTGAGCTTTTCGGATTCGAAAAGAGCCTGCTGATGGCTCGCCTCGACCTGGGACCTGATCATCCCGCCCGTATAGATCGGGACGTTCACCATCGCTCCGCCCATCCACCATCCCGGGGTATAGGACGCACCCGTGTTGAGCTGATTCAGTGTCCCGAAGGAGCCGAATGCAGACAGGTAGGGATAATGGGACGCCTTGACGGAGCTTGTGTACTCATTGATCGCACCAACAGTTGACTTGACCGCATGCATCTCCGGTCTGGCATCAAGGGCCGTCTTCAGAAGACCCGGCAAGGGCGGAATCGGGGACAGATCCTCGGTGACAGAAGTCGGGTAGTAGTTTCTCGCTCCCCCCTCTCCAAGTCCAAGCGCCTCGTTGAGCCTTGCCACCCGTGTCTTCACATCGTCCTTCATTCCGACAAGAAGTGCCTGGGCCTTCAACAGGTCGACCTGGGCAAACTCATCGTCGAGCTTCGACTTGTACTGGGCCTTGTAAAGGGAATTGGTCAGCTCACGGACAAGCGCCCTTTGTTCCTCGTTCTTCTGGTAGACAATCACAAGCTGTTTGTCCAGCTGAAGATGGGCATACGCCTCCCTGACCTGAAGGATGACCCAGGCATCCCTGGTGACAAGATTGGCGATCGCCGCATGTTCCTTCTTTTCCGCCGACCTGGTCAGATGAAGATAACGACCGAAATCAAACAGCATCTGCGTCGCGCCGATCGAGGCATCAAACACATTCGACGTCTGCGTCCCGTCCCTGCCGAGCGGTCCGATCCCCCCGTAGGTAATCGGCATAAAAGGAGAATAGGCGTAGCCATTGTTGTAAGGCCTGTTGCTCACACCGGGATTGCCGGTCCCGAATAACGCGCCGGCCCCCACATTCGGCAGAAAATGCGCATTCGCCTCGCCAATCTTCGCCTTTCTGGCCGCTACCCGGTGGCGATAGGCGAAGAGCCTGGGATGATGGTGGAGAGCAAAAGAGATGGCCTGGTCCACCGTCAGATGAGGATCAGGTGCCTGGGTCACGATCGCACCGTCTGCTGCCAGTGCCTGCGTAGCCATCCCTATCAAGGCGGCGGCTCCCATGACCACCGCACTCCATGTCTTTTTTTGAATCATCCGGATATTTCCTCCATATAGCTTCCCTCAAAACGGGTTCTGAAAACCGCCATTATCCGAGCTGTCTTGCTGGCCGATATGGAATGACCCTTCTCGGAATGGCGTGGACATGCTGCCCTTCACGAACATGCCAGCGCCCCATGACGACAACACGGTCTCCAGGATTTAACCCTTTTGACACCTTGACCCAGTTCCCGTTGTCGACATCCACTTCGATGGGCCGGATATGCGCCACACCATGATCCACGACCACAACCGTCAAAGGCTTTCCGACACGTGCCCGGATGGCAAATCCCGGGATGAGGAGAGCTCCCTTTTCATGGGAGAGCGAAAAGGTAAACTCACCGTACATCCCCGGATGGATCGCCAGGTCATGATTGTCGAAATCGACCTCGGTCCTCATCGTCCGGGTTCTCAGGTTCTCCTCAAAATCAAAACGTGTTACCGTTCCCCTGAAGACCCGACCGGGAAGAGCGGAAAAGGCGACCTCCACAGGCTGCCCCATCTTGACCAGGGGAGCCACCTGGGCAGGAACCCAGACGTAGGCACGAAGCTTGGTAACCCGTTCAACCGTCACAATCGGCTGAACGCTGTCCGTATGGGACGTCCCGATCGAAATCATCTTTCCGGGATCCACAAATCGCTGGGTCACCACCCCATCAAAGGGAGCCCTGATCGTTCGATAGTCCATAAGGGCCTCATCATGGAGAACCTGGGCCTTTGCCATTTTATAGCTGGCCTCTTTTTCCTGGACACGTTCTTTCGAGATCAGTTTCGGGTGATCGGCCCAGACCTGCTGAATACGCAAAAATGTGAGATGGGCTATTTTTTCCCTGGCCTGATCCTTTTTCAGGGTCTGGCGAAGCTCCGGATCGGCAATAATCGCCAGGACCTGTCCCTTCCGGACAAAATCCCCCTTGTCCACGTTAAGGACACGGAGATAGCCGGGAACATGCGCCATGATCACCGCCTTCCTGAAAGAATGGATCGATGCCGGGATCGTGACCTTCCGGACAAAGTCCTGAGACCTGACCCGCACATACTGGACCGTCTGCAGAGGACGAACAACCTTTTTTGGCGGGTGCAGGTCATGATAGGCAAGAAGAATCACCGGAGTAATGATCAAAGCCAAAAGAACAACAAGAATAGCGATCCTGTCCCGCCTTGTGACCTCGACCTTCGAAAGATCGATCTCCTCCTTCCAGGCAGGATTGAACTCCTCGCCATGATGCGCGCCGCTGTTCGGGGTTTCCGTCATTTTCTCCTGCCTTCCTTCTGACCATCGGCTCCATCGATTTTTTTCGGAGCCACACATTCAAGACCAAGTTTTCTCAATCGGTAATTCAGGGACGAACGCTTCATCCCCAATATTTTTGCGGCCTGCGTCCTGTTGCCCCGTACACGCTCCAGAATCAGGCCGATCTTCCTTCGCTCCTCGTCGAGAAGTTCCTGGCGAAGCCCACCTTCCTTCGCTGAGCGCTGGGGAACCGTGGTTGACGGAACGCCTTTATTGTCCACCTTGTGGAACTCCCTGGGAAGATCCTCAACACCCATCAAGCCGTCAACAGAATGAACAGCCATCCCCTCGAGAACATTTTTCAGCTCCCGAAGATTCCCGGGCCAGCTATGCTTTTCAAACAGGGGCAACACACCAGGCTCCAGGGTAAAGCGCCGGTGCATCTCGGAACCGAGGCGGGCCAGAATCGTCTCCGAAAGGATCCCCAGATCCGGAACCCGCTGTCGAAGAGGAGGGAAGGTCAGGAGCAGGGGATTAAGACGGAAGAAAAGCTCCTTCATAAAGACCCCCTTCTCCACGAGAGCCCCAAGCTCTTTCCTTGTCGCGGCCAGAATCCGGACGTTCACCCGGACAGGATGATCCCCTCCCGCTCTTGTGATCTCCCCCTTTTCAATCAGGACAAGGAGCTGTCTCTGGATCTCTTGCGAAATGGCATCGACCTCGTCTAAAAAAACGGTCCCTCCGTCGCTGATTTCAAAGAGTCCTCTCTGGGCGGAGAAACCTCCGGGAGCTCCCCGTTTTTCATCGCCGAAAAGCCTTTCCCGGAGCTCACTTTCGGAAAATCCGGAACAGTCGATCATCGCAAACGGGGCTTCGCAGCGTTTCGAATAGGCGGTCAGGCTTCTCGCCGCCGTCTTCTTTCCGGTACCGGACTCCCCGACAAACAAGACAGGGGAATCCATCCGGGAAAACCGGATAAGATTCTCGCGAAGCGTGAGCATCCGGGAATCCCTGCCGACAAGCTCTTCGGAAGAGATATCGAGCTGTCCCCTCAAAAGTCCGTTAGCGCGACGGAGGGAAACCTCCATCAGGGCACGCTCGAGCCTCAGCTCAAGGATGGTCAGTGAAAAGGGCTTTTCCAGGAAATCATGCGCGCCGGAACGCATCGCCTCCATTGCCGCTTCCGCACCGCCGAAAGCCGTCATGATGATCACCAGGGTCTCCGGGCAGCTCTCCCTGATCCGCGAAAGGATCTCGAGACCATCTGCCCCGGTGAGCTTCAGGTCCAGGAGCACAACGTCATAGCGACAGGCAGGAAAGCTTCTCGGAAGATCCTGGTCCCCTCTTGCGCCGTCCACATCATGGCCCCGTTTTCTGAGCGCCTCAACCAGAACGGACCTGAGCGCCTCATCGTCATCCACGACCAGAATTGTCATCAAAAAAACCCCTTCATGCTAATGGCTGGCAAAAGAATCTTCTTTCCCTGTTTGACTCCGGGAAACGGTGTTCCTTAAGATCAAGGTTGGTGAGGAACCCTTTTTCGGAGAACGACCCACTGTCCGAAAAGCAACCGGCAGGCAGAACTCTTGAAATCGCCCCGTTATGCGGGCCTAAAGTCCCTCTGGCATCATCCATCGATTCTGGCCGATCCTGTCGGATTCAGGTTGACCTCACCCGATCGCTTTTGTCATTCAAAAGTCCAACTTGCCCTCAGAGGACATAACACCACCATGGAGAAACCGATGACCCCATCAAACGACACCACTAAAGCCCACCGGCAGGCGGGGATCTTCTTCCCCGACGAAACGCCCCAGATCATCAGCGTCACAGGCGAAGACAGAAGCACTTTTCTCCAGGGCATCGTGAGCCAGGATATTGCCAGCGCCAAGGTCAATGACGTCGTGTACACCATGTTTCTTGACCCAAAGGCCCATATCCTTTTTGATGCCTGGGTCGGGATCCTTCCGGATGAGATCCTCCTGCTTCCGGGTGCCAGAACCGGAGAGGGGCTTCTGGCTCATCTGCGCAAATATCTGTTCTTCCGGACAAAAGCCAAGATTGAACTTTTATCCGGACGCTTTTCCATTGCCCATCTTGTGGGTCCAAAGCTTTTACCCATTTTGGCCGACCACATCAAATCCGGAGATGGGGCCATCCGCGAAATCGACGGAGGCGGTTATGCCTTTCTCCATCCTGCCACCTTCCAGAAAGAAACACCGGTGGGCCCGATGGCCGACCTTCTGGTCCCGACGGACAGTTTTTCCGGATTTCAGAAAAGCCTGACGGAAAAGGTCCTCTCCCAGGGAGGCGAGGTCCTCTCCGGGGAAGGATTCAAGGCCTACAAGATCGAAATGGGGATCCCCTCCTACCCGTACGAGCTCAACGATCAGCAT
>JAKCCY010000143.1 GCA_021838765.1 Nitrospirota bacterium
GAGTCTTCTTGGAAGTTTTGGAGAAAAATACGCTGGAGAATTCATGATCCTTTTCCCGGGATCGGGATCCCCCACAAAAAACTGGCCGGCAGACCGATATGTCGAATTGGGCTTCGAGCTTTTGCGAAAGGGGTTTCCCTTGCTGGTTCTGGGTGGAAAGAATGATTCCGATGCTGTGGGATCCGTCGTTCGGGGACTGGAGGCTTTGCCTGGAGTTTATCTTTCCCGATTCAGGGGAATTGTTCAGAATGACCTGAATACCTTAAAGGGAATCATTTCCTTGTCGACCGGTGCGATCGGCAATGATTCCGGCCCTCTTCACCTGACCCAGTCCATCGGAAAAAAGGCGCTTGTCCTTTTTGGACCCGGAGATCATGTGAGTTATCGACCATTCTCCGGGGGAATGGTCCGGAAAGGTTTGGCCTGCAGTCCGTGCCAGAGCTTTTCCTCGCTCTGTCCCGACAATCAGTGCATGAAATCCATAGACGTAAACTCTGTTCTTTGTGCATGGGACGAATTGGAAAATCCACTCTGATGGACAGCATGGTGATCCTGAGGATGCGTTATCTGGGGGATAGCCTTCTTCTTGTTCCGACGTTAAGAAAACTTCTTCTTGCCTATCCGGGAATTTTCCTGACGGTCGTTGTCAATCGAGGGACGGAGTATCCCCTCAAGAACCTTTCCGGGATCAGAGTGGTTGTCTTTGACAACCGATCTTTTTGGGGGAAACTGAAAAGCTCTTATGACATGGTCAGACTTGCCCGCGAACGGAAATGGGATTTGTGGGTTGACTGGACCGTCTCTGATAGAAGCCGACTCTTTTCAAGGCTGGCAGATGCCTCTCGAAAGCTTTCTTGTGGCTGGAAAACGGATGAAAGGCCTTCTTCCCAAAACTCCATTTATGTTCCAGTCGACTTCAACCATGGTCCCGATCCGGTCATGAATCAGTATGAGTCCTCTCTTCGAAAGATCGGAGTCCATCTTTCAGCCACGTCCGACCCTCTTGTCTCTTCCTCCGCGTCTTCCCGTATGGAAATAGAGACTTGGAGAAAAGAAAACAGGCTGGATCAGGAGACTCCCATTTTGCTGATCCATCCCGGAGGGCGCGAGTGGTACAAAAGGTGGCCTCCAGACAGATTGGCCCAGGTCGGAAACTGGTGGAGCAAGGTTCATAAAGGCGTCGTTGTCATTATCGGTACAAGGGAAGATCAAACGTTGATTCTCTCCGTTACCAGCGGCTTTCAGCCGGAAACCCGATTCCTGATCGTTCAGGAATCGATTCCTTTTGTACACGCACTGATGGAATCATCGACACTGTTTCTGGGAAACGACAGCGGTCCGCTTCATCTGGCGGATGCAGCAGGTCTGTATGGAGTCGGACTGTTTGGCTCAACGACTCCCGCAGTGTGGGGGCCTGTGTCAACGGGGCGACTTCTGACCCTTTACGATCCTCCCGCGTGTTCTCCCTGCAGCCATGAAGGTTGTTCCCAGGGGGTGGATAACTGCCTTCGCCGGATTGAAGTCAATCAGGTGATCGAAGGGCTTTCAAGGCAACTGAAGCTTCGGGAAAAACATTTGAAAGAGGTTTCGCTATCTTGAAAACGGAAGAAGGGAAGTTTGTTCCTCCGATTCTTTACTATCACCGGGTTGATCCGGACCTCTCTCCTCACGCTGGAGTGACGCCGGATCAATTTCGAAGCCAGCTTTCCATTTTGAAACAGGCTGGATTTCAGGGAACGACGCTTGATTTTGCAATGAAAAATGGCCATACGGATCCGGTCACTGGCAAAAAGATCGTCGCAATCACCTTTGACGATGGATACCAGGACAACTACCGATATGCGATGCCGATTCTCCAGGAGTTTGGTTTTCTGGCAACCATTTTTTGTCTCTCCGGAAAGATCGGCGGGATTTCCGACTGGACCGAGGATCCCATATGGAAAGGACATCCTCTTTTGGATGCGCCTCAAATGAGGGAGCTTTCCTCCTTGGGCTTGGAAATCGGCAGTCACACCAGAACCCATGTCGATCTTTCCCGGCTCTCATCAACGGATGCCCGGGATGAGATCGTCCACTCCAAGAGCGACCTTGAAGAGCTTCTGGGAGTTCCTGTCCGCTCCTTTTGCTATCCTTTTGGGGCCTACAGGGAGGAAACGCCCACCCTTGTGAGAAGTGCAGGGTATTCCTGGGGGAGATCCGTCACAAGACGTTCGCTTGCCCCGGTGGTCTCCTCGATGCTTCTGCCTTGCAGGCCTGTTTCAGGAAGGATGTCTCTTCCCCGTTTCCTTTCATGGACCCTTCTGACACGGATTACCGGATGAATGTATCGTACAGCGAACCGACAGCGGCACCTTTGAATATACTCCATCTCGACTGCACCACCGGTTATGGAGGGCAGGAGAGGGATCATATCGCAGAAGCCAAAGGGATGAACTCCCGAGGCCACCGTTATGTGATCGGTGCCCGACCCGGAACGCCTTTTTTTGAGGAGGCCAGATCTCGGACCGAGACGGTCGGGTTTTCGATGAAAAGCAACTTTGATCTCGAGTCGTTCTCCAATCTTCGCCAATACCTGATTCGTGAAAAAATCGATGTTCTCGTGACGACAAGCTATATCGATTCTTTTCTGGGGTATGTCAGTGCGGCATCGCTTGGAAATAATCGTCCCCTTGTCATTCGTCAGAGACATCTTTTGAATGTGCCCAAAAGCATGATCCCCTTTCGCCAGTTTTGTGATCGTCTGGTTGTGGTCAGCGAGGCCCTGAGGATTTTTTTTCTGGAAAAGAATCTTCCTTTCTGGCATGTTGTGACCATTCCACGGGGAATCGCCATCAAGGAAAAAAAGGAAGCGAAAGAAATCACGGTTTTGGGCCATAATCTCGATTTGGCCCAGAAACTTGTCGGGAAAAAGATTCTCCTGCAGATCGGCATTTTCCAAAGGGATAAAGGCCATCATCTGATGCTGGATGCGCTGGTCATTCTTTTTCGTCGATTCCCGGACCTTCATATGGTTTTTTTGGGTATAGGGCCGCTTTTCGAAGAGGTCCGGGATCGGGCCCGTCGGCTATTGGGCGAGTCCGGTTTTGCAAGACTTCATTTTATGGGTTCGCAGGATCCGGGACCCTATCTGGCCATTGCCGATCTGGTTCTCCTTCCATCTGTGAGGGATTCCTTTCCGCTGGTGGTGCTTGAGGCGATTTCGGCAAAAAAGGAAGTGGTTGCTTTCCGGGTCGGGGGATTGCCGGAGATGGGAAATGTTTTGCCCGGGATTCATCTGGTGACTCCAAAAGATCCTGTCTCTCTTGCTCAAAAGGTGTCATCACTGTTGTCTGTTTCCGGTCGCCAGGTATTCAAGAAAGAGGATCCATGCAATTATGTGGAGAGAGCGTTTTCCATCGAAGCCTGCAATATCCGCACCGAAATGATTTACCGAAATGCCATCTTGTTGTTAAAAGAGGGAAAGATTGCTCAAAACCCCTATGCTTCCAAGGGTGGGCTGGCCGATCCCTTTCTCTCATGACATCCAATGTAGGGTGTCTTTAGGCCGGTGTCTGGATAAACGATGTTTTATCTTGAAGGAGATTGGATATGGCGAAACAAATACGGATGAACCCGAGAATCGCCCGGGGACTCCCCTGCATCGCCGGGACACAAATTCCCGTTACGGTTTTTCTGGAGCTTTTTAAAAAAGGATATACCCCTGAGCGTATAACGACGGAGTGTTACCCTGATCTGACAGAGGAGGATCTGACAGCAGCGATTGATTTTATGATCGATTGGGTAAGACGCGCTCCGATGTATCTTCCCGACATGATGGAAAATCCAAAGTAAGATTCATGGTGGTTGGACCTTGCCGTGATGTTATGAGGAAGCCGTTTTGGGATGGATCGAAAAAAGGACAGACCGGTCAGAGACGGTGATGAGAGCCGGTAGGGAGATCTCCTCACCGTCGGCCTGACTTCTCCCTGTCCCCCTGATTCCGACCGAACGTGCTTTTTCGAATAGGATGCGCCTGGAGGGGATTTTCCCGGCGAGGATCCCCGTCAAGGCGATCCAGAGATCCATTTTCGATCGTCCTCGAATCAATGTCACCGATAGATTCTTTTGCCAGGGATTCCAGCCCGGATTGATGGTAAAAGGAGGAAAGTAAGAAGGGGATTTCGCCACAATGGCCCAGAGTGCGGTTTCTCGATGGAAAACTCCTTCCGTGTCTTCATATTCAACGGATAGTTCGGGAACCGGAGTGTTCAGAAGAGACAAAAACATCTCCAGCGGGTAGGACAATTTTCCCAGCCAATACTTTCCCCGCCTTGACTGATGATGAATGGCTTCACCGTCAAGTCCCGTTCCCACCATCAATACAAAGGGACGCCCATCTGAAATCCCCGGCGCGAAGGATCTGGTCGGGTACTTTTCCGGATTCTTCAGCAAGTCGGTCGGGTTTTTGATTCCGAGAACATACCTGGAAAAAAGATTGCCTGTTCCAATGGGCAGGATCCCGACCGGAAGGTTTGCATCCAGAAGATCCGGCAAAAGCCGGTTGAGTGTTCCATCTCCTCCTCCCACGTATAGATAGTCGCATCCCGATGAAATACCTGCACGAAAACCTTTTTGCCATTCCATGGAGGTTGTTGGATCAATGGGAATATGGATCCCTTTTGGGAAGAGATTCCGGAAGAGATTGGCCATTCTGGGATGTCGCCATCTGAAAAGGGCGGGACCGGAAGTTATGTTATGAAGAAAAATCGGGCGGATTGGCTTCCGCCCAACTTTTTCGTTGGTCAATGAGGTCCGGGTCCTGCAGGAAGGAAGACCCTTTTAAGTCCATCTGGCAGGTCGAACTGGCTGGTGTTTTCTGCTTCGACCTTGATATTGGAAATTCTGGAGTCCTCCACTTCGGTCGCCGGAACCTTGGAGAGATCGTACAGACCGATAGCATTGAGCATTCTTGAAATGAAGCCCGCCTTATAGGCGGTCTCTTTGTGGACGAGAAGGGAAATGGTTGTTGCCTCATCTTTCCGGACGGTTTTTGGATCGATTTTCCGGTCGAGCAAGACGAGGTTTTTCTGGAAAGATTTCAGAAGATCGATTCCAGGAATGCTCTCAGTCCGGCAGATCTCAATGGTTTGATCGCCATTGATCATCCCGACGACAACGCCCCTGAATTTGTGCAGGAGTTTTTCATCGGTGCAGGCGACTCCTGAGACTGTCTCTGTGTGGGGTTTTTCCAGAACCTTGTCTCCCGGATTCTTTCCGGAGTGTTTTCCGAGAAGATCGGACATCGTCTGATAGGACAGGACATGATCGAGAGTATCCTGATGATAGGTCTTTTTGGCCGTGTCGATCGCATAGACCAGTCCGGCATCGGTTCTCCAGATGAAAATCTGGGATCCGGAGGCGGTTGTCTGGTCGATCCTCATCATGGTTGGGGTGATGTGATAGGTGATGGTCTGGATAACCGGTTTTGCATTTCCCTTTTGATCGGAAATATTGAGCGTCCATGAAAGTGTCTGGGCATCCGGTGATGCATACGCTTTTTTCAGGGGAAGAAAGGCTCCGAAAGAAAAGAGGGCTCCCAAGGCAATAATTCGTGAAAAACGGATGGTCCGAGGGATGAGTCCTTGTGTTTTAAAAGCCGTTTGCGGAAATATTGGTTTCAATGAAAATCCTTTCAATGCTGGTGTTTTGTTTGACATGTCACGATGGATTCTCCAAGAATCCGGCACATTGTCATCCATTCCTCCATGGAGACCGAGAGGGGAGGAAAGAGGTATGCAATATTTCCCAATGGGCGAATGATCATCCCCTGTTCATGGCAAAGTTGCCTGAGTGCATCCATCTTATCAGATGAGGTGGGTATCTCCCCATCATAAAGGTCGACTGCGATGATCAGACCGATGGATCGATAGTTTTTGACTCCCGGAAGGCCGACGAGAAGATCGTTTAAAATCGTCCTGGCAATCGCGTTTTTTTCATGAACTTGATCGATGAGCCGGTTGTCTTTGAGAAGGGAAAGTGTGGCTCTGGCGGCGGCAGCTCCAAGGGGATTGGCCGTGAAACTGTGTCCGTGAAAAAAAGCCCCTGGGGCCTCCCGGATCCTTTGGTAGACCTCTTCGGTCATCAGCGTTGCGGCAAGGGGCAGATATCCCCCGGTCAACCCTTTCCCCAAGCATAAAAAATCCGGAGAAACATCTTCAAGATCCGAGGCAAACATGGCTCCCGTTCTCCCGAACCCGGTCGCCACTTCATCAAGAATCAAGGGGATGCCAAGCTCTTGGGTAAGGGCTCGGATCTTTGAGAGATACCCATGGGGCCAGACAATCATTCCCCCGGCGGCCTGAAGCGCAGGTTCGCAAATTACGGCGCACGTCTCGTCTTTATGTGTTGTGAGGGATGCTTTGAAAAGATCAAAGCATTCCTGATGGCAGGATTCTTTCCGGAGACCCACCGGACATCGAAAGCAATCCGGAGCGGGGACTTTGATCGATGGTGTGAGAAGTGGTCCGAACTCCTGATGAAAAAGGTCGATGCCACCAACGCCCACGGCTCCTAATGTATCTCCGTGGTATCCTCGGGAAAAGGAGAGAAATCGCGATGGGGTAGAGCTTCCATTTTTTGGGGATCGGGAGAGGTAGGAAAGTTTCAGGGCGGCTTCCACCGCTGTGGAGCCATTGTCTGAAAAGAAGACTCTTGTCAACCCCTTGGGAGCGATATCGACAAGCTCCTGAGCCAGGAGAATTCCGGGCTCATGGGAGAGTCCCAGAAAGGTTGAGTGGGCCCAGCGTTCGAGTTGGTTCTTGACGGCCTGATCGATGACGGGGTTTTTGTGGCCCAGAAGATTGACCCACAGGGATGCTGTCCCATCAAGTAGCCTCTCGCCCTT
>JAKCCY010000016.1 GCA_021838765.1 Nitrospirota bacterium
CAATTCGTTACCAGCCTCCCCGTCAGGAGGCTCCGGATTTTTCGGCCCACTCCCTTGCTCTCCAGAAACTCATGGAAGTCGTTCGCCGGAAAGGAAACGGGAAAAAAGCTCCCTGATCTTCCGTATGGAATAAATTGGCTGGACGTTGATGATTATAGGGATGATCTGCTAAAATCCGCCCTACATATAAAAGTGGAGAATCATCAGGCTGTTTTTTTAATCGGTTCGGGTAGTATGCCTTGAGCAAGTAACATCAAATAGGGGAGGTCCCCATGTTTCAGTATGAGAAACCCGATAATGCAAAAATGATAAAAGTGGGTATTAATGGCAAGGACTGGAGTGTCCCGGAAGGGCTGACCATGATTCAGGCCATGTGGTACACAGGTCATGAAGTGATTCATGGTATTGGATGTCTGGGGGGTGTTTGCGGAGCATGTGCAGCGGTTTACAGAATGCCCGGGGACTTTCATCTTCACAACGCGTTGGCCTGTCAGACCCTTGTGAAGGAAAATATGGCCTTCAGCCTTATTCCCTCATTTCCTTCGCAGAGGGCAGACTACAAGATTGAAACCATTGCCGATACGAAGGAAGAACTTTTTAAGCTTTACCCCGAGTCGGCAACATGCAGAAACTGCAATGCCTGTACAGAAGTTTGCCCGCAGGGAATTGATGTGAGAGATGCCGTTTGGAGATCTGTTTTTGGCGATTTCAAAGGAGTGACGGAAGGCACGATGAGCTGTGTCATGTGTGGATTATGTGTCTCCCGCTGCATTGCTGAAATGGCTCCGCATGAAATTGCCCTTTATGCCAGAAGGGCCTATGGAAGTCAGGAATTGAAATTCCCGGATAATCTGCTTCACCGAATGGAGAAGATCCAGTCAGGTGATTTTGATGCAGAGCTGTCAAGGCTTTTGTCTTTGTCACCGGAAATGCTTAAGTCCGAATGTGAGGTGAAATGAGTCCGGATCAGAAAGAATCCCTCCCTTTGTATGCCAATTTGCCAAACTTTATTACGGATGAACCTCCGGCACTCACTTCCGAACAACGTATGGCGCTTCTGAACCGTTACTATCCTGATTATCGCCCTGAGGGGAAAACAACCCTCAGGGTCGGAGCCAACAGGGGGAATGTCGTTCCGGAGGAAATTGCCAATATTCTTGAGACCAGAAGTCGTCTCCTTCACCCCGAGAAGGTTGAGCGGCCATCTGCGCCGGATGCTGATGTTGACCTTTTGATTATTGGAGGCGGTGGGGCAGGAATTACTGCTGCTCTTTTTGCAAAAGAAACAGGAGCTTCTGTTCTGGTTGCGACGAAGCTTCGTATCGGTGATTCCAATACAGTGATGGCTGAAGGCGGTATTCAGGTTGCACTGGGAGATGATGACAGTCCGGCACAGCATTTGAAAGATGCCTATAGAGGCGGACATTTTACTGGGGACACTGAGCTCCTTTCTGTTCTGGTCAGGGAGGGGCCCGAAGTGATTTCCTGGCTGGTCAAAAAGGGCGTCCTTTTCGATCGGGATGCGCACGGAAATCTTGCCTTAAGGAAAGGAGGCGGTACAACCCGTCCCCGCTTGATCTCGGCAAAAGACTATACGGGTCTTGAGCTGGTCAGGGTCCTGAAGGAAGATCTTCTGAATTCGGGGATCCCTATCTGGGAGTTCAGCCCCGCAGTTGAGTTGCTTGAGGGGCCGGATAGCTCCTGTGCCGGGGCTGTGCTTCTTGATGTCGACAGTGGAAAGTTTAAATGGGTAAAAGCCCGGGCAGTCATGCTTGCAACCGGTGGGACCGGTCGTCTTCATATTGGTGGGTTTGCGACCTCAAATCATTTCGGGGCTACGGGAGATGGTCTTGGAATGGCCTACAGGATGGGGGCGCCTCTCTTGCATATGGAAAGTTTCCAGTACCATCCGACCGGGGTTATCTACCCATCTGAAATGGCCGGGATGCTCATCACCGAAGCCGTTCGTGGAGCGGGGGCCAGACTTTACAATAAAGATGGAAAAAGATTCGTCAACGAACTGGAAACAAGAGATGTGGTGGCCTCGGCAATCATCCGGGAATGTTCTGAAGGAAGAGGTGTCAGGACCGGAGCTGGCCATTTTGGGGTTTATCTTGACCTGTCGGCAATTGACAGGGAAATGGGAGAGGGAACTGTAGCCCGACGTTTCCCCAACATTCTGAAATTGATGTCAAAACATGATGTTGATTGTTCCACACATCCAATCCTCGTTTATCCGACACTTCATTATCAAAATGGAGGTATCTCCGCTGACAAGGAAGGCCGCACTCCGATCGACCATCTCTATGTGGCCGGTGAAACGACTGGTGGTTTGCACGGGAAAAATCGTCTGATGGGAAACTCCCTCCTTGAGGTTCTGGTTTTTGGCCACCGAGTCGGACTGTCGGCCGCGAAAGCTGGGATGAGCCGGAAGCCATTTTCGTGGCAGGAGGTTGGATTTGGCCATGTTGAACGATTTGAGCAGGCTCTTGACTCTGAATTCCATGGAGTTGTGCGCCCTGAGGGGCCTTTGCTGTTTCCGGACTATCGCCGGAATACATCAGGCGATAGTGCTTGATGTTTCTTATTATCATTGACAATGCATCCGGAAGGAGCGTCGTTTGAATATCCATGAATACCAAGCCAAGGAACTTTTTGGCCAGTACCAGATTCCCGTTCCCAAAGGTGTAATGGTCGAGTCTATTGCCGAAGCCGAGAATGCGGTGAAAACCAACCCTCTCTTTCAGGGATCAAATGGTCAGGTTTTTGCGGTCAAGGCACAAATCCATGCCGGAGGACGAGGTAAGGCCGGTGGCGTAAAAATTACCAAGGAAGTGCATAAAATCCCTGAAATTGTAGGCAGTCTTCTCGGCAAGATTCTGGTCACACACCAGACTGGCCCGGAAGGTCGCCAGGTTGGAAAGGTCTGGATTGAGGAAGGTTCCCGGATCGAGAAAGAGTTTTATCTTGGGATGGTCGTCGACCGGAACTCCAGGAGAGTGACTCTGATCGCAAGCACCGAAGGTGGAATGGAAATCGAGGAGGTTGCCCAGAAGCATCCCGAACGCATTTTTCATCTTTCCGTCGATCCATGCGAGGGTTATTCTGCTCATATTGGCCGGCGTCTGTTTTACTTTCTGGGCCTTCCTGCCGAAACGCAATCGGCTTTTGTAAAGATGGTGGGTGACCTTGTTCGATTCTTCCATGAGAAAGATGCCAGCATGGTCGAAATCAATCCTCTTGTTCTGACTGCAGAGAAGACTCTGATCGCGCTTGATGCCAAGGTCGGATTTGATGACAACGCGATCTATCGTCAGCCGATAACAAAGGTGTTGAGAGATCTTGCTGAAGAAAACCCTCTTGAGATCGAAGCTTCGAAATATAATCTCAATTATGTGAAGCTTGACGGGAATATTGCCTGCATGGTGAATGGCGCGGGGCTTGCCATGGCAACAATGGACGTGATTGCCCTGGCCGGAGGATCCCCCGCAAACTTTCTGGATGTTGGTGGCGGAGCGAGCAAGGATACGGTTGAGCAGGCTTTTCGGCTGATTTTAAGTGATCCGCATGTAAAGGGCATTTTTGTCAATATCTTTGGCGGGATTGTCAGATGTGAGCGAATTGCCGGTGGAATCATTGCCGCAGCCCAGGACGTCAAGATCAGCGTTCCCCTGGTTGTCCGACTTCAAGGAACCAATGCGGCCGAAGGCCGGGAGATGTTGAGGACTTCAGGTCTGGATATTGAAGTTGCAGAGGAATTGTTTGAAGGAGCCGAAAAAGTTGTTCTCGCGGTGAAGAAGGGGGGGAAATGAGTATTCTTGTCGACCGCTCCACAAAGGTTATTGTACAGGGTATTACCGGCAAGGAAGGATCATATCATGCAGGGGCCTGCAGAGATTATGGAACACATGTCGTTGGAGGGGTGACCCCTGGAAAAGGCGGGACGACCCATGAGGGCTTCCCTGTCTGGAATTCAGTACATGATGCGGTAGAAGCGGAGGATCCCGATGTCTCCCTGATCTTTGTTCCACCAGCATTTGCTGCTGATGCTGTTCTGGAGTCGATCGCTGCGGAGATTCCCCTGATCGTTTGCATTACGGAAGGGATTCCGGTTCTTGATATGGTTCGGGTCCGCCGTCTCCTTGATGCCAAAAATGATGAAGGTTCTGTTATCCGCCTGATTGGTCCCAACTGTCCGGGAATTATCACCCCGGATGGTGCCAAGATCGGAATTATGCCCGGCTATATTCACAAACGGGGGAAGGTTGGCGTTGTTTCAAGAAGCGGTACCCTCACCTATGAGGCGGTTTGGCAGTTGACTCAGCTTGGCCTGGGAGAATCCACTTGTGTTGGAATCGGTGGTGATCCTGTCAGGGGGTTGAATTTTATTGATGTCTTGGCGCTTTTTGAAAACGATCCTGAGACGGAAGCTGTTGTTATGATCGGAGAGATTGGCGGGGAAGATGAGGAAAAAGCTGCCGCTTTTGCAAAGTGTCACATGAAAAAGCCTGTCATCGGATTTATAGCCGGACAGACAGCTCCTCCCGGAAGACGGATGGGACATGCCGGTGCCATTGTTTCAGGTGGCCAGGGAACGGCGAAAGACAAAATGAAGACACTTGAGGGAATGGGTGTAACCGTTGTTGAAAACCCTTCGATGATTGGTCAGACAGTTCTTGATGTCCTGAAACGGTCCTGAGAGGGGTCGGCCCTCTGATTCTGGGAGGGTGGCATAGAGGGCCAGGAGCTGTTCTCCCGGCCCGGATGTTAAGATGAATATCACTTTAAAATCTGGAGGAGTTTGCGCATGGCAGCTGAAATAAAAGTAGGAGATATTGCACCTGATTTTACTCTTGAGGATCAGGATAAAAACAAGGTTACACTCTCTTCGTTCAAGGGCAAGAAGAATGTTGTTCTGGCTTTCTACCCATTGGACTGGAGCCCGGTCTGCACTAATGAGAATGCCTGTTTCTCAAATGACCTTCCCCGTTTCTCTGATGCGAATGCAGAGATTTTTGGTATCAGCACCGACAGCACCTGGTGTCACAAGGCATGGAAGGATGCCCTCAAGCTCAAGCATAACCTCCTGTCTGATATCAAAAGAGAAGTTTCCAGAAGTTATGGGCTTTTGATTGAAGAGGCCAATATCAACAAGCGTGCAACCGTGATTGTCGACAAGTCTGGTGTTGTGCGTTACGTTAAGGTTCAGGAGATTCTGACCGCTCGTGATGATCAGGATATTCTGAAAGCATTGGCAGCTCTGTAAGTTTTCGTCTGCCGGACAGAAAGGGGATGGGCCATGGCTCATCCCCTTTTTTTGTTTTTGACGGATCTAAGGAAGGAAAATGAGGAGATCTTCTCTTATTTGGGGGACGGTGTTTTCGGCAAATCGAGAATGATTTCGTCATTGGAGGCTGTTTGTGGGTAAGAGTAGACGAGGTGAAGTGTCATATGGGCAAGTCCGGTGAGTGTTCCTCTATAGAGATAGAGCATCGGAAGAAACTTTTGGCTCTCGGCAGGTACAATCGCATCCTTATGGGCCATGACCCTGTCGACCCATGACTCTTTCCAGTTGGGAGGATAAATATCAGCATATTTTTTGTCTGAATGATGCAAGACAAAATCTGAAGTATCCGATCCTCTCAAGCGATAATTTCTCTTATCGTCGGTGGTGAGATCCAGAATGCTGTGTCGAAGATGAACCCTGAGCGTTCTGGATCCTTTATCGAGGACCCCAAGTGGCACCAGAATAAAGGTGATGCCATTTTTAGAAATGATCTGAACGTTCTGGGGCTCTATCTGAACTGGTGATTCGGTGCTGAGATGGCAGCCTGACAACAGAAGTAAAGCCCCTGCCATGGAAAAGAATGTTTTCCTGATGGAAGAGGTCGAGAGGATTGTTCCCATTCCCTTTCTCACCCGCAGCAGGAACCACCGCCGCAGCAAGAACCTCCCCCCGATGGTGGAGGCGAACTCATGCTGCCTGAGTCCATGGCGCCCATTTGAGATCCTGCGACAGAACTGCTGAAGCTCGAGGGTATCTTTTTAAGGTGGTGGCTCTGGCAGTGGGTGCAGGCTGTTTCTCCTTCCTGGACCCTGATGGACTGGAGCAGAGAAAATGTGTGGTGGCATTCTTCACATCGGTATTCGTAAATAGGCATCTTTGAACTCCCCCCGAACGTTTTTAAACGGACAAAAAAACAATCCTTTTTCTTCATCCAATCTATCAGAAGAATGGAGAGATCATCAAGGAGCGGGGAAAGTCTGAGGACAGGTCTTTGTGGGAATCTGCTCAAAATGCCTGCGAGTGGCGGGTCCTTGTCCGTTTGGGATGGGTTCGTGAGGTGATCTGGTGTCAGAGGAGGAGTTTTGAGGATAGTCAGGCGGGAGGATGTCGGACCCTTTTTCTCGCAATTGTTGTGGGATTATTCCCAACGCAATTCTGGAAGAATCATATGACAGAAAGATCAATATTCTGTGTACTCCCTGTCACACTTGATCCAAACGCTTTTGGCGTTCCCGGGAAGATCGTCTGAAAGACTCAAAATTCAGTTTTGAAAGTATTTTTTATGGATTTTTTGTTTGTGGTGAGAAGATTGTTGACATCTTTTTTTTGAGACCTATAATGGGGACAGGTGGTGGAAAGTGGGGGAATGTGGTGAGCCTGTTTCGTGGTCGATATCAGCATGCATTGGATGAGAAAGGTCGCGTTGCAATCCCTGGCCGCTACCGGGAAATCCTGGATGGGGCAGCAGGGGATTCTACCCTGATTGTGACCGCAGAGCCTGACGAATGCCTGTCTGTCTACCCGCTTTCGGTATGGTCCGAGCTTGAGAAAAAGATCATGGCTCTTCCTCAGATGAATCCGGATCTGAAAACATACCTCCGCTTTGTGGTCGGATTTGCGACTGAATGTGTTCCCGATCGCCAGGGGCGGATCCTTCTGCCTGCCCCGTTACGGGAGTTTGCTCATCTTGACCGCGATATATGGTTCGTGGGAGTGCTTGATAAATTTGAAATATGGGATGGAGCCCGTCTGATGGAAATGACAGGGAAGGACAGAATTCAAAGTGTTTCCCTCTCCCTGTCCGGCCTTTTTTGACAGACACATATCTTCGTGGAGGAAATCGACATGGACGAGATCCTTCCTGAAGATTGGGAGGAAGAAACTTCGTTTTCCACTTCCCATATACCGGTTTTGTTGGGCCCGGCGGTTGATGCACTGCAGGTTTCATCTGGCGATTGGTATGTCGATGGTACTTTTGGCCATGGGGGCCATTCGGGGGAGATCCTTTCAAGAGGAGGGAATGTTCTCGCGTTTGATGTCGATCCGGCCGCTGTCGAGAGAGGGTCAGGAACCTTCCGGAAAGATTTTCCTGGCAGATTCCTGATTGTTCCGGAAAACCACAGAAATATCGCCTCAGTTGCAACAAGGCTTGGTATCCAGCCAAGAGGGATCCTGATTGATTCCGGTTGGGCAAGCTCCCAGATGGCAGATGAGGCTCTCGGGATGTCTTTCTTAAGCGACAGTCCGCTTGATATGAGGATGGACCCGACTCTTGAGCTTTCCGCGACAGATCTTCTTGAAACACTGGATCAGGAGGAGTTGCTCCGGATTTTCTCTGACCTTGGCGAAGAACCATTGGCATGGGTGGTTGCGAGGAATCTTGTCGAAGCCAGAAGTCGGGGCCATTTGCCTCGTACTGGAAAAGAGCTGGCGTCTTTTGTTTCCGGGGTTTATTACCGGAAGGGATTCCGAAGAAGTCGCAGGCATCCTGCAACAAGAGTGTTTATGGCTCTTCGCATCGCGGTAAATCGGGAGATTGAGTCTCTCTCCCTTGGCATAACCGAAGGGCGCAAGATTCTGTCTTCCGGGGGAAGGATCGTCGTGATCTCATTCCATTCAAGGGAAGACAGAGTTGTCAAACATCTTTTTAGGGACTGGAAAAAGGCCGATTTGGGGCAGGTCCTGTTTCAAAAGGGGATTGTCCCTGATCCGTCAGAGGTTCTTTTAAATCCTAGAGCCAGGAGTGCCAGAATGAGGGCTTTTTCCGTTGACTGACCTCTCTCGCCCCATTGTTCCCTTCAAGTGGGCTCTCTGGTTCTTTCTGGGTGCCCTGGGGGTATTCCTTTTCAGCATGAGCATCTCGATTCTCAGCGTACACACTGACCATGATGTGAGTCGTCTCAGAGCCGAGATAGGAGCTTCGATGAGGCAGGAGAAGCTCCTTGAAATCCGCAAGGCGGAGCTGATGACTGAAAGCAGGGTGATGACTTATGCGAGAAGTCATCACCTTGTTCTTGCGAACCCTGCTTCGGTGATTTACTTGCATTAACGGACTTAACATTGAAAGACATTGGGAAAATCATCTTGTGAAGGGTGATTTTCTGAAGGGGGCACGATGAAGAACAGGACAAGAGTAATCATGGCCCTTGTCCTGTTTGGATTCCTTGGCGTTGCCCTGCGACTCGTCGTTGTTCAGGGAGTCGGTCGGGGAAATTACGCGCAGCTATCCCTGAAGGAACATCAGCGCATCCTTCTCGTCCATGGTGAAAGGGGTGTTGTCCTGGATCGGAATGGGGATGTTCTTGCCTCCAACCGTTCTCTTCCTGGCCTTGTTTGTGACCCGACTGTCCTTAAAAAGCACTCTTCTGTATCGCGTGTTGCCCGGGAGCTATCCGGGCCGCTTGGAATTTCACCCGCACACCTGTCTTTGATCCTGAACAAAAAAAGTCGATTTGTCTGGATTCGTCATGACCTCTTCCCTCAGACTGTGTCGGAAATAAAGGAGCTTCGTATCCCGGGTCTCTACGTCATGAACGAAGAGAGACGATTCTATCCGGGGGGGGAAGCCTTCCATACCCTGATCGGGACGACCGGAAGAGATAATTCAGGGCTTTCAGGGATTGAAAGAAGATTTGACCGCGAGCTTTCAGGCCATACGGGAGGAAGGGTCATCGAGGTCTCGGCAAGGGGGAGATCCTATTTCTTCAGGGACCTGGTGGCGCCCGAAA
This sequence comes from Nitrospirota bacterium, assembly GCA_021838765.1. The sequence continues at coordinate 9,016 of JAKCCY010000016.1, forward strand.
AGCTGTCGGGAAATGTGATCCGTCTGACTGTGGACGGTGAACTTCAGAAGTATGCCCAGCTGGCACTTGATGAGGAGGTGGACAAGGTTCAGGCGGAAGGTGGCGTTGTTCTGGTCATGGATCCAAAAACGGGCGCCATCCTGGCAATGGCTTCGAACAACAAGGGGATGCAGGCACAGATCAACCCTGCTGTTTCAATGGTTTATGAGCCCGGGTCAATTTTTAAGCTGGTTACCGCATCGGCTGCACTGAATGAAAAGGCTGTAACTTTAGGTGAGCAGTTTGATGGACATGATGGAATCTTTTATATCCCGGGAGGGGTTCTTCATGATGATGAGCCCCAGAAAAGTCTGAATCTTGCTGGTATACTGGCGAAGTCCAGCAATATTGGTATCTCCCAGGTGGGATTAAGATTGGGGCCATCCCGATTTTATCGGTATATTCGCCTGTTTGGATTCGGCGCCCGAACGGGAATTGCCTATCCGGGCGAGTCTTCAGGCATCCTCCATCCCCTTTCCCGCTGGTCGCACCGATCCATTTACAGTATCTCGATGGGGCAGGAAATTGGGGTAACCCCCATTCAGCTTGTGACTGCGGTCAGTGCTATCGCAAATGGCGGAAAATTAATGCAACCCTATCTTGTGAGCTCGATTGCCTCTCCTGCCGGGGAGACCATATGGAAGGGAAAACCCCGTATGGTTCGTGAGGTTATTTCCCGCAAAACATCAAGAACTCTTCTCGGTCTGATGGAGAATGTGGTTTCTCCTGGAGGGACCGGAGTGAATGCCGCCATAAGCGGGTACGATGTGGCCGGAAAAACAGGAACTGCCCAAGTCTACGACCCCCTGAAAAGGGCTTATACCAGGAAAAGAACAATTGACTCTTTTGTAGGTGTTCTCCCCGTCCAGGATCCTTCCCTGGTTATTCTTGTGATTGTTGCCAAACCAAAGTCCCTTTCGTGGGGGGGAACGGTCGCTGCTCCCCTGTTCAGAAAAATTGCCCAAATGGCGCTTGTTCATTTCCGTATTCCTTCACCCCCACCATCCGCTTCGCCTGTGGAGTCCTATCCAGTTCGCATTATAGCCGAGGCCAAAAAGATCAAGGAGGGAGATTGAAAGAGACTCTCGTACGTAAAGACCGGAGATGGATGGAAAGTGTTCTCCCCTCTCCGGCATGGGGCGTATTCCCTGACGAAATTACGGGCTTGTCCGATAATTCAAAGTCTGCCGCAAAAGGAGACCTTTATTTCCTGAGGCCAGGGAAAGATGGCGTGAACTGGTCCTTTCTGGGAGAGGCCATAAGGGCTGGTGTGAGGCTTGTCGTAACGGATGCATCCGTTTCTGGAAGCTGGGCGGAGGAGACTCTTTTTCACTCTGTTCCGGTGGTTTTCGTAAAGGATCTGTTGGGTGTGATGGGTACTGTCGCTTCATCCTTCTGGGGAAATCCATCCGGGAAGATGAAAGTTGTCGCTGTTACCGGAACGAACGGAAAGACGACATCAAGTTTTCTGACCCAATCGGTGATGAATCAGGGAGGGATTAAAACCGGACTCATCGGAACGGTTGTTTTCGACCTCGGAGGTGAAACGGTAGAGGCAAGTCAGACGACTCCGGGGATCCTTGAGCTGCATCGACTCTTTGCTCAGGGATTTTCCAATGGACTGCAAGGAATCTCCATGGAAGTCTCATCCCATGCCCTTGATCAGGACCGGATTGCCGGCCTCTCCCTTTCCGTTGTCCACTTTACGAATCTGACGAGAGACCACCTTGATTATCATCTTGACATGGAATCTTACTATCAGGCTAAAAAACGGCTTTTTTTCAGAAAGAATCCTGACGGAAGCTACCCGATATGTGTTGTCAACGGGGATGATCCATGGGGGAAAAGACTCGTTTCTGAGGTTGTTTCGGACTCACGGGTGCCTATTGTTGTCATTGGTGAAGGACAGGAGGCGGATATTGCCCCATTAACCTTCACCATGGGGATTGATGGGATCAGGGGCGCGATCCGGACACCAAAGGGCGTTATTGATCTTGAATCACCCATGACGGGTCATTATAACCTGATGAATATCATGGGTGCCATTGGATGTGCTCTGGCACTCGAAATTCCTCTGGAGCTGATCGCCCGGGGGATCTTGGCGCAACAGGGGGTGCCCGGGCGATTTGAGGTTGTGAGATCCAATCGGAATATCTCGGTTATTGTCGATTATGCTCATACAGATGATGCACTGGAAAATCTTCTCTCTGCGGTGCGTCCGCTGTGCAAGGGAAGGATCATTACCGTTTTCGGGTGTGGAGGTGACAGGGACAGGGGCAAGAGACCCAGGATGGGTGAAAAGGCCGGACGATTGTCTGATCTTGTCGTTTTGACGTCTGATAACCCCAGAACTGAAGATCCTGAATCGATCCTCGACGAGATTGAGCCAGCCCTGAAGGAGACGGGTACCCCTTATGAACGAATCTCCGACAGGAAAGCTGCCATATTTCGGGCGATTTCCCTGGCCAGTCCGGGGGACAGTGTTGTTATTGCCGGGAAAGGCCATGAAAACTACCAGATATTGGGGAAGGTCAAACATCATTTTGATGACAGGGAGATTGCAAGAGAAGCCCTGGAGTCCGGACAATGAGCAATATCTGGATGACGGTGCCAGAAGTTCTTGATGCGACCGGGGGATGCTGGTACAAGGATGGAGATCCTCTTCCGGATTATTTTGACGGAGTTTCTACGGACAGCAGGAAGATCCGGCGCGGGGATCTTTTTGTGGCTCTTTGCGGAGAGCGATTTGACGGACACTCCCATCTGCAGGAAGCGAGAGACAGGGGGGCGGCTGCCGCCCTTGTCGAAAGGACTGGAAATGTTCCTATCCCCCAGATTCTGGTGGAAGATACCAGAAAGTCCATGCTTGCTCTGGCGTTGAAAATCATCAAAAAAAGACGGGAACGTGGCGGAAAAATGGTTGTTTTGACCGGAAGCGCAGGGAAAACAACCACCAGGGAATTGATCCGCCGTGGATTGTCTTCAAGCGGGGCATCTGTTCTGGCAAGTGCGGGAAACGAGAACAATGAGATCGGTGTTCCCCTGACGCTTTGGGGATGGAGGGACTCCGAGGCATATGCAGTGATTGAGGTTGGTGTTCGCAAAAAGGGAGATATCGGGTATTTCGGAGATGTTGTCCTCTCAGAATGTCTGGTCATCACTTCAATTGGTCCCTCACACCTTGAAACGCTCGGGACCCTCTCCGGCGTATGGGAAGAAAAAAGTCGGCTGATCGAGAAAATCCGTGAAGGTGGCTTCCTTGTTTTGCCTGAAGAGGTTTGGCAGTGTTTTTCCTCCCCATTTCAACGAAAGTGGATGGAGGACCGTAAAATCCACCTGATCCTGACCAGGCTGAATCGTCATGAGTCGCCCTTGTCACCGATTGTGTCCGAACGTACTTTTTCCGATTCCAGGATAACTTCTCTCGAAGGGGCCTTTTCCCGGAGAGAATCGGGATACTTTCTGGAAGGAGAGTTGTTGGGGGAGTCTTTTTCCATCAGGATGGATATCCCCTCGCCGGAACTTGCGATGGATATGCTTCTTGCCATAGGGGCATGTCGGGCATTCGGGGTCGGTCTTGAGAAGGCATCCGAAGCGATTGGAGAGTACAGGGGGGGAGAGGGAAGGATGCAGCCCCTGACAGGAAAAAACGGAGTCCTGTACCTTCTGGATCATTATAACGCGAATCCACTGTCAATGGATGCGGCTTTTTCTCTTGTTGAAAATTATCACGGGGGTGAGTGGTCATCAGGAAAACTCTGGGGAATTCTTGGTGAGATGCTTGAACTGGGCGAGGATGCGGAAATGTGGCATCGTCATGTCGGGGAGAAGGCAGCAAGGATTCCCTGGTCCGCCCTCTGGTTCAAGGGCAATTTTTTTGAGTCTTTCCGTGAAGGGTTCTCTTCTTCTGGTGGGGATCCATCAATTCTGCACCATATAAATGGTGCAGGCTCTTCAGAGAATCGCTACCAATCGATTGGTCCGGGTGACATCGTTCTTGTCAAGGCTTCGAGGGGGACAGCCCTGGAGTCAGAATTCCCTTACCTCGGACTGGAGCTGTAATGCTTTATCTTCTTCACTATTTTCACCATGATTTTTCTGCTTTCAATATTTTCCGCTATATCACTTTCAGGACGATATACGCATCCCTGTCGGCCCTTGTCCTTGTGCTTCTGTTGGGTCCATTCATGATCCGTCTGCTTGTGCGCTTTCAGATTGGCCAGGAGGTCAGGGATGATGGTCCAAAATCCCATCTCTCCAAAAAAGGAACTCCCACGATGGGTGGGATCCTGATCCTTCTTGGAATCCTGATCCCGGTTCTTCTCTGGGCGGATCTCTCGAACAGGTTCGTCTGGATGGTTCTTCTGGCTCTTATGGGAAACGGGGCTATAGGATTTCTGGATGATTACCTGAAGATCATCCGAAAACAGTCTAAAGGACTTCTGGCCTGGCAGAAATTTCTCCTTCAGACGGTGCTTGGCCTGATGTTGGCGATCTGGTTTGTGGAAACCTCTCCTGATACCCGGATCATTGTCCCTTTCTTCAAATCAATCAACCCTGATCTGGGGGTGTTCTTTGTTCCTTTTGCGATCGGGGTTATTTCAGGAACGTCCAATGCCGTCAATCTCACCGACGGGCTTGATGGTCTGGCCATTGGTCCGGTGATTGTCGTTTCCATGTCGTTTCTGATCATTGACTATCTGACGGGTAATCAGGTTTTTGCGCATTATCTGGAGTTGCCGGGGATGCCGGGAGCGGGTGAGCTTTCCATTGTCGCAGGCGCGATGGCTGGTGCCTCCCTGGGATTTTTATGGTTTAACGCCTACCCTGCATCCGTTTTTATGGGAGACGTCGGCGCTCTGGCTTTGGGGGGGGCTCTTGGAATGATGGCGATTATAACGCGTCAGGAGCTTCTCCTCCTGATTCTTGGTGGGATTTTTGTAGCAGAGGCCCTTTCGGTGATAGCACAGGTGACGTCTTACAAGATTCGGAAAAAGAGAGTTCTCAGAATGGCCCCTCTTCATCATCACTTTGAGCTGGGGGGAGTCAGTGAGCCAAAGCTGATTGTCCGATTCTGGATCGTCGCGCTGGTTCTGGCCTTGGTGAGCCTTAGTACATTGAAAATTCGCTGAAAGGGATACTTCTATGGCTGTTTCTGAGACACAAAACCTCTCATCTCTACCCGGCAAGCAGGAAGAGGCGACTCCAAGAGAAAAGGAAAAGGTTCTGGTTCTGGGCGCTGGCCGATCAGGAGTTGCTGCTGCAAGACTGGCTGTTTATCTTGGTGGTGACGTTACGTTAAAGGATGAGAGCGGTGACTGTCTCTTACCTGTCCTGAAAGAGCAGCTGGTCGGTGAGGGGATCCAGCTTGACCTTGGAAACGTCATGAAACCCCTTGATTTTGGAGCGGCCTCGAAGGTGATTGTCAGTCCGGGACTTCCTCCTGAAAAGTGGTCGGGGCATCCGATCCCGGAGCACGACAGCAGGGTTATAGGAGAACTTGAATGGGCTTCAGCCCTCTCTCCTTTTCCTCTTTTTGCCGTTGGTGGGACTAATGGAAAATCGACGACCTCCGCTCTGGCGGCCCACTTCCTGAGAGCTTGCGGTCTGTCCGTTTTTCTGGGCGGGAACTTTGGTACTCCCCTTTCAGAGGCGGTTTTGTCCGAGCGCCAAAGGATCTCTCAGGGACTCTCTCCTGAATATGATGCCGGTGTTGTTGAGATATCAAGCTTTCAGGCTGAAACAATGAGTCCGATAAGATCCTGGTTCGATCCGGTTGTCCACCTTTTCCTGAATATAACCCCTGACCATCTCGATCGCCATCCATCGGAAGAGGCCTACAGAAGAGCCAAGTGGCAGTCCTTCAGGGGGATTTCTCCATCTCACTTCACCGTTTTTAATGCCGATCCGGATTCGGGGCTTTATCCTCTCAGAAAAACCCCCGGGCGTCCGGCCTTCTTTTTTGCGAGTCGGAAAGGAGTGTCTCCCGAGATCCCTGTTGAGGAGGCTCCGGTTTTTATCCTCTCGGAAGACGGGATGACCGGGAGAATATCCGGATTCCCCGGTCAAAGCGGAAAAAGTGAAGTTTGGGAGTTTGGGGAATTTCCCTTGCCGGGCCTTGGAAATCGCCAGAATCTTGCGGCAAGTCTTCTGGGGACGCTCATCTTTTTGAAAGAGCAGAGAAAACTGCATAATGTCCTGACCCCAACACAGGGTGACTCTCCCTTTCCGGAAAAACAGCTGCTCCTGAAGAGTCTTGCTTCCTTCAAGGGGCTTCCCCACAGGATGGAAATCATCGCGGAAAAAGATGGAGTCTGTTTTATCAATGACTCAAAAGCAACAAATGTTGATGCTACCCTGATGGCACTCAAGGGATTCTCGTCCCCGATAGACGGGAAAAAGTCCGATTCGTCCGACGCTCGCTCCCTGATACTGATTATGGGGGGACGTGACAAGGGGGCCTCATATCTGCCTTTGTCAGCTCCCGTGCAAGAGCTTGTCAGGGTTCTGATCGTTCTTGGCGAGGCCAAGGATCTGATTGCCCGCTCCCTTTCATCCTTCTGCGAAACGATCTCAGTCTCAAGCATGAAGATGGCCGTTGAGATCGCAATCTCCAAAGGGAGAGAGGGTGATACGGTTCTGCTCTCTCCGGGATGCTCAAGTTACGATATGTTTCATGGCTATGAAGAGCGTGGAAATGCCTTTGCCATGCATGTGCGGGAGGCTCTGGGTGTTTATGGAGGAGTCGCCAAATGACATCGAATGCTGTTTCCGGGGGGCATCCCCCGGAAAAAAAGGATTCGTCCGGACCCTCTGAAGCTTCGGCGGGACTGCCCGAACCCTTTCCCGAAAAAAGCCAGAAGACCGACATTGTCCTGATTTTCAGCGTCATCCTGCTTATTTTTATCGGAGTCGGGATGGTGATGTCTGCAGCCATTGCCACGAACCAGCCATTTCGTCTGTTCAACCGTCAGATGATATCCGCGATCTTGGCTGTAACGGTGATGCTTGTGACCTCGATGATCGACTATCATTTCTGGTCCAGGCACCGGTTCTTCGTGTACATGTCCGGACTTTTTCTCCTGATTCTTTTATATGTGCCTCATGTCGGGATGGTCATGAATGGGGCAAGACGCTGGATCCATCTCCCGGGCCTCACGCTGCAGCCTTCAGAAATTGCCAGGGATGCCATGATCTTTCTGGCTGCGGTTCTTCTCGACAAGGCTTACAGGAAAAAAAAAGAGTCGGGTACTGAATCGGGGCCGCTTGATCTGCCTGTGAAATCCCTTCTCATCTTCAGTGTTCCCCTGTCTGTTTATTGCGCACTGATGCTCAAGGAGCCGGACTTTGGCTCTACGGCATTTATGGTCATGATTCTGGGAACGATGTTTTTTCTGGCAGGTCTTTCCTGGAGGCGACTCTTCCAGATCCTGGGCGTTACCGTCCCCTCCGCCTTGCTGTTCGTTTTTTTTCACAGATATGCACTTGAGCGATTCCATAATTTTACACTGGCCCATCATAGCGCTTCATCGGCAACAACCCAGCTTGGCCAGTCTCTGGTGGCTCTTGGTGCCGGCGGTCTTGCCGGTCTGGGGCTTGGCCATGACTGGGTTGGCGGGGGGATCCTCCCGGAGCCGGGAACGGATTTTATTTTTGCACTGGTTGGAGAAGAGTTCGGGCTTATTGGGACATTCCTGATCCTGTTCTTTTTTCTCCTGATTTTTTTCAGGGGAATGAGTATTGCCGGAAAAGCTCCGGACTTTCTGGGGAGAATCCTGGCGCAGGGATTTACCCTGTCTATCGGTGTCGAAGCCATTTTCAACATGGGGGTTGTGACCGGTCTCTTTCCGACGAAGGGAATTCCGCTTCCATTTCTCTCTTTTGGAGGATCATCCCTTCTTTCGAATGCGATAGGTGTCGGCATTATTCTTTCCGTTTCACGATTCTCAAGAAAGGAACCCTCCCGGATGACCTCCCTGTTCCCTGATGGAGCCGAGAGCACAGCCAAAGTTTTGGCGCGTGGACAATAAAACGTTCCCGCTTGAACGGGTAAGACGGATCCTTGTAACGGGTGGCGGGACAGGGGGGCATGTCATACCTGCGATCACCCTGCTTGAAGAGGCTCGGAGGAGGGGCGCCGAGATTCTCTATGCCGGTGCTCCGGAAAGCCTTGAGGAACGCCAGTCAAAACAACGCTCTATTCCATTTTCCCCTCTTAAGGTAACAGGCTTCGCCGGGAAAGGGGTTCCGGAGAAGCTGAAGGCTTTGGGGGTGTTGCCTGGTGCGGTCTTGATGGCAAAAGAGCGGATCAGGTCATTTTCTCCCGACCTTGTGATCGGTACAGGAGGTTATGTCCAGATTCCGTGGATTATTTCCGCGGGATTATCCGGTCTTCCGGTTGTTTTGCTGGAACCGAACGCGGTTTCAGGGTGGGCAAACAGGCTGCTTTCTCCTTTTGCCCGGATTGTTTCAACCATGAATCCCCAAACCCCGTTTGGAGGGGTTCCGGTCAGGGAGGTCCCGGAATGTGGTTCTGCTCAACGCTTTGTTCAGCCGCTTCGGATCGTTATTGCTGGTGGCAGTCAGGGCGCCAGGGTTTTTAATGAGGTTATGCCAGCACTCCTTTTGAAGATCAGGGAAACTCCGGGGGTTCCCATGTTCTCCGTTGTGCACCAAAGCGGAGAGAGATGGCTTGAAATGACTCGCTCTGCCTATCTCAATGCTCCTTTTGAGGTAACTGTCAGCGGTTTCATGGAGAATTTGCCGGAATACTACCGGACCGCATCTCTTGTTATATGCCGTTCCGGAGCGATGACCGTGACCGAAGTCACCGCGGCTGGCGCTCCGGCAGTTTATATTCCTTATCCGCATGCTATTGGTGATCACCAGACACGAAATGCTGAAATCATTGCCAACTGTTCAGGAGGGTGGTTATGGAGGGAGTCGTCCATGTCGGATCCCGAATTCTCCCGTTTTTTGATCAGGGTTTTGTCTGATCCGTCCCTGCTCTCAAAATTCGGGGATAATGCCAGACGCAACTCGCCTGCGATCATGGTTGGCCAATGGTTGGACCGTCTGTCACCAATATGGGGAAATCTTTCCAATGCCTGAAATTTAATCCATAATGGCAGTTGCTTGGGGTATGGCTGACTGCCAGGGTCGGGCTGTTGGCACATGAATGAGGGAGAATGGGTGTATGCTTAGATACATGGTCAAGTCGCTACATTTAGTGGGGATCGGTGGAAACGGGATGGCACCCATTGCAGAGATACTTCTGGCGAGGGGGTTTCGCGTCACTGGCTCGGACAGCCATCAGACGGAATTGACAAGGCGGTTGTCGGAGCTGGGTGCGACGGTTTATCTTGGGCAAATGGCCGAACACGTGGGTGATGTCGATGCAGTTGTGGTATCAACGGCCATTTCGTCTGAAAATCCGGAGGTTCGGGAAGCCAGACGGAGAGGTATTCCTGTTGTTCACCGGGGCGAAATGCTAAGTGAGCTGATGCGGGGGACCGTTGGCGTCTGCGTTGCAGGTTCCCATGGAAAGACCACGACGACATCCATGATTTCAACCTTGCTCTACATGGGGAACCTTGACCCGACATGTGTTGTCGGTGGTCGTGTCCACCATTTCGGAGCCCATGCGAGGGTTGGGAAATCCTCTTTTTTTGTTGCAGAGGCCGATGAAAGTGATGGTTCTTTCCTGAAGCTTCCGCCTATTATTGCCGTTGTTACAAATATAGACCAGGAACATCTGGATTTTTATGGGTCTTATGAACGGGTCAAGGATGCCTTTGCTGAATTTATGAACAATGTTCCTTTCTACGGAAAGGTCTTTGCCTGTATAGACGATGCGGGCGTCAGAAGCGTGATCGGATCAGTCGATCGCAGGGTCATTACTTACGGCCTGAGTCCGGATGCCATGATAAGGGTGGTTGGTGGCGTGGACGGTATTGTCGTTAACGGTCTTTCTTCGACCTATTCGGTGGAAGGGGATGGTGAGCGGTGGGGCAGCTTTTCCCTTGAGGTTCCTGGACGCCACAACGTCATCAATTCCCTGGCTGCGATCGGGGTCGCACGGGAGCTGGGAATGCCCCTGTCGGAGATCCGCGAAGGCTTGTCCCGCTTCAGGGGAGTGGGACGGAGATTTACGATTGTTGGCGAAGAGTCAGGTATCCTGATCGTTGATGACTACGGACATCATCCGACAGAGATTGAGGCGACTCTTGCAGCCGCCAGGCAAAGTTTTCCCGACAGAAGGCTTGTCGTTGTTTTCCAGCCCCATCGCTACACGCGTACGAGAGACCTCATGTCCCGATTTGCCCATTCTTTCCTGAAATCTGATCTTTTGGTCCTGACTGAAGTTTATGGTGCGGGAGAAAAGTCTCTTCCGGGTGTGACGGGGGAAGCACTTTGTGATGAAACCAGGAAGGTCATGGGGGTAGACCGGGTTCTTTTTGAGGGCGATCGTCAGAGGCTCCCGTCATTTCTTGCCGACATCATGCGACCGGGGGATGTTCTGCTGACCCTCGGGGCCGGGGACATTACAAGCCTTGGCCAGGAATATCTGGATCTTGTAAGGAGTGCCAGCCGAATTTCATGACACATGCCGGGGAGATAAAAACGCTTAAGAACGAGCGTCTTTCAATGCATTCGACCATCCGGATCGGTGGCCCCGCGGAATATTTTTTTCTTCCGGAGACGGTTGAAGAGCTTATGGTGATCCTGGCGGACGTCTCGTCCGGGAGTTTGCCTTCTCCCCTTCGCATTTTTGGAAAAGGGTCCAATATCCTTTTTGCCGACAAGGGACTTTCGGGAACCGTCATCAGTACAAAGCGCCTGACAGCCATGACAGTCCTGCCGGATGGCAGTTTCCTGGCCCAGTCAGGTGTTTCGATGCCTTATCTTGCCCGTGTGGCTGCTACTGCCGGGGTGTCCGGATTTTCGTTTATGTCCGGTATCCCCGGAACAGTTGGCGGTGGGGTGGCCATGAATGCCGGGACTCCGGACGGAGATTTTTCCCGGATCGTCCGGGAAGTTCGTGTCCTTTCCCCATCAGGGACGATTACCCGGCTGACGGGGGAAGACCTGCAATTCTCCTACCGGCATTCCATCTTTTCTGGGGTGCATTCAAAAACGATGGACACTGGTTCAGATTCAAATCTTCAGGGGGGGGCGATGATCCTCGATGTTCTTCTGTCCGGTGTTCCAGCTGATCCTCTCCTGTTGCAGGAAGCAGGAAGAATGGCCTTGTTGCGCAGAAGTGAGAGCCAGCCGCTCGATCAGCCAAGTTTGGGGTCTGTTTTCAGAAATCCTCAACCGGACTTTGCCGGACGCCTTATTGAACAGTCAGGGTTGAAGGGTGCCAAAAAGGGCGGTATCAGGATCAGTCCCAAGCACTGTAATTTTTTTATTAATGAAGGGTCCGGGACGGCAGGTGAGTTTCTCGACCTGATGTCCGAGACGCGTCAACGTGTTCAGGATTTGACAGGCGTTGTCCTGTTTCCGGAGGTTCTCAATTTTTTCTAGATTTTTTCTAGATTGCCGTCAATCTTAACTCCCAACCGTTTTTTGAGAGGATAGCACGTGGTTTCAAGGTTTGCTCGGGTAGCTGTTCTGTACGGTGGTGATTCCCCTGAGGCAGAAGTGTCAAGAATGACGGGGGAAGGCGTTTTGTCTGTCTTGTCCGAACTCTCTGTCACTGCAACGGGAATGGAGGTTGGGCCAGGGCTTCCTGCGCTCCTGGCAGAGTTCAGGCCCGATGCCTGTTTTCTGGCGACTCACGGCGGAAAAGGGGAAAATGGCGCCTTGCAGGGGCTGCTTGAAGTCATGGAAATCCCTTATACCGGAACGGGCGTTCTTGGCTCCGCTCTCGGAATGAGCAAAAGTGTCTCGAGGAAGTTGTTTCGTTCTGCAGGCCTTGTTGTTCCGGAAACAATTGAGTTTTCCGATCCGGATCTGTCGGGAGATCTGCTCCTTCCATTCCCTTACCCCGTTATTGTAAAGCCGGAGTCCGCCGGCTCGTCGATCGGGATCCTGAAAGTTGATTCTCCAGAACATCTTCGAAATGCGATTTCTGATGCGATGGTGCATTCCTCGAAAGTTCTGGTGGAGCCCTTTCTTTCGGGAAGAGAAATCCAGGTCGGCCTTTTGGCAGGGGAACCGATAGGGATCATTGAAGTCGTTCCAGATCCGGGAGAGCCTTTTTATACCTTTTCCTCGAAATATCAGCCAGGTGGGTCCCGTCATATTTTTCCCGCAGTTGTCTCAAAGTCGGAAGAAAGGTCGTTAAATCATGCGGCCAGGGTTGCATGGGAAGTTCTTGAGCTGAGAGGCGTTGCACGTCTTGATACCATTTTGATGGCTGATGGTCATGTTGTCGTTCTGGAGATGAACACTCTTCCCGGAATGACGAAAACATCTCTTTTGCCCGAGATCGCCATGGGGATGGGGATTTCATTCCCTGACCTGGTGTGCCGCATATTAAATGGGGCCTGTCTGGACAGTCTCCCCGTTTCGCAAATCAAACAGTAAAAAATGGGTGATCCTGCCCGTCAGACCGTCTCGTTGAGTCCAGGGAAATCATTGAAGGGAAAGGGACGCTGGCTTATTGTCCTGATCTTTTGTCTGTTTCTGGTTTTTCTGGTCTTTCTGCCCCAATCGAGCAACAAGTCCAAATCAAAGGTTTTTCAGCTTGTCCTCAAGGGAGATGGTGCCGTTTCAGCCCGTACTGTCAGTTACTGGATAGGGCCGGACACACTCTCTCAAATGGGCTCAAGGGATCTGATCAGCTTGTGGGTCTCCCGGCATCCATGGGTCTTGTCTGCGGCCCTTGTCCGGCAACCATGGGGTGGTGGTTCGGTCATTGTAAACCTTCAAAAACCAAAAGCGATTTTGCGTCCTCCGACGATCTTTTCTCCCGGTCAACCATCCTTTCCATGGGGCAGTCCGCGTATTCTTCCCTATCTCCTGTCGTCGGGGAAAGTTGTGACGGGACTGTCCGTTTCTGCATTCAGGGACCTTCCGGAGATCGTTCTCCAGACTCCACTAAGATCAGGCGATGGAGAGCGCCTGTTAAACGCGATCAGAAGAGAGAGGCAATGTCGGGATCAGGGAGCACCGGAAGGGAGAATTTTTGTTTTCCTTGGAAAGCACGAAATCAGAATGCTTCCCGATCATGCTTCCTATTATCTGGTCCTTCCGGAAGAGCCAGGGTGCGATTCTTTTCTGATGCTCAGGCGTTTTCTCAAGTCCCGTCCCCTCGACAGCGGTGGAAACCTGTCTGTCGGTGCGGGAGGAGCTGTTCTTGGGATTGACCTCAGATTTTCGAAAATGATCCTTTTGCGCCAGCATCTTCCCGAGATGCCCATCTCAAGAAGATCTTCGTCAAGGCGAAAGTTGTGATCATTTGGAAGGTGTGAGAAAATCATTCAGCCTTGATAATGGCGGGATGGATCGTTTCTTTTTGTCTTGTCTTGAAAATGGGGAAGTCTCTGGGGAAAAGCGCAATGATGAGGGTGGTGTGTTTATGGAACTGAAGGAATCTCAACGTTTTCCGGAAAGCCCGGTGTATGCGGCGCTTGATCTTGGTTCGACAAAGGTTGTGGCGATCGTTGGAAATGCCCTTGAAGACAATTTGTTCGAGATCGTTTCTGTGGGGGTAGCCCCAACGGGAAACTTTATCAGAAACGGTACGATCGTTGATGTCCAGCAGGCAGTTGCTGCGATCAACCGGGCTCTCGACCAGGTTGTCAGGGTTGTCGGCAAGCCGGTCAAGAAAGTTGTTGTCGGATTTGCGGGGGGCGAAGTGGTCGGAACCGACCAGCGGGTGATCGTGGCGTTGAGAGACCGGGAGGTTCAGCTTCCCGATATCGAGAAGGTCATGCAGGAGGCCCGCTCCATGGTAAACCGTCCTGTATCGGAGATCCTTCACGTCATTCCAAAATCCTACACCATTGACGATCTCTCGGGGATTCCGAACCCCATCGGAATGGTGGGGAACCGTCTGGAGGCATCTGTCCATGTGATCAAGGGGTCGGAAATGGTGATTGCCAATCTGAAGAGAACGGTTGAACGGGCAGGCCTCTCGGTGATGGACGGCGACCTGATCCTTCATCCCCTGGCCAGCGCCCGGGTTGTTCTTTCCGAAGATGACAAGGAACTTGGCGTTGTTTTGGTCGATATCGGGGGAGGGACGACCAATGTTGCGGTGTATGTCAATGGGGCGATTGTCGGGGTAAAGGTTATTCCTTTGGGCGGGATCAATATGACCCGGGATCTTGCCATTGTCCGCCGGGTTTCTCAGGAGGAGGCCGAGAGGATCAAGATCCAGACTCTGTCACGACTCCCTTCCCCTGATCCGGAGAGCGAGGAACCGGCTGAAGAGCTTGACGCCCCTTCGAGGGAAGTTGTTGAAATTGTCGAGGCGAGACTCGTCGAGATTCTGGAGCGGGTTGTCTCCTGTCTCAAGGAGATGAAGGTGGATATCCAGTATCTCCAGAGAGGGGTCGTCCTGACGGGAGGGGTTGCCAATATGCCCCAAATGGTTGAAATCGCCAGAAAGGTCCTCTCCCCCCTTCATGTTACCCTTGGGTCGGTGGAGTCCCGTATCCAGGGTGTTGTGGATCGGGCATCCCTTCCTGAGTATTCATCGGCGGTAGGTCTTTTGTTCTGTGCACGTGATCATTGGGGAGAACTGTTTTCAGAGGTTGACCAGCCGGTGCAGGAATCTGTTTTGCCGTCTCTCGAGAAGAAGTCTTCCGGCTCAATCTGGGGCTGGCTCAAGGAAATTATTTAAAAAATAACCAGCCGGGATTTTCTTGATCAGAACCGGGTGCCGGGATGTGAAGACATATTTGAAAGGATTTTTCCGATGGAAGACCAGAAGCCGTTGATCGACTATAACCAGTCCGGTCTTTTAAATGCCCGCATTATCGTCGTCGGTGTCGGAGGGGGCGGGTGCAATGCCGTTTTGTCGATGATTCAGGCGGAGGTATCGGGTGTTGAGTTTGTTGCGGTCAATACAGACCTTCAGGCCTTGAACAGGGTTCCTGCACACAGGGTCCAGATTGGTGGCTCCACAAGCAGGGGGCTTGGTGCAGGAGCCAATCCCGACATTGGAAGAAAAGCGGCTCTTGAGGATATTGACAAGATCAGGAATGTGCTGAAAGGCGCGGATATGGTTTTTGTCACTGCCGGAATGGGTGGTGGTACCGGAACGGGTGCGGCTCCGGTTGTATCCCAGGTTGCGATGGAGCTTGGGGCACTGACCGTTGCGGTGGTGACCCGCCCATTCTCATTTGAGGGGCCAAAAAGGGAGGCCAATGCGCAGAAGGGGCTTGCTGACCTGAAGAAAAATTCAGACACACTGATTGTCATTCCAAATGACAAGCTGATGTCTGTGGTGGGAAAGGATGTGCCACTGACGAATGCTTTTAAAACGGCGGATGATATTCTCCGCCAGGGTGTGCAGGGGATCTCCGATATCATCACCAAGCCTGGACTGATCAATCTTGACTTTGCGGATGTTCGCACGACAATGTCCAAAATGGGACGTGCCGTTATGGGAATCGGTTCGGGAACCGGAGAGAAAAGGGCTGTTGATGCTGCCAGAAATGCCATTAACAGTCCTCTTCTTGAAGAGGCCTCCATTCGTGGTGCAAGGGGTGTTCTGGTGAACTTCAGCGGAGGATCCGACATGACTCTCCATGAGGTGATGGAGGCATCAAACATGATTCAGGATGAGGGACAGAAAGGGTTGAACATCATCTTTGGAACGGTGGTCGATGAGGTTCCCCAGGATGCTATCCACATTACTGTTATTGCGGCCGGTTTCGATCCTCCGGAGACAGAAGAGGTTTCCGCTCCGGAGTCGTTGGTTTCCTCCGGCGAGATCGATCCTGAAGCCATCCAGTCGATACCTGCCTATCTCAGGAGACAGTCACCTGTGGGCAAGATTCCAATGGAGAGAGATTCGGGGGATGAACCATCCGAGCTTGATCCTGCACATATTGACACACCGGCAATCTGGAGAAAGAGGGGCGACTCCTAGTGTTTCTCCGTCATCCGCTTTTTTCTTCTTACGGGATTGAGCACGGGTTTGGTCTTGTCTCCCCGCCAAACAACTCCGAGAGGCTGGTGACGGCCCGTCAGGTCCATGGGCTGGATGTTGTCAGGGTTGATCCGGAGGGTGGGGAGCGTCCAGAAGCGGATGGTTTGTGGACGGATTCTCCCCGTACGAGGGTCGGGGTCTGGACGGCAGACTGTCTTCCTGTTTTGTTTTCCGACAGGAGAGGCCGTGTTGCCTGTGCCGTTCATGCCGGATGGCGGGGGGCTGTGAGGGGAATTGTCCACGAGGCTCTCGCGCGCCTGAAAGATGAACAGGGACTTGTCTCATCCGACCTTCTTGTGGTTTTGGGGCCATCCGCGGGGCGTTGTTGCTACCAGGTCGGTCAGGAGGTTCTTTCTGAAGTCTCTTCCCGTTATCCGGGCTTTCGGGGGCGGGAGACCATTGACGGACATCTGGATCTTCCTGCCCTGGTCCTCCACCAGCTGGGCAATGAGGGGATCCCTGCCGGCCAAACCGGTTCGATCGACTTGTGTACGATCTGTCATCCTGAACTTTTCTTCTCCCACCGGCGTCAGGGAATTTTGAGGGAAGGTCGCTCCATGATCAACTGGATTCAGACATCGTCGTGACTCGGCAGCAGTTCCTTGCCAAACGGATCGAGACGATCAGAAACCTGATATCGGGGGAATTTCCAGCTGTTTCTTCAGATCGTGCAAAGGCTGCCTCGATCGATATTGTTGCCGTCACAAAGGCTGCTTCCGATGAGGACTTCCTGGCGATGGCATCCTTGAATCTGCCTCTTGCAGAAAATCGATGGGACCAGCTCGTGTCAAGGATGCTGATGGCGAGAAATTCCTCTTTGGATCCTTCGTTTCACTTTATCGGGGCCCTTCAGCGGAGATCCACAAAAGAGAAGGGTATCCCGGTCAGTCTGATTTCAACCGTTGACCGGGAGGGAATACTGCCTGTGCTCGATCATATGGCGCTATCCCATGCTGTTCGTCAGGATATCCTTGTGGAGATTGATCTTTCCGGAATACCGGGGAGAAGCGGCGTTTCCGGGGAATCCCTTCCGGCACTTCTCGATGCGATCTCAAAAATCGGATCTCTCCGTCTCCGGGGAATCCTTGTCATGGGCGTGCCACCGTCGCCGTCGGGAGATTTGGCGGAAACGCGCCGGATCTTTGAGCGAGGAAAAAATATCTACGATTGGCTTGCCGGACAATGGCCCGGAATCGACACTCTGTCCATGGGGATGAGCGGAGATTTTCTGGAGGCGGTTCGAGCAGGCTCCACACAGCTTCGACTCGGGGCAATCCTGTTCGGAAAGGAAGAAATCATTGGAAAAGACCACTCAGTCTAACACTTCCGTCTGGATCATCGGAGGCGGAAAAATGGGAGAAGCTTTTCTGGGCGGGGCGTTCCGCTATTTCTCGGAGATCGGACGTGAGAAGGACCTTCTTGTGATAGAGCCTGTCGACACCATTCGGGATCAGCTCTCCTGCAAATACCCGGTTTTGACCTTCCCGTCTGTTGGCAATGTCCTACAGGCCGGACTTTTTCCGGAAGTCATTTTTTTTGCTGTCAAGCCAGACCGATTCCCGGAGCTTTCAGAAGAGCTTCTCTCCCTTTCTTCCGCTTCTTCCGCGGCACTTGCCATTTCGGTTATGGCTGGGGTCACCCTCTCTCAACTTGAGCGCAGCTTGCCTGATCTCAGATGGGTCAGGACCATGTCAAATCTTGCCTTGACGACGGGGGAGGGGATGACTGTTATCGCCCCGGGATCCCTGGCAACAATTTCGGATGAACGTCTTGTCCTTGAGCTTTTTTCCCGAATGGGGAAAGCTATTTGTCTTCCTGAAAGGGATTTTGATATTGCGACAGCCATTGCCGGGTCCGGTCCTGGCTTTATGGCTCTGGTTGGAGATGCATTGGTTGATTCCGGGGTGCTTCATGGGTTGAAGAAAGAAACCGCATCCCTTCTGGTGGCACAGATGTTTGTGGGAACGGGAACGCTTCTTCTTTCCGGTTCGTTTCCTGCAGAATTGAAAGGTCAGGTTTCCTCTCCCGGAGGAACAACCATTGAAGGTCTTGCCAGCCTGGAGTCCAGGGCTGTTCGTGGGGCGTTTATTGAGGCAGTATCGGCTGCAGTGAAGAAATCCCGGTTGCTCGGAGAAGGGGGGGCAGCCCGGCGTCATTGAGTGACTGCTCCCCCCGGGGAGAGGTCAGGGAAGCGTCCTGCCCCTTCCCCTTGAAGCGAACCTCCACATTTTGGAGTGTTTTTGAACTTTTTTTACACAAAATATTAAAAGGTTTTCATCCCCTCTTGGCATGGAAAAGGGGGTATTCTGCCTTCATTATTGATCAATGAAACGCTTCTTATCAGTTCAGGAGAACGGCTAGCTTTTCAGTCGTCCACCCAACGCTGATTTTTGACGGGAAAACGAAAAGAGGGTTGTCGATGTTGCTCTACAGGCTTTTGTATTTGTATTCCTGGATTATCATTATTCGTGCGCTGATCTCATGGATCCTTCCTGACCGATCCCACCCTGTCGTACGATTCCTGGAGATGTTGACCGAGCCGGTTCTGGCTCCAGTCCGAAAACTTGTTCCGCCGGAAAAACTCGGGGGGATGGATATTTCACCACTGATCGTCATTTTCCTGATTCAGGTTCTTCAGCATTTTATCTATTGATGTTCGGCCAAGATCTCCATTTGCCGGGATGCAATCCATCTTCTTTTGCCGAGAGGAGGTTTTTTGATGATCGACCATAACCGAATCAACGAACTAAGACACATGGAGTTTGGAAAAGCTTTCCGTGGATATGAGCCGAAAGATGTTGATGCCGTTCTTGCCCAGGTCATTGCTGAAATGACGGAGCTTCTTGATGAGCGTCGGGGATTTGAGGAACGGCTTGCAGAATATTCTGCCCGTTCAGGGGATATATCCGGAAAAGAAGCTCTGGTTGGCGCAACATTATTAAAAGCCGAGCAGATAGCGGAATCACTCAGGGAGTCAGCCAGAAGAGAGTCCGAGTCCATGATCGAAGAGGCCAGAAGGGAGGCTTCACGAGTTCTTGACGAGGCAAAAACCGTCTATTCCCGATCTGTTCAGGAAATGGAAAGAACAAGGGACGAGTGGCTTCTTGGTCTTTCGAGCGTGCGACAGGACGTCCAGAAGCTTTTGGCGGGACTTTCCCAGCTGGAAGAGAAGTGGTTGTTTCTGGATCCTGATCGGAACCGGAGTGATGAGGCGCAGGAGACAGGCTCTTGACTCACAGTGCACAAAATGTTTCCCGACTTTGTGTCTGTGTCCATCCGGGAAAAAAGGTGAACCGGCTTTATGCGATTGACGGGGAGATTCATATTGACCTTGAGGCACGAGCTATCGAAGGTCAGGCGAACAAGTACCTTCTGAGATTCCTGGGAAAGATCCTCTCGGTCCCTCCATCTCTCCTGTCGATCCACCGGGGCATCTCCTCACGCTACAAAGAGATTGTTTTTCCCATTTCAGAAGACGAGCTGTCAGAGCGTGCGAAAAATCTTTTTTCGGACGGTTGATCAGTCGAACGTCAGATTTGCGCTCTTGACCTCATGCCCGTCGTCCACCCTGATGTCAAGGGTGATGGAGTCAACGGGAGACCCCCCGAGCCACAGTGTTCGCTCTGATGTTTCTCCGGGAGAGATCGGCTCAAACAAAAGGTATGTCGGGGGGAGCTTAAGCGGGATGGTTGACCCATTTCCGATCTTGTAGTGGGCACCGAGAATCTGGTATTTGATAGGGGTTTTTCCTGTCAGGTGGATCTTGAAATAAGCAACTGAAGGGGAGAGCATCATCTGGATATTCATGTTCCAGTCGAGCCCCTGTATGTTCTGGAAGGTCGTTCTTGTGCTGATGCTTCTTTCCGAAACGACCTTGTGTTTTCCAAAAAGAGGCTTTCCGGAAAGTCCTACGATAGATCCGCCGATTCCGGCAACCAATAAAAGGCCGACAACAATATAGACTGCGACCGCTGTCGGTGAAAAGCCAGGTTCTTCCCTCGGTTTCGATGGTTGGAAAAAAGCCTCGTCCGGCAACTCCTGGTAGGGGTTTTGTCCATCCTTCGGTGCAGTCGCGGAGGTTGGTGGCGCAGGATTTTTCGAACCATGGCGATCGTGGTCACCCTGTTCTTTTTGCTCTTTTTTGGGGGGTGTCGCGGGTGAGGATGTCATCTGGGCTCTGTGGCTCCGAAAGAATTAGTCACTGTCTTTTCTCCTGATCAAGCATAATTTTCCCATTCTAACCCGACTTGCTTCGGAGGGCAAGGATAGAGCAGCTGTTGTCTCTTTCCTGCGGATTTCCTGTCGAGTGGTGTTATGTGCCGTTTCTTTTTCTGGCCAATGTTTTTATATGGTTTTATATGTACTTGAAGACATTAAAATTTCCGTGTTTTGTTTTCGATCTTTTTCCTCTATCCTGAAAATACTGCGTTGTCTCGTTTTGGCAACTGATTGCAGAATGTCATCCGCGGGAGATCGGTGAATATGGATTATGATGTCATTACTATCGGAGCGGGCGGAGGGGCTTACCCAGCCGCATTCAGACTGGCCCGAATGGGAATGGGCGTCTTGATGGTTGATCCGAAGGGAGTTATGAGCGGGAACTGTCTGGCAGAGGGATGCGTTCCCTCGAAAGCTGTTCGCGAGGTGGCGGAACAATGGGATCGTCAGCGGAGATTTTCTTCTTTCGGAATTAAGGGTGACCGGAGTCTCGACTTTGCCGCTCTGATGGGCCACAAGGATGCGGTGCAACGGTTTCGTTATGAACAGCACGCGAAAGAGTTGTCCAGAACTCCGGGAATGACCCTCCTTAAGGGTACAGCCAAAATGATCTCTGATCATGAGGTTTCTGTCCTGACGGATGCGGGTGAGAAAAGTTTTTCCGGAAAATATATTTTAATCGCAAGCGGATCCGACGTCTTTGTCCCTCCGCTTCCCGGAGCGGAGCTTTGCCTGACAAGCCATGACCTTTACAAGATGAATTCCACGCTGAAATCATGTCCTTCTTCAATGGTTGTGATCGGTGGAGGGTATGTCGGTCTTGAAACCGCCACTTTTTTTGCTTCGTTCGGCACAAACGTCACACTCCTTGAAATCGGGGAGACGTTGCTTCCCGGTGTCGACCCGGAAATCGTCTCGATGCTCGTTCCCCAAATCTCATCTCTTGTTACACCGGTTCTTTCCGCACAGCTTCTTTCTGTATCCTCCCGGACTGACGGAAAAAAGATTGTGCGTTATCGTCAGAACGAGATGGATTTGGAGATTGTCGCGGAGATGGTTTTTCTGGCGGCGGGAAGACGTCCGGTTATCCCTGGAGGGGTCAGGGAGCTTGGGGTTGTGGTGACCAAAAAAGGGATTGAGGTTGACGACCGGATGAAAACAAATATCTCCCATGTTTTTGCATGTGGTGATGTGAACGGAAAAACGCCCCTTTTTCATGCGGCTGTCAGACAGTCCCTGGTGTGTGCACACCAGATCCTCGGGGGGGACCTTGCGTCTGACAGGATGAATTTTGAGTCGGTCCCGACAACGGTGTTTACCTTGCCGGCGGCTGCTTATGTTGGATTGACGCCATCGACCCTGACAGAAAGGGGAATTCCTTTCAAGAGAGCCACGTATTTGTTCGAAGAAGATTCCCGTGCCCAGATTCTTGGAGAAACTGGTGGGGGGATCCATCTGTTTTTTCATCTTGAAACGCGTAAGCTTCTGGGGGGATATGTCGTCGGAATTGATGCTGGGAACTTGATCGGAGAGATCGGACTTGCTGTCTCGGCCGGATTGTCGGCCGGGGATCTCGCTTCTTTTGCCGACCAGCACCCGATGGCATCAGAAGGGATCTCTAAAGCGGCAAGGTCACTTTTCTGAGCACAGTCTAAAATCGACTGGCTGTTTCCGGGGGATCTTGTTTTTCAATGTCCACTGTCCTGGGATGCCCACACACAAGGGGGAAACATGGCAAAAGAGTTGACGGAATCGGATCTTGAAGCCATCGATGGCTATTGGCGTGCAGCCAATTATCTGGCACTGGGGATGCTGTACCTCAGGGAAAACCCCCTTCTTCGCGAACCGCTTGCTCCGGCCCATATCAAAAGACGTCTTCTGGGACATTGGGGATCTGACCCGGGACAAAGCTTTATCTGGGTTCACCTGAATCGGCTGATTCGGGAGCAGGATCTCAACACCCTTTATATCAGCGGTCCGGGGCATGGGGCTCCGGCAATCCTTGCCAATGCCTATCTTGAAGGGACCTATTCCGAAGTTTATCCGGACCGTGGTCAGGATATCGAAGGCCTCCGCCAGTTTTTCAGAAAGTTCTCAAGTCCTGGAGGGGTTGGAAGCCACTGCACTCCTGAGCTTCCGGGATCGATCAATGAAGGTGGAGAACTGGGCTACAGCCTGTCCCATGCATTTGGGGCGGCATTCGATCATCCGGACCTGATCGTTGCCGCCGTTGTTGGGGATGGAGAGGCGGAAACGGGTCCTCTGGCCACATCCTGGCACTCAAACAAGTTCTTGAATCCGGCACAGGACGGGGCCGTTCTCCCGATCCTTCATCTGAACGGTTATAAAATCGCAAATCCGACCATCTTGTCGCGCATCTCTCCTTCGGAGATCAAGAGTCTCTTTGTCGGCTACGGATACACTCCTTATTTGGTGGAAGGAGATATTCCGATGGAGATGCATCGAAATATGGCAAGAACGTTGGACCGCTGTCTCCGTGATATTCGTTCGATCCAGCGAAAGGCTCGCGAAGAGGGGGAGACGGGTAGACCCCGGTGGCCGATGATCATTTTGAGAACACCCAAAGGATGGACTGCGCCAAAAACTCTTGATGGTCACAAGATTGAGGGATTCTGGCGGGCTCATCAGGTCCCGATCCTGGATGTCGAGAGTAATGCGGCCCATTTGAAAATTCTGTCCGACTGGCTGATGAGTTATCGTCCTGAAGAGTTGTTTGATGATCATGGTCGGCTTCGGGAGCGATTCAGGGCTCTTGCTCCACAAGGAGACAGACGGATGAGCGCCAATCCCCTGGCCAATGGCGGATTGTTGCGAAAGCCTCTCCGGCTTCCGGACTACCGGACTTATGGGGCAGAGTTTTCAAAGCCCGGAACAAAATATCAGGGGAACACTCAAGTTCTTGGGGAGTTTCTCAGGGATGTATTTCGGGATAACCCGAACAACTTCCGGTTGATGGGGCCCGATGAAACGGCATCCAACCGGCTCAGTGCCGTCTATGATGTTTCCAAAAAAGCCTGGATGGGTGATATCCTTCCGGAAGATGCCGATGGGTCGGAGCTGTCAAAAACCGGCCATGTCATGGAGATGCTGAGCGAGCATACCCTTGAGGGTTGGCTTGAAGGGTATCTTCTGACGGGGAGACATGGTTTTTTTAATACATATGAAGCCTTTGCCCATATTATTGATTCCATGGTGAATCAGCATGCCAAATGGCTTGAAAAGTGCAAAACCGAGGTCTCCTGGCGCGCGCCGATTTCCTCTTTGAATATTTTGCTGAGCTCAACCGTATGGCGTCAGGATCATAACGGATTTACCCATGAAGATCCCGGATTTATTGATGTTATTTCCAACAAAAGCGCTTCTGTCACAAGGGTTTATCTTCCTCCTGACGCGAACTGCCTTTTGTCGGTGGCAGACCATTGTCTTAGAAGCACCGATTACATCAACGTGATTGTGGCGGACAAGCAGCCCCACCTTCAGTTTCTGGATATGGACAGTGCCGTTCGCCACTGTGCCAAGGGGATAGGTCTTTGGGAATGGGCTTCAAATGACGCGGGATCCGTTCCGGACGTTGTCATGGCAAGCGCAGGAGATGTCGTGACGATCGAGTCTGTTGCCGCAGTGGCTATCTTGCGGGAGCATTTTCCGGATCTCAGAATTCGCGTTGTTAATGTTGTCGACCTTTTCAAGCTGCAGCCTGAATTGGAGCACCCGCATGGCCTTTCAGACCGTGACTTCGACAGCCTTTTTACGATCGACAGGCCCATTATTTTTAATTTTCATGGATACCCGTCACTGATCCATAAATTGGCCTACCGGAGAAAAAATCATGCGAACCTCCATGTTCGCGGATACAAGGAGCAAGGAGGACTTAACACTCCATTGCAACTGGCTATTGCCAACCAGATAGACCGGTTCAACCTGGCGATCGATGTGATCGATCGTGTTCCTCGTCTCCAGTGTACAGGGGCCCATGTAAAGGAGTGGTTAAAGGATCAGATTACAGACCACTTGAATTATGCGAAAAAAGAAGGTCTTGATCGCCAGGAAATCACCGAGTGGAAATGGCCATTCTGATTTCGACATATGGATGCGCTGGTTGTCAAAAGCGTTGGATTGAAAAAATAAGTGGGAAACTTAAGGGAGGTGCAGATGTCATCTGAAAAAACGGGTATGTCGGCAACGAAAGCGTCTTCACGACTTGATGGATTGACCAGGCTTGGACAGAGCCTCTGGCTTGACAGTATCAGCAGGGAGCTGATGGACTCTGGAGAGTTGAAAAACCTGATTGAAGTGACAGGGATCAGGGGCATGACCTCGAATCCGACGATCTTTGAAAAGGCCATTAACGGGAGCCCTTCCTACGATGCCGAAATTGCGATTCTTTCCCGAAAAGGGTACTCAACAGAGCAAATTGTCCGTTTTCTGATGGTGAGGGACATTCGAAGAGCCTGTGACTTTTTTCTTCCTCTCCACAAGGAGTCTGGAGGGAGTGACGGCTTTGTGTCGATCGAGGTGAGCCCGCTTTTATCCCGGGAGACGAAAGCGACTGTGGCCGAAGCAAAACTTTTGCATGCGCTTGTGGACCACCCCAACCTGATGGTGAAGGTGCCTGGAACTCCGGAGGGAATGCCTGCAATCGAGGAGTTGACCGCCATCGGCATATCGATCAATGTCACGCTTCTTTTTTCTCCCGAAGCTTATACAAATGCGGCAATGGCCTATATAAAAGGGCTTTCCCGATTTTTTGAGAAAGGCGGTGACATCTCTCGGGTTCATAGTGTGGCGAGTGTTTTTGTCAGCAGGATTGATACGTTAGTTGACCGAAAACTGTCAGATCTTAAAAAAACACAGGCGGACAGCTTGAAAGGACGCCTCGGGATCGAGAACTGCCGCACGATTTATGCCATTTTTGAAGAGCTGTTCAGGGGAGAGCGAACCAGGACACTCATGGGTAACGGCGCACATGTTCAAAGGCCTCTTTGGGCGTCGACAGGAACAAAGAATCCTGAGTATTCGGATGTCCTGTATGTGGATTCGCTGATTGCACCGGATACGGTCAATACTGTTCCCATGGCGACTCTAAAGGCATTTGTCGATCACGGCAAGGTTTCTCCGGCACTCTTGGCAAAAAAAGGAAGAGACGAAGCTTTCTACAAGGATCTTGCCTCTTTGGGAATATCCTGCGATCAGGTCTTCGAAACGCTTCTTGAAGAAGGTCTGAAGTCATTCGAGCAGTCATTTGAGACGCTGAATCTGGCAATTGCCGACAAGGTCAGGATCATGAATCCGGAGAGAGCTTCAGACAAGGGAGTTCCGGAGACGTCTGACTGGGCCAATGAAACGAAAACGTTGATCGAGACATGGGAAAAATCAGGTGTTCCCGGAAAATAGGATTGTACACAGTCAAGGTCAGGAGCCCCGGATAAGGGGCTCCTAACCCAGCAGGTCTATTTTTGTGACAGGATCCATTTCACGATTTCCTCGGCTTGTGGAAGAGGAAGTCCCGGATGCGGTGGCATAGCCATCCCACCTGTGTCTGCAGTCCAGTTCCCGCCACCTCCGGTAATGATCTTTTGTGCCAGAACCTTGACGACCCCTTTTTTCCCCCGGTAGCGGTCAGCAATCATTTTAAATGAAGGGCCCACAAGCTTTTGGTCGACGCTGTGGCATGAAGCGCAGTCCTGGGACCCCATGATTTTCTGAACATTGCCCGCTTGAGCCGTTTGGGTGAAAAGAAGCCCGGCAAAGAGTGCGCCAGAAAGAACGATCTTGTTCATTATGTTCTCCTTTGCATGAAATGCGATGAAGCAATGTTATGAGACAATCATTTCCAAAGTCGACCTTAGTCTACCATTCTCTCTATAAATCTGTATGTGTGTTGTCGTACATATGCTTAATGGCCAAGATTATCCGGTTGAAGAAACTTGGGGGTCTAGCAAAAATAACGGGAACACTTAGGTTGAACTTGTCTGGGGATTGATCCGGCAGTTCCATTCCCCATGAAATTCCGCTGGCTCAATGGATAGGGCGGCCATCTCGTCATCCGGCAACCTGATCCCGGCCTCATAGCGGTTCTCGTCAAGGCCCGCCTTGATTTTCAGGCCTTGCCGGGTCGTGGTGCCTGCGATCAGATTCACCACGACTTCCCGACTGACCAGGGGACGTCCTCTCCCGTTGGCCGTGATGTGGCAGAACATTCGGTGCTCGATCTTGTTCCACTTGCTCGTTCCCGGAGGGAAATGGCACACCTGGACCGGAATAGAGAGTTCATTGGCCAGCTTCTGGAACTCACGGCGCCACAGGCGAACCCGGTATCCGTTGCTCCCTCCCCCGTCAGCCGTAATGAGGAGCCGCCGGGCAACGGGGTAGATCGGCTGCCCCATTTCCCGCCACCAGCGCCGGATGCTCTCAACAGCAAACTCGGAGGTATCGTGGTCGATGCCGACATTCACCCATCCGGTA
>JAKCCY010000144.1 GCA_021838765.1 Nitrospirota bacterium
CCATCATCGGCCTTCTGGCCTTTGGATTTGTCCTCAAGTACTCCATTTCCCAGACCTAAAATGCCCTGGAAAACGTCTCTTGCCGTGAAACAAAAAAGGCCTGTCCATTCAGGACAGGCCTTTTTTTATCCGGAAGCGTTCCACGCTCAGTGGAACAATGAAGCTCCATGGCTTGAAGCACCCATGAAAAAAAGCATCGGGATGGAAAGCATCGTATTGACCCTTGACGCCAGGAAAGCCTTTCTCGCCGCCTTGGCCTTCTCTTCAGGCTGGGCTGGGACAAGACCGATGACCCTCTTCTGGTTGGGCCAGATAATACCCCATACATTCAACATCATGATGGTCCCCAGCCAGGCGCCCATGCCAATGACAGCAGCACCCTTGTGCAACATGAAGGCATCAGCCAGCATTCCTCTCTGCCCCAGGATCGAAAGCCCGAACAGGACAGTCAGGACAGAAGCCCAGCGGAAGAAAAACAGGGCACGGGGAACCAGATGCTTGAAGGCTTCCGCCTTGGCTTCAGGAGAAATTGCCTTCAGAAAGGGTACCTGAACAAAGTTGAAATAGTACAAAAGACCGATCCACATGATTCCTGCGAGGAAGTGTCCCCATCGCACAATCAGTTCCGTTGCCACATGATCCATGAAATCTCCTTCGGTTTAACCCCAATAAATGTTTAGCAGCTGCGAACAAGCAAGTTTTTCACCAATTTAATGATCAGGCGTTTACCAATGCCCTTACAACAAAAAAGAGAACACCCGTCAGGGCAAATCCCGCCAACACCGTTCCCCATAGACTGTCCAGAGGATTCTTCACAATAACTCCTTTCCCAATAGCTATTTTCAAAAAAAGAAAACGCTTATCAAAATGATTCAAGATGGCAGAAGCAGTTCTGTCCACATCCGTTAGATTCGGCTGATCCGATTCTTTCGATGTCCATTATACCCGATCATCTTCCATCTCCTCAAGCCATGGAATCCCCAAAAAAGACGAAAATCACTCCGGAATCCACCCTTGTCACCGTTTGCGTCGACCTGTCCAAGAGCACGTTCCACGTGGTAGGCCTCAATGCTGGAGGAAGCAAAGTTCTCCAATAGAAATTCAACCGTGAAGGCTTCAGGGACTGGTTGGCCCGCACGAACCTTCCCCGGGTGACTGTTGCTATGGAGGCGTGCGGAGGAGCGCAGTGGTGGGGGACATATTGTCAGTCTCTGGGGCATACGCCAAAACTGATTCCTCCGCATCACGTCAAGCCCTTTACCACTTCCCAGAAGAATGATTTCGATGTGCGACGTGAAAAGTCACTTGCAGGAGCTGTTCTGTAGGAAGAACCCACTGTTCAGCCAGTGGAGCCCACCGACACATGCGGGAGGCGTAATCGTCCGGCATGAAGCTGTCGGAAACGTACCCGCGGGGAACAGTAGGACAACTCGCGAGGGAATCCGAACCTGGTAGCAACGACCGGGAAGGGGCAATGGCTAGATGGGATAAGGTCAACTCAGGTGAATCGTCGCAAGCATCGTTACATTTGACAAGCTCAAGTTGCTGGCCAAGGCTTGAACCAAAAGGCAAGCGGGTTGGTAGATCTTCTGTTGTATAAGATTTGGGTATTCACACTTTGTGATTGGCATCAATCATAAAGTATGAATTTTTGATCAATGATCAACCCTCTTTATTTAAATAGCTAATTGACTAATTAGCTATTTATGGATATTATGGAAATCCATCGGATCCAACGTTCTGAGGAGGTGCAATGAAAACAATTCCTGCCACGGAAGCAAAAAACAGGTTTGGAGAACATTTCAACCTTGCCGATAATGAATCGTTACTCATTGAAACGCGAGGTCTTCCAACCCATTTGGTGTTCAATGCCAAAACGGGCATTCGCCTTGTCCTGGGCGCGTTCGCCGATGGGGCCATCAGCCGGGCCGAGGCTATGGATCTCCTCGGTTTCGAGTGGTACGGAGAACTTCTCGATGCCATGAGGGACAACGGGATCGATCGAGGTGATGCCGTTCTGGATCCCAAAATCAGAGCAGAACTTGATCGAGTCATGCCCGTTATTGAAGAGGCCCTTTCCTGATGACCCGGGCGATCAATATCGTGATCCCGGATGCTGGCCCGCTCATTTCCTTGGCAAAAGGTGGGCACTTGGATCTGCTGTTTTTTTTCAAACCGGAGGTCCGAATCCTCATCGCCGATGCGGTGGCCCACGAAGTGACTCGGTTCGCCGGCAAGCATCCCGATGCGGCCGTCATTGCAGGTTTTATCGCGAAGAATGCCCCACGGGTGCAGGTCGAAAAAACAGAACTGGGGGCAACGCTCATTGCCGCAATGCAACTATGGGACACTTACCAAAGTGCGCCACCGGAAAAGAAAAGCATTCTGGAAAATGCGGTCGGATTAAAGCCTGAGAATCCTCCGCGCAACGGAGGCGAAGCCGCGATCCTTGGCTTGGCCCGCGAGATGACATATGCGCACAAGGAAAATGTCATTCTCGTTCTTTCCGAGGATCGCCGCTTTCTCTCAGCCGCCATCGGTCTAACACAAACGCATGTTCTCTCCACACGCGCTTTTCTCGAGGGTTTGTCGAGGCTTGGGAAAATCTCTCTCGATGAAATCTGGTCGGACATCGTGACCAACCGGGCAGGAGTCAACTCTGACTCTGTCGATGAACCCGCCCCAGACGAAGAAACCGATTGGCATTCCTCGATCAGCGAATTCTGAATGTCATAGGAGTTTTGTGTATCGATCACAAAATTCAGATACCCTAAGATTTACGCTGACGACAACTCCCTCCGGTGTACAGACGAGACCCTCCCCCATCGCACGCTCATCAAGCAGAACACGACAACCTCGTATACCTGCCCTTCACGTATCCCAAGGCAGCGTTACCGGCTCCCGTAAGAAGGGGCTTTGACTGGCTTGAGCCGGATGCGCCAAAAGGCTGACGTCCGGCTCGGGGGAGATGGCGCAGTAATGCGCTGTCCCTACCCGACAATAAGACGCAAAGGACCAAACGCCTTCGCGCATCCTCGGTGAAAGAGGAACTTTCGGTCGCGAGACCGCCCCCCCCCACTACAGCAAAAGCTTAGTAGCGGGTAGTTGATAAACTGGATCCTTTAGAACGAAGCCCCACAAGAGTCCGGTCCGGTCCACAACAAAGCCAGACGAGGTCCCCTGCGGAACAAGCATAAACCTTGCCAAGGAGGATCCTCAGGTGCTATAGTCATTTCGTTGAGCCCATGTGCCCAGCATTTTTACTGATGGTTTGTCGATTATTCAAGTCTTTTTGCGTGACCCTCCCAAATTGTTTTCAGCCTTTCGGCCGAAGATTCTACTCCCTAGATCATCAAACGTGGGGGTTGCCTGAGAGGGATGGAGTCAATCCCTCTCTGTATACCGTCCGACGGAGAGCATTCTGGACTTGAACGACTCGCCAGGAGGGGGTTTCCCCCAACCGGGTCAGGAGCTTTCTGCGCCCAAAATCTTAGGAGGTATTCGTATCATGTTCCAAAATCAATCCGTTGAACCCAAATCACCCACTGTCAAAAATGTCGAGGCAGACGAACCTGTCGATCAAGTCACTTTCGCCGATCTTGGTCTGGCTCCCGAAATACTGAAGGCCTTAAACGATATCGAGCATTTTGTTCCCACCCCGATTCAGGCCGCCACCATTCCCCTGATCATCGAAGGACGGGACATCCTTGGCATCGCCCGGACCGGAACAGGAAAAACCGGCGGATTCCTTCTGCCGGCACTTCACAGGATCTTCCAGAGCAGAACGGCAAAGCAGGGCTTCCGCGTTCTCATTCTTTCCCCAACCAGGGAACTCGCGAACCAGACTTTTTCTGCAGCCATGTCCTACTCCAAATACACCCGTTCCCGACAGATCCTTCTCGTGGGCGGAACAGACCTCAGACGCCAGGAAATGTCGCTGAGAAAACCATGGGACATCGCAGTCGTCACCCCGGGGCGGCTTCTTGATCACCTTCGACGGGGCAACATCAACCTTGCCCACATCTCCATGGTGATCATCGATGAGGCCGACCGGATGCTCGACATGGGCTTTTTCCCCGACATCCAGGCCATTGTCGCCGGTCTTCCCCAGGATCGACAGTCTCTTCTGTTCTCGGCAACACTTCCACCAAGGATCCAGGAACTTGCAAGATCATTCCAGAGAGATGCCGCGATCATTCGACTGAACTCAAGCGAGCCTTCATCGCCCCAGATCGAACAGGAGATTGTCACCGTCTCCCACGGATCCCAGAAACTGGGCATTCTCAAGACGATCCTGGACTCAGTCAAAAACCATACGGGCCAGACGATTGTCTTTACAAGAACCAAGCGTGGAGCCGAAGAGCTTTCCATTTCCCTTTCCGGGGAAGGATACTCCACAGATGCACTCCATGGAGACAAGTCCCAGCATGTCCGGAACAGGGTTCTTGCCAGATTCAGAAAAGGCGACCTCAAGATTCTGGTTGCAACGGATGTGGCGGCCCGTGGCCTTGACATCGAAGGGATCACCCACGTCATCAACTATGACCTTCCCCAGACCGCCGAGGACTATGTCCACAGGATCGGCCGGACAGGACGCGCAGGACGCACAGGAAAAGCCATTTCATTTTACCATCCTGCCGACACCGACACGATGAGATCGATCGAGCGCATGACAGGCGAGCCGATCCCGAGACACCCGCTGTCAGTTCCGCACCCAACATCCTATCGGCCGAGAACGGGATCATCTTCCGGACCGAGATCAGGATCGGGAAGACCTTCCTACGGATCGGGCGGAGGATCTGACCGCTCATCCAGAAGCGGAAGCGGTGGACGTCGTACCACAGGTGGCGGGTACCGCTCTTCAGGCTCATCATCGCACCAGTCCTCTTCTTTCAGCAGGAAAGATCCCTGAAATTGGGGGCAAAGCTGCCAGTCATAGGTATCACGGCAGACTATGAGCCCCAACACAATGAAAACCATCCCCGGCATTTTCTTAAAGCCCCGTATGTCGACACCTTACGGGATGCCGGGGCACTGGTTGTCATACTGCCCTTCCAGTTTTTCCAGCAAGACCAGACATCTGACGTTTCTCAATGGGACTTTCTCGACGGGATCCTGATCTCAGGCTCCGGTCCGGATATTCCCCCGTCTTTTTATGGCAAAAGCAAGGAAATCCAGAATAACGAATGGATGACAGATGAGCGGGTTCGGTTCGAACAGGCGCTGATCAAAAAGTCAGAAGATGACAAGACTCCCTGCCTGGGAATCTGTAGCGGCTTGCAGGCATTGAACGTCTACAGGGGCGGGACGCTCCTGCAGGATATTCCTTCCCGTAAAGATTCCTTTCTGGATCACAAGTCCCCACATGCCGTCCATGTCGAAAAAAGACCGCCGATCGACTGGATTCCGGAGGGAGACTATCAGGTCAACAGCTTCCACCACCAGGGGGTTGATCTTCTGGGCTCCGGACTTTCTGTCTTCGCAAAGACATCCGATGGAATGGTCGAAGGAGTGATCGACCCCAGCCACCCGTTTATGATTGCCGTCCAGTGGCATCCGGAAAGATTTCTCTCGGGTGACCACCTGTCCAGACTGATCATCAGCCAATTTGTCGAAAGCTGTGCCGCCAGGAAATCACTCAAGGAATCCCGCTCCCGATAAAAAGAGTCTTGTCGCTCAGGGATTTTCCCCGTGCTCCGCAAGCTTCTCAAACACAGGATCCACCAAAACAACATCAGCAATGGGATGTTTCAGAAGATTTTCTCCAACCCTTGAAAATCGCTCAACCCCGTCCGTTACAAAAAATCGCATCGTTGCAGGTCGTTCGGGATTTTGACTTACAAGATTCCTGTTCAATATTTCCCGGGCAAGCTCGTACCCCGGATCAATAAAGGTCACCTCCGGCAGGATTTTCTGAAGGACAGGAAGAAGCGGGGGATAATGAGTGCAGCCGAGGATCATCGTGTCGACATTTTTCCACTTTGTCAGGTAAGGGATCAGATATTCACGGGAAACAGCCTCTGCGACATCCCCCACAACCCAGCCTTCTTCAACAAGCGGTGCAAAAAGCGGACATGGCTGGGCAAAAACACCGATTCCCGGATCGATTTCAGCAATCAGGCGGGGATAGGCATTCGAACGAATCGTCCCTTCCGTGGCCAGAACGCCGATCGCTCCCGAGCGGGTCAATCTTGCGGCAACTCTCGCACCTGCTTCAAGGACACCGAGTGTCGGAATTGGGCTGACCTCATCGGAAAACTCCTCAAAGGCCTGGCTTGATACGGTAAAACAGGCGGCAATAATCAGGTCGGGCTTCATCTCGGCCAGGAAGCGGGCATCCTCCCTGGCAAATCGGACAATGGTCTCTCTCGATTTGGTCCCGTAAGGAAAACGCGCGGTATCGCCAAGATAGGTCACAGAGATTCCCGGGAAGAGTTCAAGAAAATGCTTCAGGACGGAGAGGCCTCCCATTCCCGAATCGAAAAAAGAAATCCCCCCGCTCACAATGGCCAGCTTTTCGAAGCTTCCCGGCGGGAAGCGATCCGCATCAACCGCTCCGAGGCCTCTCTCCTGCGCTTTTCAAACCAGTCCTTTTTCTCTTTTGACAGGATCCGGAGCTGCTCCATCACCTGTCTTGCAAGTTCGGAGCTTTTCATCGCCAGAAGGCCGTCGCAAGTCGCCATAAGAGCCCTCTCCACGGAGACGCTGAGCGGGAAATGC
>JAKCCY010000145.1 GCA_021838765.1 Nitrospirota bacterium
CATGATCATCGATGCATATCCCATAGGTTGCTCAAGCATCGGTTTTGAATAAAGGGCAAGCGTCCTGCCAACCTTCTCAAGCCAGTCCATCCGTCCGGAAAGGTGGGCAAGACGGTTGAGGGCCCGGCAGGCAACAGCCGATCCTGAGGGTATTGCCGCATCATGGCCGGATTTTGGACGATGAATCAGCTGTTCATGGTCATGGCTCGTAAAATGGAACCCTCCGGCCGCATCATCCCAGAACTTCGAGACGAGAACATCCGCGAGGGAAAGGGCCCAGGCCAGATCTGACGGCCTGTAAACCGTCGCCAGAGACTCGACGAGAGCATCCAGAACATAAGCATAGTCATCAAGATATGCGTTCAGCCTGCTTTCACCCTTCGTCCGGACCGCCAGAAGATGATCTCCTGTCCAGAGTGTTTCCCGGAGAATATCCAGAATTTTCTGTCCCTCCATGATCCACTCCGGACGGTCAAGGATCCGTCCGGCACGGATCAGTCCGCGGGCAAGGAGACCATTCCAGCCGGTGAGGACCTTGTCATCCTTTCCGGGTGGAATCCTCTGTGAGCGGACGGACAGAAGTTTTTCTTTTGCCGATGACAAAAGTGAATGAAACGGCCCTTCCGTCAGAGAGAGACGTGAAGCCACCTCCGAAAACGGAAGATTCTTCCTGAAATGCCAGAACTCGTGTTCAAAGTTCGGTGTTTCCGAAAGGCCATAGGTGAGCGATACCACCTGATATTCCTCGGGGGTCAGAATCCTTGAGACCTCTTCACGCGTCCAGACATAATACTTCCCTTCCTCACCTTCAGAGTCGGCATC
The DNA here is from genome assembly GCA_021838765.1 of Nitrospirota bacterium. The sequence goes on from JAKCCY010000145.1 coordinate 823, forward strand.
GAGGGCTGCATGAAACGCCCCGGAACTATCCCTCATTTCCCGAAAAAGCCAAGTCACAATGCCGTCACAAACCGAAGCGAGGCCGGCGTCTTCAGAAAGATGCGCACCTTCGGCGTAGACGCAAAGGAGAAGAGCATTGTCGTAAAGCATCTTTTCAAAATGGGGGATTGTCCATGTGCCATCCACGCTGTAACGGGAAAAACCGCCACCGATCTGATCGTAAATACCTCCGGAGGCCATCCTCTCCAGTGTGTGTCTTGCCATCCAGAGATCAAAAACCTCTCCTTCGCGCTCATACTCCCGGAGACATGCGGCAATATCCATTGGATGGGGAAACTTCGGTGCCGGGGTAAATCCACCGTCTTCCGAGTCGAACCGGGCTCGAAGGCTGTCCCTGAGACGGGCTTCGGGCTCGATCGTCAGCGAGGACGGATCGGGGTTTGCACCTTCGCCAAGAGCATCCGATCGGGAGAGAAGCTCCGTCACAGGATGCTTTGTACCGGACAGAGCCTCTTTGTTTTCATCATAAAATTGCCGGATCTGGTGCAGAACCGAAATAAAACCGGGAAGACCGAATCGGGGACTTTTGGGGAAGTAGGTTCCTCCCGCAAACGGAACCTGGTCAGGGGTCAGAAACATCGTGAGGGGCCAGCCGCCGTTTCTTTTTGTAATCACGGTATGAGCCATCTGGTAGATATGATCGAGATCCGGACGTTCTTCCCTGTCGACCTTGATGTTGATGAAAGACTCATTCATGACCGAGGCCGTCTCCGGATCCTCAAAGGATTCATGGGCCATGACATGACACCAATGGCAGGCGGAGTACCCGATTGAAAGAAGAATCGGGCGATTCGTTTCATGGGCCAGAGAGAGTGCTTCCGGTCCCCATGGGTACCAGTTCACAGGATTTTCCGCATGCTGAAGAAGATAGGGACTCGTTTCCCGACTCAAGAGATTGGACATCAAGATCCTTTCAAGGGAACAAACTCCCCTATTATTATAATACAAACCATAAAAAACCAATATGCCATATAGGGATATGCCCAGATTGTCTTTCAGATTGTTGGAACTGATCCAAACAAGTTTCGAGCAAAAGTGGAACCCTCTTATTCTAACGGGGATGTGAACGATCATCAAATTCCATATTCGTCCACGTTTATACTAGATCTTTTCTGACAATCAGAGGATCCAAATCATTGGAGATGGGTCAAAGGGTTCCGTCTATAAGACGCTGACCATCGTGGAGGATCTTCAGGAAGGGAGGGGAAAGGAAAGGCAGAGTGTCCGGGGCGTGATATCCCCCCCGGACACAAGCGCCACGCTAATTGAAGCCATATCTTCGGATAAAGAGGTTCTTGACCATCTGGGCCAAAAGGCAGTAGGGAACAAGAAGGGCCAATAGCCATGGGAAATAACTCCAGGGCAAGGGGACAAGACCAACCTTCGCTCCCAGGGAAGAAAAGGGAATGGCCACTCCGAGGATCATGATCAGCGAAGTCATCACAAGAAGCGGAGCGGATGCCCTGCTTTGCAAAAACGGGATCTTCCGGGTACGGATGATATGGACGATCAGTGTCTGGGAGAGGAGTCCTTCAATGAACCATCCGGACTGGAACAATCCGGCGCTTGCCGGACTGTTCGCCTTGAACACGAACCACATGACAGCAAATGTCGCATAGTCAAAGATCGAGCTGATGGGTCCCATCACAACCATGAATCGCCCGATATCCCCGATTTCCCATTTGCGAGGCTTTTCGAGATACTCCTCATCGACGTGATCGAAGGGGATCGCCGTCTGGGAGAGGTCATAAAGAAGGTTCTGGGTTAAAAGCTGGACCGGCTGCATGGGAAGAAACGGAAGAAAAACGCTCGACCCGAGAATACTGAAAACATTTCCGAAGTTCGAGCTCGAACCCATCTTGATATATTTGATGATGTTTCCGAACACCTTCCTGCCCTCGATAATCCCCTCTTCCAGCACAAGAAGACTTTTTTCAAGGAGGATGATATCGGCGGACTCTTTCGCGATATCGACGGCATTGTCGACGGATATCCCGATATCCGAGGCCAAAAGGGCCGGAGCGTCGTTGATCCCGTCTCCCATAAATCCGACAACATGGCCCTTTCGCTGAAGGGATCGGATGATCCGCTCTTTTTGCGAAGGAGAAAGCTTCGCGAAAACCGTTGTTTTCTCCACCCGTGAGTCGAGATCTTCATCGGAGATCTCGGACAGCTCTCCCCCCAGCATCAGGGAGTCCACCTCAAGCCCCACCTCACGACAGATTTTTCTTGTCACAAGATCGTTGTCACCTGTCAGAACCTTGACCGAAACTCCTTTTTTCCCCAAAAGGCGAATAGCTTCCATCGCCGTTTCTTTCGGAGGATCCAGAAACGCCACATAGCCAAGGAGGGTGAGATCCGACTCGTCGGCCACAGAATAGGAGGGGCCACGCTGTGAGACTTCTTTTGCCGCAACGGCGATGACACGCATTCCGTCATTGTTGAGATCATTGGCAAGTGCCATGCAGCGATCCCTTGAGACCGACTCGATCGGGATGATCTCACCGTCAATTTCGGCAAATTGGCAGATATTGAAGATCTCCTCGAGAGCGCCCTTGCAGATCAGAACATGGCTCCTGTCCTTCCTCTCGAGGATGACGGACATTCGTTTTCTCGCGAAATCAAATGGGATCTCGTCGATCTTCTGATAATCCCGCTCGACGGCCAGGTCTCCCCAGATTTCATGATGTTTCAAGATCGCGACATCCAGAAGATTTTTCAGACCCGTCTGATAGAAGCTGTTTAGAAAGGCATATTTCAGAACATGGTTCTTTGGATTGCCGAGGGGGTCCACATACTTTTCAAGAACAACCTTGTCCTGTGTCAATGTTCCTGTCTTGTCGGTGCATAAAACATCGATGGCACCAAAGTTCTGAATGGCCGGAAGCCTCTTGACGATGACCTTTCTCTTGGCCATCGACAAGGCTCCTCTTGCAAGATTCACCGTGACAATCATCGGAAGCATCTCGGGCGTCAGCCCGACGGCAACCGCCACGGCAAACATGAACGCCTCAAGCCAGGCCCCCTTGGAAAACCCATTGATCAGAAAGACCATCGGTGTCATGACCACCATGAATTTCAGCATGAGCCATGTAAAACGGTGTATTCCGCGGTCGAATGAAGACAGGGAACGCCCTTCGGAGATGGTTTTTGCAACGGATCCGAGAAACGTCTCCCTGCCGGTTTTCAGAACAATCGCCTGGGCTGTTCCACTGATCACATTGGTTCCCATAAAACAGATGTTTTGAAGGTCCGGAAGGTTGACCGTTCTTGAAGCGTCAGGAGGCGGGGGGAACGGGAATTTCTCCACCGGAAGGGACTCTCCTGTCAGTGAGGACTGACTGACAAACAGATCCTTGGAATAGGTCAGCCGCACATCGGCGGGTACCATGTCTCCTGCCGAAAGGTGGATCAGGTCGCCGGGAACCACCTCCCGGATGGGAACCTCCTGACGGATGGAAATCATTTTATCTTCCGAAGACTCTTCCTCTTTTGCCGGCCCTGACCTGACGACCCTGATCACCGTGGCCTTGGTGCTCACCATCGCTTTCAGACGCATCGCTGCCTGACTTGAGCGGTATTCCTGAAAAAAAGTAAGGAAAACGCTGACCGTGACCATGATTCCCATAACAACGGAACCGCTTTTGTCATCCGTCAGATAGGAGATGATCGCCAGAGCTGTCAGCAGAAGGATGAAAGGGTTCAAGAATGCCTTCAGAAGCTGTTTTGGCCAATGAAGACCCTCCTGATCAATTTCATTGGTTCCGATCGCAGCAAGCCTGGCTCTGGCAATCTCCTCGGTCAGCCCCTGTGGACTTCCCTCAAGCACATTCAAAAGCTCTTCAAGATTCCATCGGCTGGCTTTTTGAAAAAAACCGTTGTGTCGGTAGGGCTCAGAAGAGTCCGGCCTTTGTGGCGGATTTTTAAAACCACCCTCTTTTTTTGGTTGAACAAGCATAAAATCCCCTCGAAAACTTTTGCGGAACGAGTGATCCGCGCAGATTGAATACAGGCGATTGTCCCACCCAGAGTGATAAAGGGGCCCAAGTTTTCCCTTAAGATATGGAAGCCGGGGGGACAATCGGCCTATCGGTCATCAGATCGGCGATTCCGACCTGTTCATGGCTCGAAATCCCTATGGAGAGATTCTCCCGAGGATTCCCGGCTCATTTAACAGGGTCAGAACGAAACGGATCCTGAAAAAAAAGATCTGAAAAACGTGACGCACGGTGCGAAACAGGAAGCGAAACATGGGGACCTCCCCCTTTTTTGAAAAAGATTCACGATAGAGCAAAAGGAGCGGACCGAAAAAAGCTCTTGAGCCGTTCAAAATGGACAGGCGCATGGCGTTTTTGGTCTGGCTTAACGATCACTCATTGGGTTTCAAAAAAGCGGAAGGGAACAGGAGGAGAAAAACATGGAGGAAAAATCGATTTAAAGCATTTCCTCCTTTCCCTTCCGCCTAGGACTCGAGTCTTGACCCATCAGGGCCCTTTCTTTTGTTAGGGAAGATGGCTTTTCCGAAAAAAACCCTCTTAAGGGAGTCTTTCCGGCCCATTCCTTCACCTTGGTGGCGGCATCCCGAACAGGAATCCGAAAAATCAGGACCCAATCCGATGACACCTTCGGTAAGCTGTCCAATCATTCATTTCAGTCGAGATGATCAGGAGCATCTTCGCTCATGATTAAACGAAGATTTTCAAAGGTAACCGGCCCGAGTCTTGGTTGTCAAGGATTTTTTCCATTTCCAGAATATTTTTGAAAATCCGCTCCATCTTCGGAGCAAAGGAAGAGCTACAGGAACCGTCAGTTTTTTTTACAGAACCATCAGATCTTTTTACAGAAAGATTGGTCCGATGCACAAAAAAAAACATCTCCCAAACCAAAAAAATCCTTTAATCCTTTAAAAACAATAAAAACATATACCTGGCACAACACTTGCTTATGAAATCGCAACAAGAATTTTAACCCGATGGGAATATCCCAAAGGGTCGATCTGGACCTCAGTGGAATCCATGCTTCCCTAACCAAGGACGGAACATGAAACATTCAATCCTTTTGAAAAGCCTTCTTGCGGTGGCTATCCTCACAACCTCATACCTTCCAGATGCTTACGCTGCCTTCTCTTTTGGTGAAGTAAACGGATATCAGGATGTCACCATGAACGCTTCCGATGTGGGACAATCTTTTACGGCCAACTGGCTCTGTAGCGCCAACACGACTTGCAACAATCCGAAAATAGTAAATCCTTCCCCGGTCAATCTCAGTGCAACCGGAACATTTACACTGGACCAATACGGAAGCAACTATGTCAAGATCTCTGCAACCATCAAAAACACGACAATCTCGAGCTTTCAAGCCGCGTTGATGTCCATCGGTCTTTCCACACAGCTCTCCAACTCGAACATCTCTCCTTCATGGAACATACCCGGAGATTCGGGATCTCAAGGAACAATCTTCAAAAGTTATAGCTCTCCAGGTAATTTCCCAGGAGGGTTTAGCGGAATCAACGCCTGTTTCTGGGCAGGAATAAACTGTAGCGGGGGACCCATTACTAGCGGGCTTGGAAATGGTTACACTAAACTGGGCCCATCGACCGACTCATTCACCTTCTTCCTGACATCAAATACCGGAACCATCGGTTCCTCATTGACGCTTTCCGATTTTGCGGTCAAGTTTCAGACACAAGCTGGTTCCTATGAATTCGGCGATGGACTGGGTCCTTCTCCGACACCGGAACCCGGATCTTTCTGGCTTCTCGGTTCCGCACTTCTGGCCAT
>JAKCCY010000146.1 GCA_021838765.1 Nitrospirota bacterium
TTTTTTCCGGAAAGGAAGTTCAGCACCATCGAAAAAATAGGTAGGAGCAACAGGATGGTCAGGAGTAAAGGGTCTTTCATCAAAGTTCCCGATCCCTGACGGAGAGGTCTCCGGGTTTGATCGTAAGCGACCTGATGGTACGGGCAATGGCCATAAGGGGCTCGGTGATGAGTCTACGGGCAAAGGTTGAGACGCCGAGATCCCTTCCCAGAAGACCGTGAATTTTGTTTAAAAGAGCCGGTGAGACAGCAGGGGAAGATTTTCCCTCCCGCATCAGAAGACCTCCGCCAAGGAAAAGAATATAGGCCATGGTTGTAAAGGTCGCCGGAACGAGGAACCTCAACCGGTTGTCCACCTCCTCGGGAGAGGGTTTTCCAACCACGACTTCCAGCATCTGGTCAAAAAGATGGATGGATCCCCAATATAGTCCCACGAGGGTGATGAGGGCTCCGGCCATGATTCCCAAGGATTTTGGTGTGAGCAGGTGGCGGGATCTGGTCAGGGAAAGAACTGTCTGGATGGCGGTTGCAACCCCAAACATGATCAGGATGAAGGCCCCGTTTTGAGGTAGGAACCCTCCGCCCCGTATCATGTGGTACCAGAGCCAGCCAAGGGGAACAATGACAATCATCCCAAGAAGAAGGATACCGACTTTGTGATGTCGTCCGAAGAGTTTTCGGACGACGCCCTTTGGTTCGTGTTCGTTGACCCGGATCTCGTGGATGATGCTTCCCGATCCTAGAAAAAGGGTCCCTTTAAAAATCCCGTGGGCGATCATGTGGAAAATGGCGGCAGGAAAAACACCAAGTCCGCATTCGGCGATCATGTATCCCATTTGCCCGATGGTGGAGTAGACCAGGGTATTTTTGACCCGGACCTGAATGAGCATCATGGCCGATCCGGCGACCGCTGTGGTGGCTCCGACAAGAAACAGTCCATCAAGAACAATCGGCGTTGTATTGAAAAGCGGAGCGAGCCTGGTCAGCAAAAAACCTCCCGCATTGACGATGCCGGCATGCATGAAGGCCGATACGGGAGTGGGTGCGTCGAGTGTTGTTAAAAGCCAGCCGTGAAATGGAAACTGGACGGATCTGATGCAGAGTCCACAGGAGATGAGCGTGCAGGCGAGGATGAGCTCTCCGGGGCTTCCCTGTAAGAGGCCCAGTTGGGGATCGAGTCTTCGGAAAAGGGTGTCGAGATCGAAGGTTCCTGCCATCTTTCCGACAAGAAGAAATCCCGAGAGCAGAAGTCCCCCGCCAAGCTGGTTCATGGTCCAGGTGGAGATCACTCCCATTGCGGAGAGTGATCTGTGGCGATGGTGGATCAAGAGGAGAATCAAGGCGAGAAGGACCAGTTCCCAGGCAAGGTAGATCAACAAGAGGTGCCTTGCTGTCACGAGAAGAAGGAGGGATCCGGTGGCCAGGGAGAGGGCGGATAAAAACGCTCCGGCATAGGGTTCGGTCGACATGGTTCGACGCGAGAAGGTCAGAATGTTGAGAAACACGAGGAGTATGAAAATGGACAGGATTCCGGAGAGAGGATCCCAGGAAATGGAGATTCCTGGGCCGGGTATCTCTGAAAATGGATCCGGAAAGAGGACGAAATTCACGGGATGGCCATTCCACGGGGAAGCCGCGTCCATGATGACGGAGCCTAGAAGTGACAGGGCACCTAATGGAAAAAGAAGCCTGAAGGATATGTTCTCGTCTTTTTTGAGGAAAAAAACGACCGCTCCCCCCAGGAAAGGGACAAGAGGGATCAGGAGAAGAATGATCGGAAGGACTCCAAACGGATTGGTCATGATGCAGAAGAAGCGAAATTGATGGTCAAGGTCATGGAAATATCCGTTTCTTCAAGAGGGCTCGTTCAGGAACCGGTAGTGAATCTGATTTTCTGGGATGGAGCGATGGTCCATTATCCCAGTGACCGGTGGGTCTGTCAAAGCGGAAGCGTCTCCAATGTTCCATTTGTCTGAAGGAGGCCAGTGACAGTCATGAAATCGGATTTTTTGATCCGTGGATCAAGGGAGATTTTCGCTCCGGCTCAGAATGGCTTAAACGGTTTATCAGAAGGCGTAAGACGGGAGTTTTTTTGTCATCACTCACCGATAGGAGATCCATTGAGGGATCTTTACCTTGATGTGTTGGAATTCAAAATCTTATGGGTGGTATCGGCTGCAGTTTTTGTTTCAGGAGATTGACTGGGTTATACCGCTATACTACGGTGCGAACAGGTCATAGAGAGATTGGGGGAAATCGTCGGAGTGCAAATCGGAAGGAATGGATGAGATGATCCCGATTGGTTTAACCAATGTCCGAAAGGCCAGATCTTCTAACGTCTGGCCTTTCGGAGTGTTGATCAAAACCCTTTTGAATTCGTTTTCAGCTTCTTGACGATTTCGGTCACTTTGTCAAGCTTTGTTGGAGACATGTCCCTGACGCTGAGGTTGGCATCTTCATGGCCTGCCTCTGCGCAGAATGCCATTGTGTAGCAGGCTGTTCCGCCGCGAATGATCTTGAGCGAAAGATTGGCATAATGGCAGTGCACACCGATAAACATGCAAACATCGATTTTGTTGTGCCATATGGTGAGGTTGGGGTGATTCGGGTTGATTTCTGCTTCTGGATCAATCTTCGGGTATTTCGGGCGATAGTCCGGCATCGGGATAATGTTGATTCCACCTGCGATGGAAAGACGCTCGACCGCCTCAGCAGTCTTGATGGCTTTTTCGTTCCATCCCCAGAGAACAAGGGGACCCGGGAAAATCGTTGGAACCTTTGCGCCGACAAACATTCTTGCAGCTTCTTCGACAGCCTGGTCCTCGTTGACGATTCTTCCTTCGATGTGGCCAAATCCTGGCTCGGGGAGTATGTTTCCGGCCAATGCCGCTGCCGGGGGCAGGAATCCTTCCGGACCCCTCATGACTTTGTAAGGATTCACTTCCACTCCTTTTGTGAAACGTTGATTGGATAGAAGAATATTGGCGGCCATAAACCGCTACATATACAAATGGATCCGGAAAACTGATTTTTCTCCCGGCATCCCCTGCCTTATCGCCATAAAAGGAGAAATCCCTCTAGGGAACTCCTCCTTATGGACAATATGGTTTTCCTGCCAAAAGGGTATTCTTAAAACCCTTTTGAGTTGGAACGCATTTTGATGAGAAAGTCTGTCAATAGCTCGAACGTTTCCGGGGAAGTATCCCTTACCGACAGATTGGCATCCTCATGTCCGGAAAAAGAACAGAAGGCCATTGTGAAACAGTCTGTTCCGCCACGAATGATCTTGAGAGCCAGGTTGGCTTGGTGGCAATGGACGCCAACAAACAGGCACGCATCGATCTTGTTGTGCCATATGGTGAGGTTGGGATGGTTGGGATTGATTTCTGTTTCAGGATCAATCTTTGGATATTTGGGGCGGTAGTCTGTCATGGGGATGATGTTGATGCCCCCTTCGACAGAAGCCCTTTTGATGACCTTGGCCATTTTTGCAGATTTTTCGTTCCACTTCCAAAGAACGAGCGGACCAGGGAAAAAGGTCGGAACCTTGGCTTTGGAAAGCCTTCTTGCAGCTTCTTCGATAGCCTGAATCTCTGGGACAAGGACACCTTCAATATGCCCTTCACCCGGGTCGGGGAGAGAAATCCCCATCATGGCTGCGGAGGGGGGAAGAAATGCTTCAGGACCAACTGCTACGCGATATTGGGACACAGGATCTCCTTAACAGATAATAGTTCCCCGTACGATTGATTCCGGCGGCAATCATTCCATCGGAGACAACGGAAAATGGTGACGTTTTTTCAGATCTTTACGTCCTGTAATTGTATTTGATCAAGCTTTATTTTGTCAAACTGGATGGACGGGGAGCGGCAGCCAAAGCTGTTGTTCTCCTCCGCATGCCCCGGGAAGGCTCGTCGATTCATTTTGATTTCCCAACTGGACGATTTTTCATGTTCGGGTCGGGGGAAATGAATGCGGATCAGTACCGGTCCACCACTATGACATGCTTTTTCCGATCTGGTCAATCATGGCAGGTTCGCGGATGTCGGTTTTGTAAGGGAGGAGTTTGAACGTTTGGGGGGATCATGAAGTGAATGTTATGATTTGAGCTGAGGGGCATGTTTGCCGAAGCTTTCCATGAAGTTGATGATTCCTTTAACTGGTAGGGAGGGCGTTATGATGAAATTGTCAATTCCCCTGGATGTGCCGAGAGGCGCGGCGAGAAGACGCTACGAAGAGAATTATCGTTTGATGACAAAAGAGACCGGACGGCTTTTCCTCATGGCCGGGGATCAAAAGGTTGAGCATCTGAATGATGATTTTGTCGGGGCTGCCGTGGCGGCTGATGATTCTTCTCCGGAGCATCTTTTTAAAATAGCCCAGAGCGCTCCTGTCGGTTGCTTTGCAGGCCAGATGGGTCTGATTGCGCGGTATGGGATGGATTATCGCGATATTCCTTATCTGATCAAGCTGAATTCAAAAACCCATCTTGTGAAGAAGGACCAGAAGGATCCTGTCAGTCTCCAGTGGCAGGAAACATCCCAGGTTGAACAGTTTGTTCGCCATGCCGGAGTGCGCGTTGTGGCTCTCGGTTATACCCTTTATCCGGGAAGCGAGTATGAGCCAGCAATGTTGTCCGAGGCTTCAAGACTCATTTTTGAGGCACATCAGATGGGTCTGGTATTTGTCTTGTGGGTTTATCCGAGAGGACGATCTGTTGGGAATGAGAACGATGCCCATTTGATTGCCGGAGGAGCTGGTGTCGGGGCCTGTCTGGGTGCAGATTTTATAAAGATTAATCCTCCTGTTGATCCGTCCGGCCAGATGGACGGGATGTTGCTCAGGGAAGCGGTGGCGGCGGCCGGCAGATCCCAGGTGGTTTGCGCCGGTGGCGCCGAGACCACCGTTCCCAGCTTTTTAAAGCGTCTCTATGATCAGATTCATCTTGGTGGCACATCCGGTTGTGCCACCGGAAGAAATGTTCATCAACGTTCTTTTGAGGAAGCTATCCGTTTTTGTCGCGCGATTCACGCCATTGCCGTACTGGACCAATCCGTAGAGGAGGCTTTGGCTCTATACAATAAAGGCAGTTAGACAAAAATCGGTCAGATGAAATGGAGGATAATGATTGGCCGAATGGTCTGTTTTCCGGTCAATCCGGGAGGTTGCCCTCTCTGAAACAACCGGCCGGCCGAGGTGTTTTGAGAATCCTCAAAATCCTTTTGAAGGCTGGTCGGTTTTGATTCATCATCTGCTTGGAGATATTTCTGAGCGTCAGCAGGTTTTGTTCTCGGGCATTGTCCATTGCGGCGTTTTCCGCTGGAATGACGGGCTCCATCCGCAGTGTGATCTGGGAGGATGACTCTTGGTTGCTAATGGGTGGATCAGCAAAGAGAAGATTTTTTAGTGGTGATGGCCATTGTGCCTCTTCCCAGTGATAAGGGCTTTCTCTTGGGTGTTCGGGAGAGGTTTTTCCTGTTCCAAGAGACAGGAGAAAAATGCCTTTTCGGATATTGCCCAATTGATAGGAGTTTTCCAAGGCATATCTCATGGGATTATTGGCAAAGACTCCGCCGTCGACCAGTACAATTGTCTGTTTTGGGGAGGATGTTTGCCTGTGGGCGGGAAGTTCGACAGGGGGGAAGTAGCCCGGGGCGGCAACAGCCGCCCGGGCGACTTCACTCATCGGGTAGTCGTTGGTGCTTTTGACCCAGCTTTTAAAGAAAAACGGTTTCTTCTCCTTGATGTTGTAGGTTGGAACAAGAATGGGAACGAGGGACTTTTTTAGTCCGGTTTTGCCAAAGGTTTGCCTGAAAATGTTCAGTGGCGGTTCCGGTGAGTATTTTGTTGAGGTGAGGAAACGCTTTTCTTCCGTTTCGGTTGATGGGGGAGGAAAGAGGATCCTGCTGTCGCGTTCATAGAATCCGACAATATCTTTGGCGGAAAACTGAGCTTTTTGGGAATCCTTTTCTGATGGTTTTGTCAGTGCCAGGGAAATGACAGCCCCTGTGGATGTTCCCGAAATGAAGTCAAACAGTCTGCTGACCGGTTCCCCGGTTTCTTCTTCGATCCTTTCAAGAACCGCTGCGGGAATGATGCCCCGGACGCCTCCTCCATCGATCGACAGAATCCGGATGCAGGGATTGAAATCTGATGAAGGAAGAATGGTCTGGTCCTGTTGAGTAATGCTCTGGCCAAATACAGGGGGCTTTTCAGACGGAGAAAATAGGAAAACGATCAGAAAAATGGATGTGAGGAAGTTTCTGAAAGGAGCAGAATCTCTTTTATGAGTCATGTTTGAATGGCACTCGATCAATCTTGATTCTCCGCATGACATAAGCACAAATCTCAATCTGAAATGCCGGTGCGTTTTAAAACCCTTTGCATCAATAAAACATGCCAGAGGCTCTTTTGTCGATGGATGTGCTGAAGGGAGATTTTTGGGGGGGAAGGTGGGGAAATAGTAAAGAGGGGAATGCCAGGTTTTCCTGGCATTCCGGATATGGCTCTGAAACTAGTCTCAGGCTTTTTTGGGCATTGTCTTTCGGAGAGAGAAGCCGATCATGGCCAGAAGTGCGGAACCGAGAAGCCAGAAAGATCCGGGTTCCGGTGTCGGAGAAGGACCCAGTCCATCGCCGAATTCATACGAA